>NZ_JBEZYB010000024.1:0-113063 GCF_040638285.1 Amycolatopsis sp. NPDC026612
ATCGAGTCACCGGACGGCTACGCGTCGTTCGAGCTCGAGATCGAAGACATCCGGACGTTCCTCGACGCGTCCTGCGAACTGGTGCCGGGCCCCGGCGCGACCGGTGGGAGATCGCCCGCGACCACCTCCGCTCGTCGGTCCGGCTGACGGTGGAGAAGCGGGACCGGATCCGGTACCCGGGGGCCGACCGCGACTTCCTCGCCATGACCACGCAGGTCGACCTCGGCGTGCCCGAGCACCACCCGGCGGGAACGCGCATGACGGCGAGCGGCGAGAAGACCGCGGAAACCCCGGACGGCGACCGGGTCGTCGTCCGGGCCGGGATCGACATGGGGGCCGCTGACGCGGCCGTCACGGCCGAGGTGCTCGTCAACGGGACGCAGTTCTTCACGCGGGAGTGGAAATGGACCTGACCGTGCTCGAACGTCCGCTGAACTACCTGGAGCTGGCCCACCTCGACCGGGTCGTGATCATGGCCGCGGAGTACCATGGAGACCTCGACGCCGATGCGCTCACCAGGGCGTTCCGGCACCTGTGCGCGGTGCACCCCGTGCTGCGGGCGCGGATCCGCGGCACCGCGCCGGAGGCCGTGCTGGCGGTGTCACCCGAGCACGAACCGGATGTGCTCGTCCTCGAGGACGTGCCGGACGTGCTGACGAAGATCACCGAGCTGCCGTGGGATGCCACGGCGGGGGTCGCCGACCTCGTGCTCGTCCAGGGGGACGGGCACGGGTTCGTCGCCCTGCGCACGGACCATTCGATCACCGATGCGAACGCGTGGCTCGGCACCTTCCGGGAGCTGCTGCGGTTGTTCACCGCGTTCGCAGCGGGGGAGGAGCCGGTGAGCGAGCCGGGCACGGCACTGCCCGCGCCGCCCGCCGCGCTGTTCCACGAACGGCTCGGCCTGATCCCGTACGACCGCAGGCTGTTCCACTCCGCGACCCCGCCGGAGCCGCCGGCCGGGACCGCGGGCCTGATCAGCGGCTACCTGCGGCTCGGCACCGAGGAGACGCAGTGGCTCAAGCGCGCGGCGCGCCGCTACGAGACCACGGTGCACGGCCTGGTCGCCGGCGCGATCCTGCTCGCCCAGCGCGTCCTGGCCGGCGGGCGGGAAACCGTGCCGATGTACTGCGTATCGCCGGTCGACTTCCGGCGTCGGGTCGATCCGCCGGTCGGCGAGCTGGAAACGACCAACTTCATGATGTCCTACGTCGCCGAAACGGGCGTGTCCCCGCGGTTGAGCCCAGTCCTCATCGGCCGGGAGGTCAAGGCGCGGATGGACGAGGTGCTCGCGGGCCTGGAGGGAGGCCGCGACGCGGTCCCGATGGAGGACACCCTGGGCCGCAACCTTTCCTACGCGCTGATCAGCAACCTCGGTGTGGTCGCGGAGTTCCCGGCCCCGTCCGGCACTGCGTTCACCGAGATCCACATCCTCAACACCGTCGGCGACACGTTCTTCCCCGGCTACTACGTCTCGACGTACCGGGACCGGTTGACGGTGCTGCACATCTTCACCGATCGCTTCTTCACCCGTGGCGACGTCGACCGGCTCGTCCGCGAGCTGCACGAGCAGCTGCTGATCATCGGCGCCTCGGCCTAGGGAGGGACGGTTCGTGAAGGCTCTGTTGCTGACCCACGGCAGCCGCGGCGACGTCCAGCCGTTCGCCGCGCTGGCCGCCGCCCTGACCGGCGCCGGGCACGAGGTGGTGCTGGCCGTGCCGGCGTCGTCGGCCGCGGTGGCCGAACCCTTCTGCACCCGGGTGCTCCCGCTCGACGACGGGACGAACAAGCTGGTCGGTGACGAGGCGGCGTGGGAGGCGGTCGAACGCAACTTCCGCGGCCTGCGCGGGAAACGGCTGGGCTTGCGGCTGCTGCGCCAGAACCGCGTCGCCATGCGGGGGGTGTTCGGCGATCTCGCGGCGCTGGGCCGGGTGCTGGCCGAGGACGACGACATCGACGTCGTGGTGCACCAGGTCAACGTGCCCGGGCACGCCATCGCCGAGCTGCTGGGGGTACCGGCGGTGCCGGTGTGCCTGCAGCCGTTCTGGGTGCCGACGCCGTCGTTCGCCGACCCGCTGTTCCCGTACCGGCTGCCGGCGGCGCTCAACGAGGCCTCCTACCGCTCGACCAGGACGTTCGTCCGGGCCCTCACGGGGAACGCGGCGCGGTTCCGGCGCAACGGGCTCGGCCTGCCCCGCCGCCGCTTCGCCCACGACCCGCTCCGGCGCCCCGACGGCACCCCGGCGCCGGTGCTGCAGGCGTTCAGCAGGCACGTGCTGCCGCCGTGGGCCCGGTACCCGGAGTTCGTGCACACCCCCGGGTTCTTCTTCCTGCGGTCCCGGCTGCCGTGGACACCCCCGGCCGGCCTCGCGGCCTTCCTCGCCGCCGGTGAACCGCCGGTCTACCTCGGGTTCGGCAGCATGGTCGGCAGCGACCCGGACCGCACCGGGCAGATCGCCGCCGCCGCCCTGCGCGCGGCCGGGGTCCGGGCGGTCGTCGCGCTCGGCCGCGGCGGCATCCGGCCCGACGGCCTCGGGCGGGACGCGTACTGCCTGACCCAGGCCCCGCACGACTGGCTGTTCCCGCGCACGGCCGCGGTCGTGCACCACGGGGGAGCGGGCACCACGGGTGCCGCGCTGGCCGCCGGGCGCCCGCAGGTGGTCTGCCCGTTCATGTTCGACCAGCCCTTCTTCGGGCGCCGGCTGTCCGCACTGGGCGTCGCACCACGGCCCCAGCCACTGCGGGAGCTGACGGCGACCGGCCTGGCCCACGCGATCACCCACGCACTCACCGGCACCGCACCGGCCCGGGCGAAGGAACTGGGCGAGCTGATCCGGGCCGAGGACGGGACCGGGCACGCGGTGAAGGTGCTGGAAGCACTCACGTAGGCACCGGACCGTGGTCGGCGATCCGGCCACCGCGCAGCACCACGACCCGGTGGCACACGAACCGCACCACGTCGATGTCGTGGGAGATGAACAGGTAGCTCAACCCCAGCTGCTGCTGCAGGTCCAGCAGCAGGTTGAGGATCTGGGCCTGCACCGACAGGTCGAGGGCGCTGGTCGGCTCGTCGCAGACGACCAGCTGTGGCTCCAGCACCAGCGCGCGGGCGATGGCGATGCGCTGCAGCTGGCCGCCGGAGAACGCGGCCGGGTAGCGGGTCGCCGCGGCGGCGGGCATGCCGACCCGCTTCAGGACGTCGGTGACCCGCGCCTCGGCCACCCGGCGCGGTAGCCGGCGGACGACGCGCAGCGGTTCGGCGAGGGTGCTGCCGACGGTGCGGGACGGGTTCAGCGATCCGTGCGGGTCCTGGAACACGACCTGCAGGTGGGTGCTCAGTGCGCGTCGCTGCCGGGCACCCGCGTGGGTGATGTCCGCGCCGCGGAACAGGATCCGGCCGCCGGCCGGCCGGACCAGGCCCACGATCGCGTGCCCGATCGTCGACTTCCCCGAGCCGGACTCGCCGAGCAGCCCGAGCGTTTCCCCCGGCCGCACCACGAGATCGACCCCGTCGACCACCGGCTGGTGCGGCCGGTACCCGACGCGCAGTCCGTGCACTTCGAGCAGTGGCGGTTCGGGCAGTGGCGGTTCAAGCAGAGGCACGGTTTCCCCCGGGGGACAGCTGGGTGTGGTGCAGGCAGCGGGTGCGGTGCCCGGTGGCGGGTTCGAACACGGCGATCGGCGCGATCGGCACTGGGCCGTCGCGAGGGGGCACCGCGGGGCGAAGTGGCAGCCACGCGGCCAGTGCGCGGGTTCCGGTACGGTGCCGGGGATCGCGGCCAGCCGTCCCCCTGCCTCGGCGCGGCTCGGCATCGCGCCGAGGAGCCCTTCGGTGTAGGGGTGCCGCGGCTGGGCGAGCAGGTCGCCGACCGCCCCGGATTCCACGATGTGACCGGCGTACATGACGTACGCCCGCCGGCAGGACGAAGCGACCACCGACCAGTCGTGCGTGATGAGCAGGATCGCCATCCCACGGTCCTCCTGCAGCCGCCGGAGCAGGCCGAGCACCTCGGCCTGGACCGTGGCGTCGAGTGCCGTGGTCGGCTCGTCGGCGATGAGCAGGCTCGGCTCCCCGGCCAGCGCCATGGCGATCGCGACGCGCTGGGCCATGCCACCGGACAGCTCGTGCGGGTAGCGGCGGGCCACGACCTCCGGGAGGTTCACGTCGCGCAACAGACCGAGAGCCCGCTCCCGCACCGAAGCCCGCGACCCGCCGTGGCGCAGGCGGACCAGCTCGCTCACCTGGTGCGCCACCGTGAACACCGGATCGAGCGCGCCCACCGGATCCTGCGAGATCAGGGCGATCCGCGAGCCACGCAGCCCGCGGATCGCCCGCGGCCCGGCGAGGGCGAGATCGGTGCCGTCGAACAGAACGCTCCCGGCGGTGACCGCGCCGCCCGCCGGGAGCAGGTCCAGGACCGCGCGGCCGGTGATCGACTTGCCACAGCCGGATTCACCGACCAGCGCGACGGTCTCGCCGCGGCCGATGTCCAGGTCGAGGTCCTCCACCAGGACCTGGCCACCGGGCAGGGTGATCTCGACGTCCCGCAGCGAAAGCAGCGCCGTCGAACGCTCTTCCCGCGGGGTCAGTGCCGGCGCGGGCGCCCGGTGTGCGCCGTGCGGGCGGTTGCGCCGGGGCTCGGCGGTCGCGTCCCGGACGACGTCGCCCAGCAGGCCGAAGGCCAGGATCGCCAGGCCGAGCACGACCCCCGGCGGCACCAGCAGCCACGGCTGGCGGTCGATCACCGAGGCTGCCTGGGCGATCATGTCGCCCCAGGTCGGGTCCGGCGGTTGCGCGCCGAACCCGAGGTAGCTCAGGCCGGCGTCGATGAGCAGCGCCCCGCCGGCGAGCAGGGAGACCTGGACGATGATCGGGCCGGCGATCCGCGGGAGCACGTGCGCCGTCACGATCCGGTGGTGGGGCAGCCCGCTCACCCGCGCGGCGGCGATGTAGAGCTCCTTGCGCACCGCCAGGGTCGCGCCCCGCACCACCCGGGCCAGGCCGGGGGAGACGAGCACACCGAGCGTGACCATCACGACGGTCTGGTGCTCGCCCACGACGGCCAGCACCACCAGCAGGGTCATCAGGACCGGGATCGCGAGCAGGACGTCGACCACCCAGGTGAACGCCCGGTCGAACCAGCCGTCCAGGTAGCCCGCCGCGATCCCGCTCGTGACACCCACCCCGATCACCGTGACGACGACGATCGCGGCGTGCAGCAGGCTGACCTGGCCGCCGTACATGAGCCGGGACAGCACGTCGCGGCCGAGCGCGTCGGTGCCGAGCGGGTGGGCCGCGCCCGGCCCGGCGAGCACGTGGTCCAGGTCGGTCGCCACCGGGCTGGCGGGCGCGAGGACGGGCGCCAGTACCGAACCGGCGACCAGCAGCGCGAGGTAGCCCAGCGGCAGCAGGGCGAGCGGGCGCCGGAGCGCGGCCCGCCACCGGCGTCCCGGCCGGACGCCCCGGGCGACGAACTCTTCGACTCCCGCGGTCACCGGATCCTCGCCTTCGGGTTGAGCCGGCCGTAGGCCAGGTCCACGAGCAGGTTGACGGCGACGACGATCACCGTGAACACGACCACCACGCCCTGGATCATCCGGATGTCGTGCAGCGACGTGGCCTGCACGGCCAAGCCGCCCAGGCCCGGCATGGCGAAGACCGACTCCACGAACACCGTCCCGCTCAGCAGGCCGATGAACGTCAGCCCGACCAGGGTCGCCACCGGGATCGCCGCGTTGCGCAGCGCGTGGCGCAGCACCACCGACCTCTCGGGGACGCCGTTGGCCCGCAAGGCCGTCACGTAGTCGCGGGAGAGCGCGTCCAGCATCGCGTCCCGGGTCTGCTTGGCGAACACGGCGATGCCGGGCAGCGCCAGGGTCGCGACCGGGAGCACCAGGCTGCGGGCCCACCCGGCGGGCGAGGTCCCGAGCGGGACGTAGCCGGTGGCGGGCAGCAGCTGGACGGTGACCGCGAAGAGCGTCACCATCGTGAGCGCGAACCAGAAGCTGGGCAGCGCGTAGCCGACGAGCGAAAGCACGTCGACGACGCGGCCGATCCGGCCACCCCGGACCGCGCTGACGACGCCGAGCGCGACGCCGGCGAAGGTGGTCACCACCGTGGCGCAGCCGATCAGCGACAGCGTGACGGGCAGCCGGTGGGAGATCTCGTCCGCCACCGAGAGCCCGCTGATCGGGGACGAGCCGAGGTCGCCGTGCACCGCGTCCCGGAGCCAGTTCCAGTACTGCGTCAGCACGGGCTGGTCGAGGCCGAGCTGGTGACGCAGCTCTTCGTAGGCCGGGACGCTGAAGTTCTGGCCGAGGATGGCGCGGGCGAGGTCGCCCGGGGCGGCGGACTGCAGCAGGAAGGCGGCCAGTGACACGACGAAGACGAGGGCCACCGACACCACCAGGCGGTGCGCGATCAGCCGGAGCACGCCCGCTCCTTCCCGTCACGCCCGGTCCCGGCACCACGGTGGGCGGCGATGACCTGCCGGTACCACCGGTAGGACGCCTTGGGGGTGCGGGCGAGCGTCGTGAAGTCGACGTGCGCGAGCCCGAAGCGCGGGCGGTAGCCGTGGTCCCACTCGAGGTTGTCCAGCAGGGACCAGACGTGGTAACCGCGGATGTCCGAGCCCGCTTCGAGCGCGGCGTGCACCTGGCGCAGGCAGGCCCGCAGGTAGGCGATGCGCCGCGGGTCGTGGACCGGGCCGGTGCCGTCCGGTTCGTCGAGGCCGGGGAAGCCGTTCTCCGTGACGTGGATCGGCGGCAGGTCCGGGTAGGCCGCCCGCAGCCAGGCCAGCAGCGCACCGAACGTCTCCGGCGCCACCGGCCAGCCGAGCAGGTTGGTGCTCGCGCCGGGGACCGGCACCCGGGTGTAGCCGAACACCCCGGACGCCGACGCGGCGATCCGCGCGGGGGCGTACCAGTTGACGCCGAGGAAATCCAGCGGAGCGGCGATGGTCGCGCGGTCGGCGTCGCCCGCTTCGATGACCGGCCGTCCGTCGAGGTGGGGGTAGTCCCCGCGCAGCAGGGGATCGAGGAACAGCCGGTCTTCGTACGCCTCGGCCCTGGCAGCCGCGGCGACGTCTTCCGGCCCCTCGGTGGCGGGGGTCGTCCCGGCGAGGTTGAGGCTGATGCCGATCTCCCCGGCCGGAGCGTGCGCCCGCAGCCGCGGGACGGCCAGTCCGTGCCCCAGCAGGAGGTGGTGGGCCACCCGCAGCCCGTGACCGCGCGCCGACGCCGTCGGCAGGCCGGCCATCCCGTCGTGCACCACCGAAAGCGGTTCGTTGACCGTGATCCAGCGCGTGACGCGGTCACCGAACCGGACGGCGAGCCCTTCGGCGTAGTCGGCGAACCGGGCCGCGGTGTCGCGGCCGGCCCACCCGCCGGCGTCCTCGATCGGCTGGGGGTGGTCCCAGTGGTACACCGTGAGCATCGGCTCGATGCCCCGGGCCAGCAGCCCGTCGAGCAGCCGGTCGTAGAAGGCCACGCCGCGGCCGTTCCACCGGCCGCGCCCGGTGGGCTGGACCCGGGGCCAGGAGACGGAGAAGCGGTAGCTGTCCACGCCGAGACCGGCCAGCAGGTCGAGGTCCTCGGCCGTCCGGTGGTAGTGGTCGCAGGCCACGTCGCCGGTGGCGCCGCCGGCCAGGCCACCGGGCCGGTGGGCCCGGGTGTCCCAATTGGACGGTCCCTTCCCGTCCGCGTTCCAGGCGCCTTCGATCTGGTAGGCGGCCGTGGCGACGCCCCACCGGAACTCCGGCGGGAACGCCGGTGCGAGTTCGTCCATCACGCTCGACCGGCCGGGTGCCAGGCGGTGACGCTGGGAAAGGGCTTGCCGGGCACCGGGTCGACGCCGACGGTGTCGCGGTAGAACAGCATCCCCGGGCTCAGGCACACCGGCAGGAACCAGCCGAGTTCCACCACGCGCCGGATGATCTGCTTGTCGAGTGCGGTCCGGGCCTGGGCGTCGGCGGCCGCGGCGGCCTGGTCGAGCCGTTCCAGCTCGGGATCGCTGCTGTGGAACGGGTTCATGCCGATGGCGTCCCGCAGCCAGAGCCCGCGCCCCATGAAGTAGGCCGGCAGCACACCCCAGCCCATGCTGGAGGCCGGGAACTGCGTGAGCGCGGTGTTGGCGGACGCCGGCTCCTTGGCCGTGATCCGCAGCGTGACACCGACCTGCTGCAGGTCCGACGCGATGGCCTGTGCCAGGTCCCCGGGGAACGCGGGGGTGGACGGGACCACCACCGGCAGCGTGAACCCGCCGGTCAAGCCCGCTTCGGCCAGCAGCTGCCGCGCCTTGCCCGGATCGTGGGTGTAGAAGGGTCGTTCGCTGTAGCCGTCTTCGCCGGGAGCCGACGGCTGGTCGACGGGGATGCCGTACTCGCCGAGCAGGGCCGTGGTGATCTTCACCCGGTCGACGGCGTGGTTGAGCGCCTGGCGCACCCGCACGTCGGCCAGCGGCGGGCACAGCGTGCCGGCCCGGTCGTTCAGCTGCAGGCCCATCACGATGGCCGGGCTCGACGTCACCTCGAACCCGGCGGCCTTCGCGCCGTCGGCGATGGTGTAGCTGCCCGCGACGACGTCGACCTGCGCGGTCTTCAGCGCCGCCAGCGCGGTGTTCTCGTTCGGCAGCACCTTGATGGTGATCTTGTCGTAGAACCGGCCTGACGAGTTCCAGTACTTCGGGTCGGGACCGTAGGTGTAGTGGTCGTTGGCGACGGTTTCGGCGGGGAGCAGGACGTACGGCCCGGCGCCGAAGGTCCGGGTCGCCAGCTCCGCCGGCGTGGCCAGGCCGGCCGGGCTGATCACGTAGCCGGCGAGGAAGTCCTGGGTGAACAGCGACGGCAGCAGCGGGTGCGGCTCGCTCAGCGCCAGGCGCAGGACGAGCCGGCCCTGCGGGGTCATCGTGTCGATCGGTGCCAGGAAGGCCGCCGCCTGCCCGGCGGACCGGCGGAAGTGCTCGATGCTCGCCTTGAGGCCGTCGGCGGTCAGCGGGCTGCCGTCGCCGAAGGTCACACCGTCCCGCAGCGTGATCTCGAACGCCTTGTTGCCGGTGCCGAGGTAGCGCCACGCCGTCGCGAGCCCCGGCTGGTAACTGCCATCGGCGGCCCGGTGGATCAGCGGGTCGTACGCGGGTTGCAGGAACAGCTGCGACTCCCCGCCCGCCTTCGCCGGGTCGAGGCTGGTGGGCGGCCAGTACTGGCCGATGCGCAGGGTGCCGTTCGCGGCGGGTGAGCCGGAGGGCCCGCCGCACGCGCCGGCGGCGAGCCCGGCGGCGAGCAGGAGGCCGCCGAGGGTGAACTCGCGGCGGGACAGGACAGGGCGGGACAGGACAGGGCGGGACGACATGGTGCACCTTTCGGCTAGCGGACCGGTGGGCTTTCAGCCACGCCAGTGCCGGTCGAGCAGGGAAACGCCGTCCTGGACGACCTTCCCGGAGGCGTCGATCGTGGTCGCGGTCGCCGTGACCTCGAGGTCGACGGTGACGTGGGCGCCGGTCGCGGTGGCGACGGTGCCGGTGATGCGCCCGGTGACGGTGGACTCGGCGGGGTCGATGCGGTGCGCGGTGGCGACGAGTTCCTGGTCGACGCGCAGGGTGTGCCGCCCGCCGGGACCGCCCTCCGTGCGGATCCGGTTGCTGCCCGCCAGACGTAGGGAAACCCTCTCGTGCAACAGGTCTTCGGTGATCTCCCAGGACGCCGTCTGGTCCTCGGGATCGCCGTCGAGCCGTTCCTCCAGGTCCGCGGGCGTGGGCTCGCCCGGTTCCGGCACCGGGCAGTCACGCCCGCTCGCGGGATCGGCGACCGGCAGCCGGAGCGTCCGCACGGCGGGCCAGCCCTCGGGCGGCTCCTGCGGCCAGACCCGGGGGAAGTCGCCGGGGGCGACGACGACGCGGAGCCGGTGCCCCGCGGCCAGTTCGTACGTGGTCGGGGTCAGCGGCACGGTGAGCTCACCACCGTCGGTGGACTCGAGCCCCGCGCAGATCAGCAGGGACCGGCCGGCGGGGTCGACGTCGGTGAGCTTGACCGACACCCGCGGCCACGTCCCGGTGAGCTTCACCGCCGGGCGGCCGCTGACGAGCAGGGGCCCCGGCAGCGGCGGCGAGGTGTAACAGAGACTGTGGCTGTCGTCGCCGTGCTGGTCCAGCGGCAGCCCGAACTGGCCGGCCGGGGTCGCCCACAACCCGGACTGCAGGCCCACGGCCGGGTCGGGCGCGGACGGCGCGGACCGCTGCCAGCCCGCCAGGTCCTCGGTCCGGACGGTGCCTTCCGGCGGCCACGCGGCGAACCCGAGCCAGCGCGGCCGGTTCCCCTGCACGTACACGCGGACCGGGGGAGTGGTTTGCGTGCTCGGCACGCCGAGCAGCCAGCGGTCCCACCAGGACCGGGCGATCTCGAGGAAGTCGATCGGCGTGAACGGGCATTCCTGTGGCATGACGTGCATCCACGGCCCGGCGAGCAGGGCCTTGGTCGTGCGCAGGCCTTCGTACGCGCGGATCGCCCCGTCCACGAACAGATCCCGCCAGCCGGCGACGCAGAGGGCGGGTACTTCGACGGTCGAGACGTCGATCCGCCGCCGGGCCCACACGGGGGAGCCGGGGCCGTTGCGGACCATGTCCAGCAGGTAGGGCGGGAACGTCAGGCGCCGGCGCCAGCGCGCCTGCTCGTTCGGGTCGGCGAAGTCGTCCACCGGGGGCAGCAGCTGGTTGAACAGCGTGCTCACCGCCCACGACGCCAGCGGGGAGAACGCGCCGCGCGAACCACCGGGGTGCACGAAGTCGCGGCCGGGGTCGGTCGGACCTTCGAGCGCGATGATCGCGCGCAGCGCCGCCGGCTGGCGGGCGGCGGTGCGGAGTGTCGTGATGGCCCCGTAGGAACCACCCCACATGCCGACCGCCCCGGTGCACCACGACTGGGCGGCGCCCCAGCGGATCGCGTCGAGCGCGTCGTCGGCGTCGGCTGGGTCGAACGGCGGCCGCTGCACGCCGTCGGAGGAGCCGGTACCGAGCAGGTCGACGAGCAGGGACGCGTACCCGCGCTCGGCGAACCACCGTTCGGTGGGCGACCCGTTGAGCGCCGCGACGTCCCGCCGGTAGGGGAGAACGGTCACCAGGAGCGGGAACGGTCCGGGGCCCTCGGGCAGGAACAGGTTGGCGGAAAGCGTGACTCCCGGATCGGGCGTGGGGATCCGGACGTCGCGCCGGAGCACGACTCCATGACGCCGATCGGTCTCCGTGCGTGCAGGCAACGCCGCCTCCGCTCCGCCCACACCGGACCGATGTGGGTACGAGATAGAATACTTCAGTACCGGATTCCGTACGTTAGACACACGCGCGGCCACGGCGCAAGCCCTCTCGGACACGAAATGGCGAGGTCGCACCGGCTCCGGGTGCGTCGACGAGCCGGGCACGACCGCCGGCACCGCACCGCGATCAGGTGGCACCGCACCGCGATCAGGTGGCACCGCACCGCGATCAGGCGGCGCGGCATCGTGCTCGAGCGGCCAGGCGGCGGGTGGCTACTTCCCCGCGGGGTTCGCGAGGGCGGCCAGCACCAGTGCGCCGAGTTCGGTGTAGGCGTCGGCCATGGACAGTCCCGAACGGTCGAGCAGTTCGCCGTGCTGGATGCCGTCGATGAGCAGGCTGACCGCCGCGCCGACGAAGTCCGCGTTGATCGCGCGGAACGCGCCGGAGGCGACACCGTCCTGAATGGACTCCCGCACCCGGTGGGCCGCCGCGAGCGAGTGCCGGGCGTACAGCTCCGCGGTCGCCTCGAAGCTGAGCAGGTCCGCGTAGCACTCCGGCGACATCCGCCGCAGCTCGGCGCCCAGCCCGGCGAGGTACTCGGCGATGCGCTGCGGCGGGTCGGTGACGGGCCCGGTCTTCTCCTCGACCCGCGCGGCCGCCTCCTGGAAGAAGTGCCGGATCGCGACGACGACGAGCTGTTCCTTGCTGCCGGCCACCGCGTAGAGCGTCGACTTCGAACACTGCAGCCTGCTGGCCAGGTCGTCGACGGTCAGCCGCGCGAAACCCTCGTCCAGGAAAAGCCTTTCCAGGCGGAGGATCAGCTCCTCGCGCTTGGCGTCGGACATGCGTCGGCTCCGAGCCGTGCGCGCTCCCGGTGGCGTCATCCAAGGTGGCTTCGCGGTCATGGTTCCGTAGCCTCGCATACCCGGCGTGGGGCCGCGCACGGTACTACCGTACCCCGCCCCGTACCCTCAGGGGAGAAGACCGAACCGCCGGGCGCTGACCACGGCCTCCATCCGGCTGCGGGTCACGAGCTTGCGCATGGTGCTGCGCAAATAGCTCTTCACCGTCTCCGTGGTGATCCCGAGATCGTCGGCGATCTGGTGGTTGGTCCACCCGAGGGCGACGCACGCGAGCACGTCGAGCTCCCGCGCCGACAGCTCCGGCACCGGCCCGGTGCGGGCCGGGCGGCCGGTGATGCCGGACAGGGTCTCGCACACCGCGCGGACCCGGCCGCGCAGCACCGGGTCGTCGACGCTCTGGGTCAGGATCCGGAGTTCGGCGTAGGCCTCCCGCACCAGCTCCCACTGCGGCCGGGTGCAGTCGGTCGTGTCGTACCGGTCGAGCCAGGCGAGCCGCCGGGTCACCTCGTCGCGGACGGCCAGGGTCTGTTCGAGCTCGCGCGCCGACTCCACGACGGACTGGACCACGCGGTCGCCCAGCGGCATCGAGCTGCGCAGCGCGCCGTAGAGCACGCCGCGCACAGTCCGCGTCACCACCACCGGCACGGCCACCATCGCGCGCAGTCCCTCGGCCACGATGATGTGGTCGTAGTGGTGGCTGATGCCGGGTGAACGCACGTAGTCGTCGACGACGACCGGCCGCCGGTGCGCCACCGCCTTCCCGCCCAGCCCGCGCCCGTACTCGAGACCGACTCCGCGGAGCGCCCCGGAGTGCGGGCCGGAGAGCTGGCTCAGCTTCAGCCGCCGTCCGGCGACGACCTCGCCGCCGAACGTGAGCGGCAGGCCGGTCGCGTCACGCATTCTGGCCAGCGCACGGTGGATCTCGGGTCGGTCGTCGGCCGCGGCGTTGGGATGCACGCCCGCCTCCTCGCAAAGGTCACGAACGGATCCCGCACCCCTCACCCGGGGGTAGCTGGGTCCCCGTCCCGATGGGACATTTGGTCCACGGTACGGCACTGCGGCGGTATCGCGTAGCTCCTGGAGGCACCGTTGACGAGCACCGCCCGCCGAGTCGAAGACCTGCTTGCGCTCTTCGACCGGCCGCAGGCCTGCGCCGCGGAACTGCTGTGCGACCGGCACCCCGCGGACGCCGTGGCGTTCACCGTCGTCGAGCCGGACCTTTCCTGGCGTGACTGGACTTTCGGCGAACTGCGGACCCGGTCCGCGCGGCTGGCCACGGCACTGGGCGAACTCGGCGCCGGCCCGGGCGACCGCGTCGCGACGCTGCTCGGCAAGTCCGCCGAGCTGGTCGTGACCGTGCTCGCGATCTGGCGGATCGGCGCCGTCCACGTGCCCCTGTTCACCGCGCTGGCGCCGCCGGCCATCGCGACCCGCCTCGGCGGCAGCGGTGCGCGGATCGTCGTCACCGAACCCGCGCAACGCGCGAAGCTCGGCCCGCACGACGACATCCCGGCGGCGTGGCGGCTGACCGTGATCACCACCGGCGCCACCGCGGAGCACCCCGGTGACCACTGCTTCGAGCGCCTGCTGGAGGCGCCGCCGCAGCCGGTCCCGGTGGCGATGGGCGGTGACGCGGCGCTCGTCGAGCTCTTCACCTCGGGGACGACCGGGGCACCGAAGGGCGTCCGCGTCCCCCTGTGGGCGGTGTCGTCGATGCTCGTCTACCAGGAGTTCGGGCTCGACCACCAGGAGTCCGACGTGTTCTGGAACGCGGCCGACCCCGGCTGGGCGTACGGTCTCTACCACGCGATCCTCGGCCCGCTCGGTCTTGGCCGGCGCAGCCTGCTGCTCCACAGTGGATTCTCCGCCGAACGGACCTGCGCCGTGCTGGCCGCCTTCCGCGTCACCAACTTCACCGCCGGTCCGACGGTGTACCGCGCGCTGCGGGCCGCGGAGCACCTGGTGCCACCGGACCTGGCGCTGCGGCACTGTTCGTCGGCGGGGGAGCCCATGCCGCCCGAGGTGAGCGACTGGGCGGAAGGGGTGCTCGGTGTCCCGGTCCTGGACCACTACGGGCAGACGGAACTGGGCATGGCGGTCGCCAACGCCTGGCACCCGGACCTGCGCACCGAGCGGCGGCCCGGGTCGATGGGCCGGGCGCTGCCGGGCTGGCGGCTGGAGGCGCTGCGGCCGGCGTCGGCCGAGCCCGCCGCCACCGGGGAACGCGGGCAGCTCGCGGTCGACGTGGCCGCCAGCCCGCTGATGTGGTTCACCGGCTACCGCAGCGCGCCCGGGCGCACGGCCGAACGGTTCACCGCGGACCGGCGCTGGTACCTCACCGGCGACACGGCCGCGCGCGACGCCGACGGCAACTTCCACTTCACCGCCCGGGACGACGACATCATCCTGATGGCGGGCTACCGGATCGGACCGTCCGAAGTGGAATCGGTGCTGCTGGGCCATCCCGCCGTCGCGGAGGCCGCGGTCGTCGGCGTCCCGGACGAGCTGCGGGGCGAAGTGGTCGCGGCGCACGTCGTCGTGCGTCCCGGGCGGGCTGCGGGCCCGGAGCTGGCCGAGGAACTGCAGGCCCTGGTGAAGACCCGCTTCGCCGCGCACGCCTACCCGCGGATCGTCCACTTCGTCCCGGAGCTGCCGAAGACACCGAGCGGCAAGCTCCAGCGGTCGGCGCTCCGCTACGCCGAACGCCCTTCCCGATAGTCTTCGCGCGTCACCTCGTGAAGGCGGCCGTAGCCCGGCGCGAGGCGTGGCAAGTACCGAGCACCGGCGAACCCCGGGTGGCCCTGACCGGCTCCCGGGTGAGCTTTCCTGCCCACGCGCGGTTTCCCGGCGCGCGGGCCGGTCCCGGACGCCCTGAGCGGCCGGGACCCCGACTCCCGCGCCGGCCCCCGCCCGGCGCGGGCCGGGAGAGCGGTCTGCTCTCCTGCGCCTGGCGTCCCCGGGCCGGTCGCACCGGCGCGGCCGAGCAAGCCCGGGGACGCCAGGTTCCCCCTCCCACCCACCCTGGAGGCAACGATGCCCAGGCCCGTCGAAGACCGGCAGTTCCAGCCCCACGCGGCGGCACTCGAACGGGGACCCGTGTCCTCGCGGGTGTCCCGGCGGAAATTCGTTCTCGGTGCCGCCGCGGGGTTGTCCGCGCTCGCCGTTGCGATGCCGCGCACGGCGGGCGCCGCGGTGGCGCCGCGGGCGGTGGCCGACAGCGGCGCACGGGTGATCGCCGAACACCGGCTCGATCCCACGATGCTCGACCTGACCGTCGATTCCCCGGCCCTGGGCACCACGGCGATGGTGCGGCTGCTGCACCCGGCGGGCTGGACACCCGGTACGGCGGCCACGTGGCCGGTCCTGTACCTGCTCCACGGGGCCGGTGACGACTACACGTCGTGGACGCGCTCGACCGACATCGAAGCCTTCACCCGGGGTGCGGAGATGCTGGTGGTGATGCCTTCCGGCGGCCGGGACGGTTTCTATTCGGACTGGTTCAACCGCGGGGCCGGCGGTGCGCCCCGCTGGGAGACCTTCCACCTGACCGAGCTGCGCCAGATCCTGGAGCGGGGTTACGGCGCCGGGACCGTCCGTTCGATCGCCGGCCTGTCGATGGGCGGGCTGGGTGCGATGGCCTACGCGGGACGGCATCCGGGGATGTTCACCGCGGCCGCGGCCTACAGCGGTGTGGTGCACACGACGTACCAGAGCGCCCGCGGCACCAGCCTGATCCAGGGCGTGCTGGTGAAGGACGGCTACGACCCGACCGCGCTGTGGGGCGACCCCAACCTCAACGCGGACGTCTGGGCCGCGCACAACCCGTACGACCTGGCCCGTAACCTGACCGGCATTCCGCTGTACCTCGCGTGCGGCAACGGGACACCCGGGGTGCTGGACCCGCCGGGCACCCCGCCGGACCTGTTCATCGAGCCGCTGTGCGCCGAGATGAACACGGCGTTCGCGCGGCGGCTGCGGGAGGTCGGCGCGAACGTCACGACCGACTTCTACGGTCCCGGCACGCACAACTGGCCGTGGTGGCAGCGTTCTTTCCACGCGTCGTACCCCCTGTTGACGCAGCCGCTGCGCGTGGGCGGATAGCGGCTCTTCCCCCGTCCTCCGGCCGGCGTCCCGCGCCGGCCGGAGGATTCCCGGGGTGAGCGCGGATCGGACGCGCCCGTTCGGGGCACGGATTGCCCGCGACGCAACCGTTCCACGACGATCGATCCCGAGGTTCCCCGAACTCCGACCGAGGGAGAACGCCATGAAAGCACGGTCCACGTTGTTCGCCGCCGCGGTGCTGGGTGCCCTGCTGGCCGCCGCACCGGCCGCGGCCGCCGCACCGGCTCCGGCGGCGCGTCCTGCTCAGGCCGACGTGTCCGCACAGGACCGCGAGTACCTGAACCGGACGCACCAGAACAACCTCTACGAGATCGTCACCGGCACCCTGGCGGAGCGGGGCGGCTGTGCCCGCGTGCGGGAGCTGGGACCCCGGTTCGCCGAGCACCACACGGCCCTCGACGCCGACCTGATCGCCGTCGCGACCGGGACGGGAGTGATGCTGTACTCGGTGCCCGACAACGACCAGCTCACGCAGATCGCCGACCTGGCGGCGCGGTCCGGCCGGGACTTCGACACGGCCTGGCTGCGCGACCAGGTCGCCGCGCACCTGCGGGCCACCGCACTGGGCGAGTGGGAAACGCGGTACGGGTGGTCGTCCGCGGTGAAGGCACTGGCCGCCCGCTCGGAGCCGGTCCTGCGGCACCACCTGGACGAGACGTTGGCAGCGATCGAGGCCTGCGCCGCCACGTGAGCGAATTTTCGGGCCGGGACGCCGCCTTCGAAGTCGGCGTACCGCTGCTGGGCCACCGTGTCCAGGCGGCGTTGCGGTCGGCTTCGGTGAGTGAGTCCAGGACGCCGCGCTCGGTGAGCCGGCCGACGTCGTACAGGACGACGGCGGCGGTTGGCCTGCGCTGCGGACAGGACGAAGCCGCCGGAGCCGCCGATGCCGATCGCGCCGACGTGGTCGCGGTCGGCGAAATCCAGTGGGCTGCGGGCCGGGGTGCCGATGGCCCGGGTCCGCGGCCCGGTGCTGCCTCAGTGCCTCACCCCGGACCGCGCCCGTCACACCGCCGAGGTGCCGAACCCCTCGAGCGGGAGCCGGAGCCGGGCCGGGGGAAAAACGTTTTACCACCGGATCGCCGCGCGGCGTTGACTTGCCTTTGTGGTGGATAGTAGCGTCACTGCGCGAACGTTGAAACCTTTTAATCACCCCGGAGGGCGCGATGACGCGACAGGATCCGGTTCCGGCGACCCTCGGCGTGTCGAGGAGTCGCGCCGCCGTTCGATGGCCGGCCCGCCTTTCCCTGGGGTAGATCGACATTCCGTTCGTGGTGGCCGAACCCGTGCCGGACGTGCTTGCGCGCAGACGCCCGACTTCCTCGCCCAGGCCCGCCTTGAAAGTGAATCGTTTTAAGCGGAGTGCGGCGACACCGGCGGATACGGCGTCCCGGCCCGAGACGCAGGACAAACCGACCGGCATCGGGGGACCGGTCCGGATCGTGAACCGCGCGTAGCCCCGCCGTCCCGGAAGGACAGCCGATGAACCGCAGGCGCCCCCTGCTCACCCTCTTGACCGCGGTGCTGCTCGCCGCGTCCGGGCCGGCGGCCGCCGCCGCACCCGGCGGTGGCCGCACCGGGCAGCCGACCGCCCTGCGGACCGAAAATCTCGTCGACCCGACCGGGATCGACGCGGCCCGGCCGCTGCTCAGCTGGCTCCCGCCGGCGCAGGGGCAGGCCGCCTACGAGATCCGCGCGACGCTCGACACCCCGTCCCGGCCGCGTGACCTCTGGGACAGCGGGAAGGTCCGCTCGGCCGGCACCTCGAACATCGCCTACGGCGGCCCGTCGCTGCACGCCCGCGAGCACGTCCGGTGGCAGGTCCGGACCTGGGACACCACCGGGCGGGTCTCGCCGTGGAGCGCGCCGTCGAGCTGGGAAATGGGACTGCTGTCCGCGGCCGACTGGTCGGCACGCTGGATCGAGAACCCGGCGTACGACTACACCCGGCCCGACGGCAAGGAGACGCCGCTGCCGGTGTTCGGCAAGGCGTTCCCCGTGCGCGGGCCGGTCAAGCAGGCGCGGCTCTACACGACCGGTCTCGGCATGTACGCGGCCACGCTCAACGGCCGTCCGGTCGGCGACGCCGTGCTCGAACCCGGCCAAACCACCTACGCCGCCGAGGTCGATTACCGCACCTACGACCTCACCTGGGCGCTGCGACCCGGTGCCAACACGATCGGCCTGCAGACCGGCAGCGGCACCTACCAGCGGGTGAAGACCCCCGGCCGGTACTTCTTCGGCGGCGGCCTCGAGCAGTACACCGTCTACGGCGAACCGAAGGTCATCGCCCAGCTCGAAATCACCTACCAGGATGGCCGCCGGGAGATCGTCTCCAGCGACGGCACCTGGCGCACCGCACTCGGGCCCACCACGTTCTCGTCGTGGTGGAGCGGCGAGGAGTACGACGCGCGCCGCGAAAGCCAGGCGCCGACGTCGACCTTGACCGGCGCGGGATGGCAGCAAGCGGGCATCGTGCGGCTGTCGCAGACCACCACGCCTCGCGACACGACACCGTTGCGCGCCGATCCGCGTCCGCCGATCACCGTCGCGGAAACCGTGCGGCCCAGCGAAATCCGCCGGCTCGCCGATGGCTCGTACCTCCTCGACTTCGGCGCCAACCGGTCCGGCTGGCCCAGCGTCTCGGTCGCCGGCCGCGCCGGGGACACCGTCACCATGATCCCCGCCGAGAAGCTCGCCGCGGACGGCACGCTGGACACCAGCAGCACCGGCGCGAAACCCGGCAACCAGATCGCGTACCGCTACACCCTGGCCGGGCACGGGCTCGAGAAGTGGCACCCGCAGTTCACCTACAGCGGGTTCCGCTACCTGCAGGTGAGCGGACTGCGCACCGCACCCGCGAAGGACACCGTGACCATGGAGGTCGTCCACGTGGCGAACCCGAGCGCAAGCGACTTCACTTCGTCCAGCGCTCTGCTCAACCAGATCCACGCCATCACCGAGCGGTCGATCGAGAGCAACATGACGTCGGTCCTGACCGACTGCCCGGACCGGGAGAAGGGGCCCTACACCGGCGACAACCTGCACAACATCGACGCGCTGCTCACCGACTACGACATGTCGGCCTTCCAGCCCCAGCTCGTCCGCAACATGGCCACCGCGCAGCGGAAGCCCGGTGACGAATCCCCGGGCCTGATCGCGAACATCGCGCCGGAGTTCCACCGCGTCGCCCCGGTCAAGCTGCAGTACCCGCAGGGCACCATCGAGTTCCTCGACGAGGTCAACTGGGGTGGCGCGATCATCCGCATCCCGTGGCAGCTCTACCTGACCTACGGCGACAACCGGACGATGGCGACCTACTACGACAACATGGTCGCGTGGCTGGACTACGAGGCCGCGAACAAGGCCGCCAATAACGGGGACGTCCCCGGGCTCGGTGACTGGTCCGCGACGGACAACACGACGCCGATGCAGCTGGCGATCACCGCCGGCTACCACACGGCCGCGAGCACCATGGCCGACATCGCGAAGGTTCTCGGCAAGGCGGCCGATCTCGCCAAGTACAGCGCGTTGGCCACGCAGCTCGCGTCGGAGTTCACGGCGCGGTTCCGCCACGTCGACGCGACCGGCGTCTACTACGGCAGCGACAGCGAAGCGTCCAACGCCATGGCCCTCGACGCCGGACTCGTCGCCCCGGCCGACCGTGGCGCGGTGCTCGACCGGCTCGTCGCCTCGGTGCGCAAGGCGGGCAACCACATCACCACCGGTTCGGTCGCGCTGGCGCCGCTCTTCCGGGCGCTGCAGGCCGGGCACCGTGACGACGTCATCTACGACATGGTCGTCAACCCGACGTCGCCGGGTTATGGCTATCTCATCGCGAGCGGGCACACGACGCTGTCCGAGAGTCTCGACGGCAGCGGCTCGCAGAACCACCACTTCCTCGGCGAGGTCGACGCCTGGTTCGTCCGCGGGGTGGCCGGCATCCAGCAGGCGCCCGGCTCGGTCGGGTACCGCACCCTGACGATCGCCCCGGCCCCCGTCGGCGACCTGGCGCGCGTCTCCGGCAGCTACCGGACCCCGCTCGGCACTGTCAGCAGCAGCTGGACGAAGTCCGCGCACCGGTTCCGGCTGGAAGTCACCGTGCCGCCCGGCGCCACGGCGACCGTGCACCTTCCCGGCAGCCCGGCCACGCAGACCGTCGGCTCCGGCAAGCACACCTTCACGACTTCGATCTGATCACCCTCGAGAAGGAGGCCCGTTGATGGGCTCAGGAGTTTCGCGCAGAGCGATGATCGGCGGCTCGCTCTCCGTCGTCGCCGGGCTGTGCCTGCCGTCGCCGGCACTGGCGCTCGGCGCGGCGAGAACAGCCGAAGCGGCGACCCGGTACGGCAAGGTGCGCGGGAAACGCGAGGACGGCATCGTGAAGTTCCTCGGCGTGCCCTACGCCACGCCGCCGCTCGGCGACCTTCGGTTCAAGGCCCCGAAGCCGCTCAAGCCCTGGCACGGTGTGCGCGACGCGGTGAGCTTTCCCAACCCGAGCTTCCAGGCGGCCGGCAACGAGATGGGCCCGAACGGCAACGGCCGGATGCCGGCCCCCTCCGAGGACTGCCTCTACCTCAACATCTGGACCCCCGCCGCGGACCGCAAGCGGCGGCCGGTGATGTTCTACAACCACGGCGGCGGCTACATGATCGGCTCCGGCTCCGCCACGGTCCAGGACGGCACCCACCTCGCGCAGCTGTACGACGTGGTGGTGGTCGAGTCCAACCACCGGCTCGGCTTGCTCGGCTACCTGTTCCTCGGTGACCTCGCCGGCGACGGTTACGCCGCCAACCAGGGGATGCTGGACATCCTCGCCGCGCTGCGCTGGACCAGGGAGAACATCGAGAACTTCGGGGGCGATCCCGACAACATCATGGTGTGGGGCGAGAGCGGTGGCGGCGCCAAGACCGCGGCCGTCCACACCATGCCGGCGGCCGCGCCCCTGTTCCACAAGGCCTCCATCGAGAGCGCCGCGCCGTTGCGCTTCCCCACCCGCGACGGCGCCACCGCCCGGGCCAGGCGCACGCTGGACCTACTGGGGATGAGCACGGCCGACATCCCCGAGCTGCACGAAATCCCGGCCGGAAGGCTGCTGGAGATCCAGCAGTCCGAAGCCGCCAACGGCGTCGCACCCTGGGGCGACCCCGACCCGCTCCCCGGCTTCGGCGCCTTCGTCGACGGCCGCGTCATTCCCCGGCACCCCTTCGCCGACGGCGTGGCACCGTTCTCGGCCGGCAAGCCACTGATGTGCGGCACCTGCCGCGACGAAATGGTGTTCTTCAGCCTCTTCGGGCCGCCCGACATCTTCCGCATCGACGAGGCCGGCCTCCGCCGGGAACTGAGTACCACGTACCAGGGCGCCGAGCTGGACCGGGTCATCGACACCTTCCACCGGTCCCGGCCCGGCGCGACGGCGGCGCAGCTCTACTTCGCGATCACGACCTCGCCGATCTGGCGTGACTCGATCAAGATCGCGGAGGCCAAAGCGGCGCAGCACGCGGCACCGGTGTTCATGTACCAGCTCGCCTACAAGAACCCGACCTTGGTGCCCGGCACCGATTTTCCCCTCGGCTCGCCGCACGCGTCGGACATCCCCCTCAAGTTCGCCAACACGGGGAACGGTCTGCCGGGACAGCAGGCGACCGCGCGGCACATGAGCGCACTGTGGGCGGGCTTCGCCCACCATGGTCGTCCCACCGCGCCAGGCGTGCCGGCGTGGCCGGCCTACACGCCGAAGAACCGCTCCACGATGTGGCTCGACGCCGACTGCAAGATCGTCGACGATCCCGACAAGGCCGAAAGGTTGTTCTGGCAGAACCACGCCTGAGACGCGGCTTCTCCGACCCCATCCAGCACAAAGGAGTGTCAAGATGGATGTCACCCGCCGGTCGATGCTGAAGTTCTCGGGAGCGGGCGTGGTCGCGGCCGGCGTCGTGGCCGTGGCCCCCGGCGGGCCGGCGGAGGCCGCGCCGCCGGGCGGCTCGCTCCACGCGGCACCCGCCGCTTCCGCCGAGTCCCAGGCGGCGGTGAAGCGGGCCCGTCAGCTGGTCGCCCGGATGACCCTCGACGAAAAGATCGCCTACTGCCACGGCATTCCCGCCACGCAGGGCTTCACCGGCCACATCCCCGCCAACACCCGGCTCGGCATCCCGGCGCTGCGGCTCGCCGACGGGCCCAGCGGTGTCGGCAACGGATCCGTCGGCGTCACCCAGTGGCCGGACTCCAAGGCCCTGGCCGCCACCTGGGACCCGGGTACCGCGGAGGAATACGGCCGGGCCTACGGCGCCGAGCAGGCGGCCAAGGGTCACAACGTCGCACTGGCGCCCTGCATCAACATCCTCCGGCTGCCGCACTGGGGCCGCTCGTTCGAGACCTACACCGAAGATCCGTTCCTGAACGGCCGGCTGGCCGCCGCGACGATCCGCGGCATCCAGGCCAACCACGTCATCTCGACGGTGAAGCACTTCGTGGCCAACAACCAGGAGATCCTGCGGAACTCGATCGACGTGGTCGTCTCGGAGCGGGCCCTGCACGAGATCTACTACCCGGGGTTCCGGGCCGCGGTGCGGGAGGGCCGGGCCGGCGCCGTCATGACGTCCTACAACAAGGTCAACGGGACGTGGGCCCACGAGAACCGGGTCACCGTGCAGGACACGCTGCGCGACGCGTGGGGTTACGACGGCTGGGTCATGTCGGACTGGGGCGGCACCCACAGCACCGTCCAGACCGCCAAGGCGGGCTCGGACACCGAGATGCCCGGCGGCACCTACCTCGGCGACCCGCTCAAGGCGGCCGTGCAGAACGGCAGCGTCAGCGAAGCTCAGCTCGACACCATGGTCACCCAGGTCCTGACGCCGATGCTCCGCGTCGGGCTGTTCGACCACCCGCTGCCCGATCCGGCCACGGTGGTCGGCACCGTGGTCTCCACCCCGGCGCACCTCGACCTGGCGCGGCGCATCGGCGTCGAAGGCAGTGTGCTGCTGAAGAACGACGGCGTCCTGCCCTTGGCGCGGCCGCGCAGCATCGCGGTGATCGGCGACGCCGCCGACGCGGGCGCCCAGACCCACGGCGGCGGCTCCGGCAGCGTCTCTTCGAACGGCCCCGTCGTGACGCCGCTGGCCGGGATCCGCGCTCGCGCGGGCTCGATCCCGGTGACGTACGCGCGGGGGACGCTCGGGATCGCCGCGTTGCCGGTCGTCCCCGCGTCCGCGTTCGGTGCCGGACTGACGGCGACGTACTACGCGTCGACGGATTTGACCGGTGAGCCGCTCGGCACCGAGACGGTCCCGAACTTGAACGTCACCGCCGCCCCCGCGCCGGTCGCGAGCCAGACGGACGGCTGGTCGGCCCGGTACACCGGCACCTTCCACGCCGATACCGCGGCGCGGTACCGGTTCAGCCTCACCGCCGGTGGGCAGGCCACGGTGCGCATCGACGGCAAGGAGGTGCTCACGTACGTGCCGGGCCGGGAGTCCGTGCGGAACGCGTTCGCGGCGCTGACCGCGGGCGACCACGCCATCGAGGTCACCTACGTCTCGGCGGCGCCGACCGGCGGGCGCACGCCACGCACGTCGCTGGTGCTCGGCTCCCAGGCCGGGTACGACCGGCTGCACCAGGAGGCTGCCGCGGCCGCGCGCGCGGCGGACGTGGCCGTCGTGGTCCTCGCCGACGTCACCAGCGAGGGCATGGACCGCTCGACGCTCGCCTTGCCTGCCGACCAGAACGAACTCGTCGCGGCCGTCGCGGCGGCGAACCCCCGGACGGTGGTCGTGCTGAACACTTCCGGCGCGGTGCTGATGCCGTGGCTCGGGAGCGTCAAGGGGGTCATCGCCAACTGGTACGCGGGGCAGGAGCAGGGGAACGCGGTCGCCGCGCTGCTGTTCGGCGACGCGGAACCGGGCGGCCGCCTGCCCGAGACGTTCCCGGCGTCCGACCGGCAAGGGCCGGCCAAAACCGGCGTCGAGTTCCCGGGCGACGGGGTCCACGTCTTCTACGACGAGGGATTGGCGGTGGGGTACCGCTGGTACCAGGCCTCCGGTGAGAAGCCGCTGTTCCCGTTCGGGTTCGGGTTGTCGTACACGACCTTCCGGCTCGGCGGCCTGCGGTTGTCCCGGACGCCGGGCGGTCTCCGCGCCCAGGTGACGATCACCAACACCGGGCGAAGGACCGGCTCGGAGGTCGTCCAGCTCTACGTCGCGGCTCCCGACGCGGCGCAGGAGCCGGCCCAGCAGCTCAAGGCGTTCTCGAAAGTCACTCTCCAGCCGGGCCAGACCATCTCGGTGGCCTTGGACGTGCCGGTGGACGAGCTCGCGGTCTGGTCGAACTCCGGTACGGGATGGACAGTGGTGCCGGGCAACTACACCGTCGGGGCCGGGACTTCGTCGGCCGACCTTCCGCTGAGAGGGCGTATCACGCTGCCCTGAACCGGGCTTTCGCCTGCACTAAGATGGGCGGTCCGGGGAGCGCGGGAGAGGAACGGTCGGCTGAACAGGGTCACGATTCGCGACGTCGCCGAGCTGGCCCGGGTTTCGCCCGCTTCGGTGTCGAACTACTTCCACAAGCCGCGGAAGCTGTCCGAAGCGACGAGGGAGCGGATCCAGCAGGCGGTCGACGCCCTCGGTTTCGTGCCGAACGACGCCGCCCGCACCCTCCGGACCGGCGTCAGCCCGGTGATCGGCTACATCGCCTTCGAACTCGCGGCCGCCACCACGCCGGAGATCGCCGAAGCGATCGAGCGGCGCGTGGCGGCCGAGGGCAGGTACATGCTGATGGCCAACGACACCGGGTCCGAGCAGCGGGAGCGCAGCTACCTGCAGCTGTTCGCCAAGCAGCTGGTCAGCGGGGTCATCATCGCTCCGGTCGGCAACGTGGAGACCGAGCTGGCGCGGATGCGCTCGTTCGGCATCGCGAGCGTGCTCAGCGCCCGGCACGCCGAGTCGCCCGCGCAGGCGTCCGTGTCCATCGACCACGTCGCGGGCGGCGAGCTGGCGGGGGCCCACCTCATCGAGCGGGGCCGCAGGCGCATCGGGTTCGTCTCCTCCTCGCTCGAGCTGAAGCAGGTGGCCGACCGGCTCAACGGCGCGCTGTCGGCGGTGCGTTCGGCCCCCGGCGTCACCCTGGAAGTCATCCCCGTGCCCGAGCGCTCGGTCGAGGCCGGCATCGCCTGCGCGGACGCCATCGCCCGGCGAACACCGGCCGAGCGTCCCGACGCGTTGTTCTGCGCGAACGACCTGCTGGCCATCGGCGTCGTCCAGGCGTTCGTGTCTTCGAAGGTCGTCAGCGTGCCGGCCGACATCGCCGTGGTCGGCTACGACGACATCGAGTTCGCCCGGTCCACGATCGTGCCGCTCACCACCGTCCGCACGCCCCACGCGGAGCTGGGCACCGCGGTGGCCGACCTGCTCTTCGCCGAAATCGACGCGCTCGGCTCGGCCGGTGGCGTGAACGGCGTCTCCCTGCCCCGGCCGCAGATCGAGTTCTCTCCCGAGCTGGTGGTACGGGCTTCGACCGCCTGACCGGGTTCGGTCAGGGCGGGGGAGCGGTGGTGCGCCGGGGCACCAGCGCCGGCGAGAGCTTCACCTGAGCCGCCGGCCGGGACCGGTCACCGATGCGCTCCTGCAGGAGCCGGGCGGCGTGGGCACCGATGTGGTGCCCGGCCTGGTCCACGCTGGTGAGGGAGATGGGGCCGAGGGCGGCGAAGCTGGTGTTGTCGTAGCCGGCCAGGGAGATGTCCCCGGGGACGGACAAACCCGCTTCCGACAGCGCCGTCAGCACGCCCATGGCGACGATGTCGGCGCCGGCGAAGATGGCCGTCGGCCGCTGGGGACGGGCCAGGAGCTGACGGGCGCCCAGGTAGCCACCCTCCTGGGTGTAGGAAGTCGAAGCGATGTCGACCGCCAACCCCCGGGCGCGCATGGCTTTCCGGTAGCCGTCGGCGCGGACGGCGTTGGGCATTTCGGCGAGGTGGACGGGGTCGGTCTCGTGGTGCTCGATGTGGGCGATGCGGCGGTGCCCGAGGTCGGCGAGGTGGTCGACGACGAGTGCCGCGCCGGCCACGTCGTCGTCGGTCACCGTGTCGAAGTGAGCCGAACGGCTGTGCCGCCCGACCACGACGGCCGGGATGGTCTTGGCGAGGCGCTCGAGCCGCCGCGGTGACATGACAGGGGCGATCAGGACGATGCCGTCCATGCCACGGTCGACCATCGCGTCGGTGATCTTGGCTTCGTCCTTCTCGTTGTCGCAGCTCGGGCCGAGCAGGACGTGGTAGTCGGTGTCGCGGAGCGCGTCGGTGATGCCGTCGATGATGTCCGGGAAGAACGGGTTGCGGATGTCCGGCAGCAGCACGCCGATGGTGTAGGTCTGGCCGCGCAGACCCCTGGCCGCCGCGTAGGGGCGGTAGCCGAGCTCCTCGATCGCCTGCTGGACCTTCGCGCGCATCGCGGGGCTGGCGCCGTAGGCGTTGCGCAGCACCTTCGACGCCGCCGTCGTCGAGACTCCGGCGTGGCGCGCCACGTCGACGATCGTCACCCGTCGTTGCGGATCGGGCCCCGCTGCTCTGTCCATATGGGAAACGTTACCTGCCCGACTCGCCAGAGCAACGGGCACCTTGACGTGTCCTGCAGTGGCTCTTAGAGTCACCGGCACCCAATAATGGGCAACGTTACCCATAGCTCCTCGACCAGGGCCGATTCGTCGGCCGCAATGTTGAAACGTTTAAACAAGGTGGGCGCCAATGACTGCCGCCATCAAGGACCGGCGTGCGGACGCCGTCGCGGCCCGGCCGGGCCGCCCGCGCGGCCGACTGAGCCGCCGGGGCGTCCCCTGGTGGTTCACCGTGCCGGCCCTGCTGCTGTTCGCCTTCGTCGTCCTGGTGCCCAGTGCGCGCGGCGTGTACTACGCGTTCACGAACTGGGACGGCCTGTCGCCGGACTTCGCCTGGGTGGGCTTCGGCAACTTCGCCGAAATGCTGCACGACCCCGCAGCCACGCAGGCGCTCTGGCACACGCTGGTGATCGCGGTGGCGATCACGCTGCTCCAGAACGGGATCGGCCTGCTGCTGGCCCTCGGCGTCAACAGCACGATCAAGTCCCGCAACGTACTGCGGGTCTTCCTCTTCGCCCCGGCGCTGGTCACGCCGATCGTGGCCGCCTACCTGTGGCGCAACCTGCTCGGCCCGGACGGCGCCGTGAACAGCCTGCTCGGTCTCGTCGGACTGGACTCGTGGCGGCAGGACTGGCTGGGCGACCCCGGCATCGCGCTGTGGTCGGTCGTGGGCGTGATCGTGTGGCAGTACGCCGGCTACTCGATGGTGATCTTCCTGGCCGGGCTGCAGTCGATCCCGCGGGAAATCCACGAGGCGGCCGCCATCGACGGTGCCGGCGCGGTCCGGCGGTTCTGGTCGGTGACCCGGCCGCTGCTCGCACCGGCGTTCACGATCAACCTGATGCTGTCGATCATCGGCGGCCTCAAGCTGTTCGACCAGGTGTACGCGCTCACCGGCGGCGGGCCGGGGCACGCGACCGACACGCTCTCGACGTTGATCTACAAAGACGCCTTCACCCTGGGGGAGTTCGGCTACAGCATCGCACTGGCGGTCGTGCTGACCGTCGTCGTCTCGGTGGCGTCGACCGGGCAGTACCTCGGGCTGTCCCGCGCCGAGAAGGCCGCGTCGTGAACCGTTACCGCGCCCGCACACTCACCCTCGAACTGGTGATGATCGCCGCCGGGCTCGTCTTCGCCTTCCCGGTGTACGTGCTGGTGAATCTCGCTCTCCGGCCACCGTCGGATGCTTCGTCACCGCTCGCCCCGACGACGTCGCCCACGTTCGACAACTTCTCGCAGGCCTGGCAGCAGGGCGCGCTGGGCGGGGCGCTGGCCAACAGCGTGCTCGTCACCGTGGGTTCCGTGGTGATCATCCTCGCTGTCTCGGCGTTGGCGGCGTACCCGCTGGCCCGGGTCGCCGCACGCTGGTCGCGCTGGACGTTCCTGCTGATCATGCTGGGGCTGGTGCTGCCGTTCCAGCTGGCCGCTTTGCCGCTCTACCAGACGATGCGCGACCTGGGCCTGCTGGGCACGCCGTGGTCGCTGATCCTCTTCTACTCCGGCTTGCAGGTGCCGTTCACGACGTTCCTGTACGTCGGGTTCCTGCGCGCGGTCCCGCGTGACTTCGAAGACGCGGCCCTGATCGACGGGTGCACGACGCTGCAGGGCTTCCGGTACGTCGTCCTGCCGATGCTGAAGCCGGTGACCGTCACCGCGCTGGTGCTCAACGCGGTGGCCGTGTGGAACGACTTCTTCACCCCGCTGCTCTACCTCAGCGGCGGTGCCCAGCAGACCCTGCCGGTCGCCATCGCCGGGTTCGTCGGCCAGTACGTGTCCGACTGGAACCTGATCTTCGCCGCGCTGGTGATCAGCATCGTGCCGATCCTCGTCGTCTACTTCGCGCTGCAACGCAGCATCATCAACGGTTTCGCCGGAGGGCTCAAGGGATGACGGACACGCTACGCCCGTACGGACTGCGCACCGAACAGCGGCACGAACCGCTCGGCCTCGGCGAGCCGCGCCCCCGCCTGTCGTGGCGGCTGGAAAGTGCCCGGCACGGCGCCGCGCAGAGCGCCTACCGGATCACCGCCGCCGACCGCCCGGCCGATCTCGACGACCCGGCCCGGCTGCTCTGGGACAGCGGACGCCGGGACTCGGGCGACACCGTCCTCGTGCCGTGGGACGGTCCGGTCCTGCGCTCGGCCACCCGGTACCACTGGCGCGTCGAGGTGTGGGACGAGACGGGCGCCGCGGCGGGCACGGGGGAGAGCTGGTTCGAGACCGGCCTGCTGCACCGCGACGACTGGGTGGCCGCGTGGATCGGCCGCGATCCCCACGCCCAGCCGCCGTTCGACCCGCCGACCGAGGAGTACGAGCCGCTCGGTGAGCCGCCGCTGAACCTGCGCCGCGAGTTCGGCTTGGCGCGGGAACCGGTGCGGGCCCGGCTGTACGCCACCGCGCACGGTGTCTACGAGGCTTCGCTGAACGGCGTCCGCGTGGGCGACGTCGAGCTGGCGCCGGGGTGGACGGAGTACCACCACCGTCTCCAGTACCAGACCTACGACGTCACCGCGTTGCTGCGCGAGGGGGCCAACGCGCTGGGCGCGGTGATCGCCGACGGCTGGTGGTCGGGGTTCGCCGGGTTCGACGAGCGACAGCCGGCCCGCCACTACGGCGACCACCCCGGTTTCCTCGCCCAGCTCGTGGTCGACTTCGCCGACGGGTCGAGGCAGGTGGTGGCCACCGATGCCGCCTGGACCGAGCGTCCCGGCGCCGTCCGCGCCGCGGACCTGCTGATGGGGGAGCACGTCGACGCGTCCCTCGTGGAGGGACCGTGGCGACCGGTGGCGGTGCTCGACGACGATCCGGGTCCGGTGGTGGCGGAGCCGGATCCGCCGATCCGGGTCACCCGCGAAGTGCCGGCGATCTCGGTGACCGAGCGGGAGTCCGGCCGGTTCGTCGTCGACTTCGGGCAGAACCTGGTGGGCCGGGTGCGGCTGACCCTCCGCGGGGTTCCGGCCGGACACCGGATCGTGCTGCGGCACGCCGAGACCCTCGACGACGGCGAGCTGTACGTGGCGAACCTGCGCAGGGCCGCCGCGACCGACAGCTACGTCACCGGCGGCGAGGCCGTCGAGGTGTTCGAGCCGCGGTTCACCGTGCACGGCTTCCGGTACCTGGAAGTCAGCGGGTGTGCCGTCTCCCCGGACGACATGGTGGCCCGCGTGCTGCACAACGACACGCCCTGGACCGGGCAGTTCGAGTGCTCCGATCCGTTGGTCAACCAGCTGCAGGCCAACATTTCGTGGGGCCAGCGAGGAAACTTCGTCGCGGTGCCCACCGACTGCCCCCAGCGCGACGAGCGCCTCGGGTGGCTGGGGGACGCGCAGATCTTCGCCCCGACCGCGAGCCGCAACGCCGACGTCGGCGCGTTCTTCGCTCGCTGGCTGGCCGACGTCGTCGACGGCCAGGACGCCGACGGCGCGTTCGGCGACGTCGCCCCGCGCATCGCGATGCTGCGCGAGGCCGCACCGGCCTGGGGGGACGCCGGGGTGATCATCCCGTGGCACCTGTGGCGCACCTACGGCGATCGTCGCGTGCTGGAGCGGTGCTTCGACGCGATGGTCGCCTGGGTCGCGCACATCCACCGGCACAACCCGGACCTGCGCTGGCGGCACCGGACCGGCAATTCGTACGGCGACTGGCTGCAGATCGACGTCACCACGCCACGAGATGTGCTTTCGACCGCGTACTTCGCCCGCAGCGCGCAGATCGTGGCCGAGGCCGCCGAGGTGCTGGGCCAGCCAGACGTCGCGGCCGGACACCGGGCGCTGCACCAGGCGATCCGGTACGCGTTCATCGAGTCCTATGTGGACGACGACGGCTCCGTCTACGGCGGGACCCAGACCGCGTACCTGCTGGCTCTGGCGTTCGGGCTCGTGCCGGACGACCTGGTCCCGGCCGCGGCCGACCACCTCGCGGCCGACGTCGAAAAGCGGGGCAACCGGCTGACGACCGGATTCCTCGGGGTCGCGCTGCTCTGCCCGGTCCTGGCCGAGCACGGCCGCGCGGACCTCGCGTACGCCCTGCTGCAGCAGGAGGAGTTCCCCTCCTGGGGCTACTCGATCCGCCACGGTGCCACCACGATCTGGGAGCGCTGGGACGGCTGGACCGAGCACGGCGGCTTCCAGGCCGCCGCGATGAACTCGTTCAACCACTACAGCCTCGGCAGCGTCGGCGACTGGCTCTTCGGCCGCGTCGCCGGCATCGACCAGACGCCCGGATCGGTGGCCTATTCCGAACTCCTGCTGCGCCCGCTGCCGGGTGGAACGCTCACCTGGGCCCGCGCCGAGCAGGAAACCGCCCGCGGCCGGGTCGCGTGCGGCTGGTCCCTGGACGGCGACCGGATCACCGTCACCGCCCTCGTCCCGCCGGGAACGACCGCCGTGCTGGAAGTCCCCACCACCGACCCGGCGAGCATCACGGGCCGGCCAGGAGCGCTGGACCGGACCGGCCGCACCCTCCGGCTGAGCTCCGGTCACCACGTCGTCACCGCAACCTTCTCGAAGGAGCTGCCATGAAGATCAGCCACGTCCTGCTGGCCGTGACGACCGGAGCCGCGCTGGTCGCCTGCAGCGGCGGCACGAACGCCACGAACTCCGGCAACAACACCACCCTCTCGCTCGCCTCGGTCGACCAGGGCTCGGTCGAGGACGTCGTCAAGGCCTTCGAGGCGGCCAATCCGGGGGTGAAGGTGAACTTCACGACCGGCGGCGCCGACCAGTTCCAGCAGCAGATCCGCACCCAGCTGGCGTCCGGCACCGCCCCCGACGTGATGTCGGTGTGGCCGGGCAACGGCAACCCCGCCACCGTCACGGTCCTGGCCAAGGGCGGCTACCTGCGCGACCTGTCGGACCAGCCGTGGGCGAGCAAGTTCCCGAAGGTGGTCAGCGACGTCGCCCAGTACCAGGCCAAGACGTACGACGCGATCTACGGGATCAACGGCATCGGCGCGATCTACAACCAGGAGGCGATGAGCAAAGCCGGTCTCACCGCGCCGACGACGTGGACCGAGGTGCTCGCGTTCTGCCGCGCGGCCAAGGAGAAGGGCACGCCCGCGTTCGCGCTGGGCATCCAGGACAACTGGGTCACCCAGGTGGCCCTGTACCCACTGGCCGCCACGCTCGTGTACGGCCCGGACCGGGACTTCGAGAAGAAGATGGCGGCCGGCCAGACGTCCTTCGCGAGTTCACCGTGGGCGGCGGCGTTCGCGAAGTACGGCGAGCTGGACCAGGCGGGCTGCTTCCAGCAGAACCCGCTGGGCACCAGCTACGAGGCCAGCCAGAAACTGGTCGCGACCGGCAAGACCCTGGGCATCATCCAGGGCAACTGGGTGATCTCCCTGCTGAAGAAGCAGAACCCCGGCGCCACGTTCACCCTGAAGCCCCTCCCGGCCACCGACGACCCGGGCCAGACCATCGTGCCCGCCGCCGCGGGCGCGGGCTACGGTGTCAACGCCAAGGCCAAGAACCCGGAACTGGCGATGAAGTTCATCAGCTTCGTGATGTCCCCGCAGGGCATGAACCTGTTCGCGGGCAAACAGGGCGGCCTGCCGTCCCTTTCGGACACCGGCTACCAGCTCGACCCGTCGCTCACCGAGCTGTCGACGTTCATCACCCAGAACAAGACGGTCCCGTTCATGGACCAGCTGTGGCCCAACCCGAAGGTGCAGCAGACCATGCTCACCGGCATCCAGGAGGTCTTCAGCAAGCAGTCCACTCCGGACAAGGTGCTGGCGGCGATGGACACCGACTACAAGTCCGGCGCCTAGCTTGAGTTTTACCGTTCCAGCGGTGCTTGCCTACCCCGCCGGTCATGGGCTGCGGTGATCAGTGTGCCTCACGTCAGTTGCGGGAGTGTCGACGCCCGGACGGCGGCTGCGCGATCCGTTGAGCCACCCGCCACTCGAAATACTGGAGGCCAACGAAAAGGCGCTGCCGCGGTCCCTGCCGGAGAGCTGGACGGCACGGCCGGAGAGCTCGGCTCCGGCGGCCGGAGCCGGCCGCGGTCAGCGGCCGACGAGGGACATGTGCTGCTCGTTGTACCGGTCGCCCTGCACGCCGACCCGCGCGGCGAGGTGGTCGAGATCGGTCAGTTCGTCCGCCGAAAGCGGTACCTGGGTGGCGGCGGCGTTCTCCCTGACCCGTTCGAGCCGGCGAGTGCCGGGGATGGGCACGATCCACGGGTGCTGGGCGAGCAGCCAGGCGAGGGCGATCTGGCCGGGGGTGGCGTCCTTGGCGCCTGCCAGCCGGGTGACGTGCCCGACCAGGGCCTGGTTGGCGTTGCGGTTGTCCTCGGTGAAGCGTGGGATGCCGGCGCGGACGTCGTCCGGGGCGAACCGGGTGGCGGCGGTGACGGAGCCGGTGAGGAAGCCCTTGCCGAGGGGGCTGAACGGCACGAAGCCGATGCCGAGCTCGCCGCAGGTGGGCAGCACCTCCGCTTCGGGATCGCGGGTCCACAGCGAATATTCGCTTTGCACGGCGGTCACGGGGTGGACGGCGTGCGCGCGGCGGATGGTGGCCGCCGCGGCCTCGGAAAGCCCGAAGTGCCGCACCTTGCCGGCCTGGACGAGCTCGCCGACGGCGCCGGCGACGTCCTCGATCGGGACGTCGGGGTCGACGCGGTGCTGGTAGAACAGCTCGATCGTGTCGATCCCGAGGCGGCGCAGTGAGGCGTCGGCGACCCGCTTGATCCGGTCGGGACGGCTGTCGAGTCCGACCGGCCGGCCGTCCTCGATCCGCCAGCCGAACTTCGTGGCGATCACGACCTGGTCGCGCAGCGGGGAGAGCGCTTCGCCGACGAGTTCTTCGTTGACGTAGGGGCCGTAGACCTCGGCGGTGTCGAAGAACGTGACGCCTCGCTCGACCGCGCCGCGCAAGACCGCGATCATGGCGTCGCGGTCGCCGGGGTTGGGGCCGTAGCTCTGGGACATGCCCATGGCGCCCAGGCCGATGGCCGAGACCCGCAGACCTTGGCCGAGGGTTCGTGTGTGCATGGGGTCCTCCTCGATTCAGGGCCGCGGCTCGGCCGTCGACCCGCGTCCGCTACTGCTGGTGGGCGTCCTGGTACTGCTGGTCGGTGACGGGTTCGAGCCACGTGGTGCCGTCGCCGCCTTCTTCGGGGCCCTCCAGCATGGCGATGTGGCTCATGCAGGTGGTGTTGGTGCCGCCGTGCCAGTGCTCCTCGCCGGGCGGGGTCCAGACGGTCTCGCCGGCACGCATGCGGATGACCTGGCCGTCGCGGTTGACGACGAGGCCGACGCCGTCGGTGACGTGCAGGGTCTGCCCGACGGCGTGGGAGTGCCAGTTGGTGCGGGCGCCGGGGGTGAACCGGACCAGGGAGGCGACCAGGCGGGAGGGCGGCTCGGGAGTTTTGATCATGGTCAGGTAGACGTCGCCGGTGAAGCGCTCGGCCGGGGTCTTGACGGTGTCGTTGACGGGGATGTGCTGCATCGTGGTTCTCCTGAATTCTTGCTCGAACGGGTGGCAGGTCAGCTCTGGAAGACCTTCCTGGCGACGGCCATGGCGGCCATCGCCTGCGGCCATCCGGTGTAGAAGGCCAGGTGGGTGATCGCTTCGATCAGCTCGGCCTCGGTGTTGCCGTTCTCCTTGGCCAGGCCGAGGTGGTAGCCGAGCTGCTCGGTGTTGCCGTTGGTGGTCAGCGCGGCGACCGTGACGAGGCTGCGTTCCTTGGGCGTCAGGTCGGTGCGCTTCCACACTTCGCCGAAGAGGACGTCGTCGGTGAAGTGCACCAGCGCGGGCGCGAAGTCCCCGAACATCTTCTCCGCGCCGGACGGCTCGGGCCGGGTGTGGTCGGTCATCGTGGTTCCTTTCATCGAACTTGTTCTAGTGGCGAGTACGCAGGCCCGCGACCGCGGTCAAGGCGGCCGTGGCGGCGACGGCCGCGGCCAGCAGCAGGCTGACCCGCATCCCGGCCGCTAAACCCGCGGGTGCGGCCAGGAGGGCGCCGAAGACGGCGACGGCCAGCGCGCCGCCGAGCTGGCGGCTGGTGTTGAGCAGTCCGCTCGCGGTCCCGGCCCGCTGCGCGGGCACCGAGGCGAGGAGCACCGCGATCACCGGCGGGATGACCGTGGGGCCGCCCAGCCCGACCGAAACCATCACTGCGGCGGTCACCCAGGTGGGTGCGGTGGCGGGGAGGAGAGCAAGGGCCGCGAGGCCGGCCGTCATCAGCGCCAGGCCGGTCACGATCACGGGCCGGGCGCCGGTTCGTTCGATCACTCGGGGCACGACCGGGGTCAGCACGAGCCCGGCCAGCATCATCGGCAGGAACACCACGCCGGTGTCCAGGGCCGACAGGCCGCGGTCCTGCAGCACGAGGCTCAGCACGAACGGCATCCCGTAGTAGCCGATCATGAACGCGAACCCGATGACCACCGTCGCGACCACGGTGCGGGAGCGGAACAGCTCCAGCGGGAGCATCGGATGCGCGCCCCGGGCCTCCAGCAGCAGGAACGCGGCCAGCGCGACGACGGCGATCCCGAGCGCCGCCAGCACGGAGGGCCGGCCGAAGCCGTCTTGACCGGCTTCGATGGCGCCGAACACCAGTGCGGCCATCGCGAGGGCGCCGACGAGCTGACCCGCGCCGTCGAACGGCACCCGGTGGTGGTCCGACCGGGCGACCCGGCGGAGCAGGAGCAACGCCACCGCCCCGGCCGGGAGGTTGATCAGGAAGATCCACCGCCAGCTCACCGTCGTCAGGACGCCGCCCAGGAGCGGGCCGGCCGAAGACGCCGCGGCGCCGCCCATCGCCCACAGCGCGACCGCGCGGGCCCGGTGCACCGGGTCGGGGTAGGCCTGGCCGATGAGCGCCATGGACGAGGGCATCACCACCGCGGCGGCCAGCCCCTGGACGAAGCGGAACGCCACCAGCGCCCCGAGCTGCGGGGCCAGCCCGCACGCCAGCGACGCCACGGTGAACACCGCGATCCCGAGCCCGAACGCCCGCTTGGCGCCGATCCGGTCGGCCAGCGAGCCGGCCGAGAGCAGGGCCGCGGCGAACATGAGCGTGTAGCCGTCGACCACCCACTGCAAGCCCGCGATGCCGCCGCCCAGGTCGGTCCGGATGTCCGGCAGGGCGATGTTCACGACGACCGCGTCCAGGGTGACCACGAAGAAGCCGAGCAACGCGGTGACGAGCGTCGCGACGGCGCTGCCGGTGGCTGCGGTGGTCTTCTCGGAAGTGGTCACGCTTCGAGAGAACGCCTGTTCGCGGCCGCGCGGGAGGTCGCGTCTTGCCGGGTCACGACAGAACCCCCCTCACGCGTTCGGCCCGTCGTACGGTGGAGGGCGTGAACGCCAAGAGCACCGAGGTCCGCGACTTCCTGGTCACCCGCCGGGCCAAGATCAGCCCCGAGCAGGCCGGGTTGCAGCACTACGGCGGCAACCGCCGCGTCCTGGGCCTGCGCCGGGAAGAGGTCGCCATGCTCGCCGGGGTCTCCGCCGACTACTACACCCGCGTCGAGAAGGGCAACCTCGCCGGTGTCTCCGACAGCGTCCTCGACGCCATCGCCGAAGCGCTGCAGCTCGACGAGGCAGAGCGGGTGTACCTGTTCGACCTCGCCCGCGCCGCCAACGCGGCCGGGCGTCCGCGCTCGGCTTCCGGGCAACGGCGCCGTTCTCCGCAGCGGGTGCGGCCGGTGGTGCAGCAGATCCTCGACAGCATGACGACGACGGCCGCGTTCGTCCGGAATGGACGGTTGGACATCCTCGCCACCAACCCGCTCGGCCGCGCGCTGTACTCGCCGGTGTTCGACAGCCCGACGCGCACCAGCGCGGTCTCCCTGCCCAACCTCGCCCGCTTCGGGTTCCTCGACCCGGCTGCCCGCGACTACTTCCCGGACTACGGCAAGTCCTGCCACACCTCGGTGGCGATCCTGCGCACCGAAGCCGGCCGCGACCCCCACAACCGCGACCTTTCCGACCTCATCGGCGAGCTGTCGACGCGCAGCGAGGACTTCCGCACCCGCTGGGCCGCCCACGACGTCCGCCTGCACCGCACCGGGACGAAGGAGTTCCGTCACCCGGTGGTCGGTGAGCTGACGCTCGACTTCGAAGCCATGGCGCTGTCCGCCGACACAGGGCTCACCCTCACCGCCTACGCCGCCCGCCCGGACTCGCCCTCGGCCGAACGACTCCAGCTTCTGGCGAGCTGGGCCGCGACCACGACGCTCGCCGAAGCCGACGTCGACCGCTGAGCTCGTCGAAGGTCCCGCTCCGCCGAGCAGATCTGCCGCTCTCGGTCCACGGGCCGGTGGCGGCCCGGGTGGCGACGCGCGGCCGATGCCGGAAGCGGCGCCGGTGATGAAGGCGGTTTTCCCGGAGAAGGTGCTGTCAGTGCGGGTTTCCATGGACCCTTTCACCGGCGACGAGGTGCGGCGAGCGGAAGATCGGCCGGCGGTCGACGCCGTCATCACAGCAGGGCGTCGGCGGTGATGGGGAAGTCGCGGACGCGCCGGCCGGTGGCGTGGAAAGCCGCGTTGGCGATGGCCGGCGCGACGCCGACGAGGACGAGCTCCGCCAGGCCCTTGACACCGAGGGGGTCGGCTTCGCGGTCTTCGCCGTCGAGGTAGATGGCGCGCAGGTCGTGGATGTCGGCGTTGACGGGGACGAGGTAGTCGGCGAGGTTGGCGTTGACGATGCGGCCGTCGCGCGGGTCGGTGGCGGTGTGCTCCAGCAGGGCCGCGCCGATGCCGCCGACCATGCCGCCGAGGGCCTGGCTGTCGGCGAGTTCCGGGTTGACGATCCGGCCCGCGTCGTAGACGCCCAGCATGCGGCGGAGCCGGACGAGACCCAGGCGGGCGTCGACGGCGACTTCGGCGAACACGGCGCCGTAGCCGTACATCGAGAACCGGTTCTGCTCCGAGGGCGCCCAGGACCCGATCACCTCGAGGTGGTCGCGGCCGGCGCGGGCCAGCAGCTGCCGGTAGGTCTCCCCGCGCGTGGGGTCGTTCTTGACCGACATCCGTCCTTTGCGGACGATGATGGCGCCGGGATCGACGCCGTGCAGCGGTGATCGCGGGTCGTTGACCGCGAGCGTGATCGCCTGGCGGCGGACCTTGTCGCAGCCGTCCTGGACCGCGGAGCCGACGCTGGCCATGGTCATGGAGCCGCCGTGGGGCGGGGTCGGCGGCATGAGCGAGTCGCCGAGCCGGAATTCCACGGTCTCCATGGTGAGGCCGAGCGCGTCGGCGGCGACCTGGGGCATGGACGTGTAGGTGCCGGGGCCCATGTCGCTGGTCGCGGCCTGGACCAGGGCGGTGCCGTCGGCGGAGAGCCGGACGTGGGCTTGGGCGGGCGCGCGGGCGGTGTCGTAGACCGCGGCGGCCATGCCGGTCCCGATCAGCCAGTCGCCGTCGCGGGTGGCGCCCGGCTTCGGGTTGCGGCGTTGCCAGCCGAACTCCCGGGCGCCGACGTCGTAGCACTCGCGCAGCCGGCGGGTGGAGAACGGCTGCCCGGTGGATTCGTCGGCCGCCGGTTCGTTGCGCTTGCGCAGTTCGATGGGGTCGATGCCGAGCCGGTGCGCGAGCTCGTCCATCGCGGATTCGATGACGAGGGCGGCGGAGGCGTAGCCGGGGCCGCGCATCCAGATCGGGGTGTTGACGTCCAGCGGTACGGTCGCGTACGCCTGACGGACGTTCGGCAACGAATAGAGCATCTGGCCCGGCGCCAGCATCGCTTCGGTGAACGTCTCGTAGCTGGACGTTTCACCGCGGATGTCGTGCGTCATCGCGGTGAGCCGCCCGGCGCGGTCGCTGCCCAGCCGCAACCGGTAGGAGTACGCGGGCCGGAACCCGGTCCCGAAGTACAGCTGCCGGCGCGAGAGGACGAGCTTGACCGGGCGGCCGGCTTCACGGGCGGCCAGCGCGGCGATGGTCGTGTGCGGCCACGCTCGCAGCCCGCTGCCGAACGCGCCGCCGACGAAGGGCGAAATCACCCGGATCGACGTCTGGGGGATGCCGAACACGGCGGCGAGTTCCTGCTGCGTGCCGCCGACCACCCACTGGGTCTTGTCCCAGACCGTGAGCCGGCTGCCGTTCCACTGGGCGATGGTGGCGTGCGGTTCCATCGGGTTGTGGTGGTTGCGGGCGGTCCGGTAGGCCAGGTCCAGCCGGACCGGTGCGGTGTTCAGCGCGCTTTCGGCGTCGCCACGCGCGTAGGTCGTCGGCTCGTCAGCGGGTGCGGTGGTCAGGTCGGTGACCGGCTGCTCGGCGGCGTAGGTGACGTTCACCAGGCGGGCGCCCTGCTGAGCGGCCTCGTGGGTGGTGGCGACCACGACGGCGACCGGCTGACCGAAGAACCGGACCCGGTCGTCCTGGAAGACCCGCAGCCGCGAGCCGGGCGCCGGGTTGTTCGATCCCGGGTTGTCCAGGTACGGCAGCCGGGGTGCGTTGAGGTGGCTGATCACCCGCTGAACACCGGGGTGGGCGCGGGCGGCACCGTCGTCGATGCCGGTGATGCGGCCGCGGCCGACGCTGCTGTCGACCACGGCCGCGTAGAGGACGCCGTCGGTCGGGTGGTCGGCGGCGTACCGGGCGCGCCCGGTGACCTTGAGGCGGCCGTCCACCCGGGACTGCGGGGTGCCGACGGCGGTGCGGGGTTGTGTCATCGGGTGCCTCCCACGACGCGCAGCTGGCGTTCGACCGTGCGTTTGAGCAGTTCGACCTTGAACCCGTTGTGCCGCAGCGGGCGGGCGCCGTCCGCCGCTCGCTGCGCGGCCTCGGCCCACAGCGAGTCCGATGGCCGCTTGCCGAGCAGGTGCTGCTCGACGGCGGGGAGTTTCCACGGGACGGTGCCCACGCCGCCGGCGGCGGCCTTCGCCACGCGGATCACGCCGTCCTGGACCTGGAGCGCGATCGCGGCCGAGGTCAGGGCGAACTCGTAGCTCTGGCGGTCCCGCACCTTGAGGTAGCCGGACCGCAGCGGGCGCGGGAAGGCGGGGATTTCGACGGCGGTGATCAGCTCGCCCGGGCGGAGGGCCTGCTCCCGGTCGGGGGTGCTGCCGGGCTGCCGGAGGAAGCCGGCGAACGGGACAGCGCGCTCACCGTCCGGCCCCAGCAGGCGCACGGTCGCCTCCAGAGCGGCGAACGCGACCGCGACGTCGGAGGGGTGCGTGGCGACGCACGCGTCGGAGCCGCCGAGGATGGCGTGGCTGCGGTTGATCCCGTCCAGCGCGGCGCACCCCGAGCCGGGGGAGCGCTTGTTGCAGTTGGCGGTCACGTCACGGAAGTAGGTGCAGCGGGTCCGCTGCATGATGTTCCCGCCGATGGTGGCCATGTTGCGCAGCTGCGCCGACGCGCTCAGTTCGAGCGACTCCGCGATGACCGGGTAGGTGCTGCGCACCTTCGGGTCGGCGGCGGCGTCGGCCATCCGGACCAGAGCGCCGATCCGCAGGCCGCCGCCGGGGGTGACGGTGATGTCGCGCAGGGGCAGCGCGCTGATGTCGACGAGGCTGCCGGGGCGTTCGACGGTCTCGCGCATGAGGTCGACCAGGGTGGTGCCGCCGGCGATGTAGCGGCCACCCTGCCGTCCGGCGGCGATGGCGGCGCGGGTGTCGGAGACCCGGGTGTAGGCAAAGGGGTCCATCAGTGTCCCTTCCGGGTCGTGGCTTGCTCGACCGCCCGGACGATCTTGACGTAGCAGCCGCAGCGGCAGATGTTGCCGCTCATCCATTCCCGGATCTCTGCCGGCGATCCGGCGTGGCCCTCCTGGATGCAGCCGACGCCGGACATGATCTGGCCGGGGGTGCAGTACCCGCACTGGAACGCGTCCTGGTCGATGAACGCCTGCTGCAACGGGTGCAACGGCCCGTTGTCACCGGGGGAGAGTCCCTCGATGGTGGTGACCTGCGCGCCTTCGAGCCGGACCGCGAGGGTCAGGCAGCCGTTGACGCGCCGGCCGTCGACGAGGACCGTGCACGCGCCGCAGGCGCCGGCGTCACAGCCCTTCTTGGTGCCGACCAGCCCGAAGTGCTCGCGCAGCAGGTCCAGCAGCGAGGTCCGGTTGTCGACGGTGACGGTGTGCCGGGTTCCGTTGACCGTCAACGAAACCCGGCTGCTCGGGGCGGCGGCCTCGGCGGTGCCGGCCGCGGCGGGTTCGGCGTCCAGCACCGGCCCGGCCACGGCGACGGCACCACTGACCGCCGACGCGGCGAGGAAGGTCCGCCGGGAGTGGGCCGTCGGCGAGTCCGCCTCGGGGTTCCCGGCTGCGTGAGGATCTTCGGGGGACATGGAGTCGACCGAACCAGGTGCCCGCGGGGGGTGGGAGTGCCTGACAAAGGGTGTACCGGCAGTACCTCGTAAACAGGCCGGATCACTCGTATGGTGGTCGGTTGCCTTGCTCAGCACGGCGCCGCCACCTGCTCTTTCTCCCGGTCGGGGGCCGCCGGCTTCGCGCGTCGTGCGCGGAGGGCGAGGGCGCCGAGGGGCAGCAGTGTCAGCGCGGTGGTGATCGCTCCGATCAGGGGTGGACCGACCAGCCCGAGGGGCGAGTCCAGTGCCGTGGCCGCGATGGCGGTCCCGGCCGCGATGCCGGTGTTGAAGGCGGACGTGCTCAGCGCCGAAGTCAGGGTGGGCGCGTTGCCGGCGAAGCGGACGGCGAGCGCGGTGACGACCGGGTTGACGGTGAACCCGGTCAGGGCCATCAGGAAGACCAGGACGACGGCCGCGACCGGACTGGTGGACAGCGGGATCAGCAGGAGGAGAACGACAGCGGTGGCCGCGGCCGCGGGGATGGTGGTGGCCATGGGCCGGCGGTCGCCGAGGCGGCCGCCGGCGGTGGTGCCGCCGAGGGCGCCGGCGCCGAACGCGATCAGGGCGAGCGGGACGGCGGCTGCCGGCATGCCGGCGCGGCCGGTCAGCAGCGGGGTGAGGTAGCTGTAGGTGGCCAGGACCCCGCCCATGACGAACATCGCGGCGGCGAGCGCCAGCCACAACCGGCCCTGGCGCAGCGACCGGATCTCGGCTCGGACGGACACCTCGGCGCGCTGCTCGCGGGTGGGGATGAACCGGCCGATGACCGCGGCGGCGAGCGCGGAAAGCGCAGCCAGGGCCCAGAACGGACCGCGCCACCCGGTGAGCTGGCCGGCGAAGGAGCCGATCGGCACGCCGACGACGTTGGCCAGGGTCAGCCCGCCCATCATGACGCCGATGGCGCGCGTGGAGTTCCGCGGGCCGGCCGCGGCGGTGGCGACGACGAAGCCGACGGCCCAGAACGCGCCGGTCGCCAGCGCGGTGACGACGCGGGCGGCGAGGATGATCGCGAACGAGCCGCTGAGTGCGGCGACGACGTGGCCGAGGCTGAACACGGCCAGCGCCAGGACCAGGGTGCGGCGTGGCGGCAGCCGGAGGGTGACCAGCGCCATCGTGGGGGAGCCGATGATCATGCCGATGGCGAACGCGGTGATCAGCAAACCGGCCTGCGAGACGCTGACGCCGAGGTCACCGGCCAGTTCGGGCAGCAGCCCGGCGATGACGAACTCCGTGGTTCCCATCAGGAACGTGCCGGCGGCGAGCACCCAGACGACGGCGGGGAGTTTGCCGGGAGTGGTCCCGGTGGGCATGGTGAATCTCCTTCGGGTACTGGAGGGCGCCGGTCCGGCCGCACCGCCGTCGCTGCGGCCGGGACCGGTCGTCCGTTGTCTTCCGGTCAGGGGGCTCCGGTCAGGGGGTGAGCAGGGCCTTGATGGCGCGCCGCTCGTCCATGGCCCGGTAGCCTTCGGCGACCTGGTCCAGGGGCAGGGTGAGGTCGAAGACCGGACCGGGGTCGATGTGGTCGGTGAGGACGCGGTCGATCAGGTCGGGCAGGTAGCGGCGCACGGGCGCCGGGCCGCCGCGCAGGCCGACGTGGGTGAAGAAGAGCTCTTCGCCCGCGATCCGCACGTCGTGGGGGACGCCGACGAACCCGACGTTGCCGCCGGGGCGGGCCGAGTGCAGCGCCTGCTGCATGGACTCGGCCGTGCCGACGCATTCCAGGACGGCGTCGGCGCCGATCCCGCCGGTGAGGTCCTTGATGGCGGCGACGCCGTCGTCGCCGCGTTCGGTGACGATGTCGGTGGCGCCGAATTCGGTGGCGAGCTTCTGCCGGGATTCGTGGCGGCTCATGGCGATGATGCGCTCGGCGCCGAGTTCCTTGGCCGCGATGACGCCGCACAGCCCGACCGCGCCGTCGCCGACGACGACGGCGGTCGCGCCGGGCTTGACCTCGGCGGCGAGGGCGGCGTACCAGCCGGTGCCCATGACGTCGGACACGGCGAGCAGGCTGGGCACGAACTTCTCGTCCGGGTGCTCGGGGGTGGCGACGAGGGTGCCTTGGGCGTTCGGGATGCGGACGTGGTCGGCCTGGCAGGTGCTCATGAACTCGCGGTGCAGGCAGGCGGACTGCCAGCCGTTGCGGCAATTCGCGCAGGTGTTGTCCGAGGTGGCGAAGGAGCCGACGACGAACTGGCCGGGCTTGACCGCGGTGACCTCGCTGCCGACCTCTTCGACGATGCCGACGTACTCGTGGCCCATGGGGTGCGGGTCGCCGATCGGTTCGATGCCGCGGTAGGGCCACAGGTCCGAGCCGCACACGCAGGTGGCGACGGTGCGGATGATCGCATCGGTCGGCTGCTGGATCTTCGGGTCGTCGAGCTGTTCGAAACGGACGTCGCCGGGGGCGTGGATGACAGCTCCGCGCATGGGTGACTCCTCTGCGGTGGCGGTTGCGGGCCGGACGGCCCCTGGACTTCCAGGCAACCGCGTTTTCGCGCGGGCAGCGAGTCACTGACGAGAGGTGTACCGGCAGTACACCCCACCGTGGGGTGCCGGGCTACCTCGCCGAACCGCGTTCGCCTTCCGCACGCTCGGAGCTGCTCGCGTCCCTGCCCGTGGCCGAGGGGCGCTCGCTGTCCACAGTGGCGTGTTCTGCTTCCTGCGTCGCTGTCCAGGAGGAGAGCAGCTGCAGCGCCTCTGCCGACGGCGAGCCGGGCTCCGCGGTGTAGACGGTCAGGGTGAGCCCGGGTTCGGCGGCCAGTTCGAGGCCTTCGTAGGCGAGGGTGAGCGTGCCGACGACCGGGTGGTGGAAGGTCTTCGATCCGCTGCCGTGGTGGCGGACGTTGTGCGCGCCCCACCGGGCGCGGAACTCCTCGCTGCGGGTCGACAGTTCCCCGATCAGGTCGTGCAGGCCCTTGTCGTACGGGTTGCGGCCCGCTTCGATGTGCAGGATCTCGACGCAGACGTCGGCGAAGAAGCTCCAGTCCGGGTAGAAGCGGTACGAGGCCGGGTCGAGGAACTGGAACCGGGCGATGTTCGGGGGCTGCTGCGGGCTGGCGTAGACCTCGGAATAGAACGCCCGCGCCAGGCGGTTCGCGGCCAGCAGGTCCATCCGTCCGTTGCGGACGAACGCCGGTCCTTCGGTGATCGCGTCGAGGACCCATTGCAGGCTTCGGCGCGGGGCCCACTGCTTGGCCTTCGGCCGCCGCCGCAGGATGGCGCTCGTGCCGTCGGCGGCGCGGGTGAGGGCGAGCAAGTGGGCCCGCTCGGCGTCGTCGAGCTGCAGCGCCCGGGCCACCGCGTCCAGCACGGACGGCGAGACGCCGGCAAGGTTCCCGCGTTCGAGCTTCGCGTAGTACTCGACGCTGACATCGGCCAGCATGGCGACCTCGCTGCGCCGCAGTCCGGGTACCCGGCGTTTGGTCCCGGCGGGCAGCCCGGCCTGCTCGGGGGTGATCTTGGCTCGCCGCGAGACGAGGAACTCGCGGATTTCCTGACGATTGTCCACCTCGCCACCCTAAGTCCGCTCACCCGGGAGAAGGGTGCTCTGCCAGTACACCTTTCGAGAGAACCTCCCTGCTCACGCGGGTCCCTGGTTCCCTGGGAACCGGAAGCACTTCCGACCAAGGAGTCACGATGTCGACCTTCGCCCTCGTCGGCGCCGGCCCCGGCCTGGGGCTCGCCACCGCGCGGCGCTTCGGAGCCGCCGGTCACGCCGTCGCCCTGCTCGCCCGCGACGCCGGGCGCCTGGAGGAGCTGACGGCCGGCCTGTCACGCGCCGGGATCCAGGCCCGCGCCTTCCCGGCCGACGTGCTCGATCGTGCGTCGCTCACCGCTGCGCTGCGGGACGCGGCCGACGCTCTCGGACCGGTCGAAATCCTCCAGTTCAGCCCGGTGCCCCGCGCCGACTTCATGCAGCCGGTCCTCGACACGAGCGTCGACGACCTCGACGCGCCGCTGGAGTTCTCCGTGAAGGGGCCGGTCACGGCCGTGACCGCCGTGCTGCCCGGCATGCGCGCACTGGGGCACGGGACCGTCCTGTTCGTGAACGGCGGCAGCGCCGTGCGGCCGAACCCCGCCGTCGCCGGCACCTCGATCGCGTTCGCCGCGGAAAGCGCCTACGCCCGCATGCTGCACGACGCACTGGCCCCGGAGAACATCCACGTCGCCCAGCTGATCGTCCCCGGGGCCATCCGGCCGGACGCAGAGCACAGCAGCCCGGACGCACTGGCCGAACTTCTGTTCGGCATCCATCAGAAGCGTGACGGCTTCCGTCATTTCGCCGAACCCATGCCGAACTGACCGGGAGATCCCCGTGCTCTTCACCCGCGCGATCCCGGTTGCCGTTGTGCTGGCCGCGGTCGCCTGCAGCGCCGAACCGCAGCCAACTTCGCCGTCTCCGGCACCTCGAGCGCCCTCGACCACCTCCGCACCCCAGACTGGGAGCACCACCGCCGTGAACATCCGCCTCACCACCGACGGCCGCGTCGTGAACGCGACGTTGAACGACAGTGCGGCCGCCCGTGATTTCGCCTCCCTGCTCCCGCTCACGCTCGAGTTGAGCGACTTCCACGAGACGGAGCGGATCGCCGACCTGCCCCGCCGGCTGGCCACCGCCGGCGCCCCGGCGAGCGCCGACCCGGAGGCTGGCGACGTCGCTTTCTACGCCCCCTGGGGCAACCTGGCCATCTACTACCGCGACGCTCCCCGCGCGGACGGCGTGGTCATCCTCGGCCGCCTGGCCGACGGCGGCGCCGAGGTGCTCGCCACCGCCGGCCGGGTCACCATCGAACGCTGAAACGGAGAACACGAGATGAACCCCACCTACGACTTCGGCGACCAGGTTGCCTTCGTCACCGGCGCCGGCTCCGGGATGGGACTGGCCACGGCCCGCGCGTTCGCCGAGTCGGGCGCGGCCGTCGCGCTCACCGACGTCGACGAAGCCGCGCTCGACGCGGCGAAGCGGGAGCTCACCGCCGCGGGCCACCGGGTCCTCACGCTGACGTGCGACGTCACCGACGAGGACCAGGTCGCCGCCGCGGTCGACCGCACGGTCGAAACGTTCGGCCGGCTCGACCTGGCGTACAACAACGCGGGCATCCAGATCCCGCCGAGCGACGCCGCGGACGAACCCGCCGAGCGGTTCGACCGGGTGAACGCGATCAACCTGCGCGGGGTGTGGGCCTGCATGAAGCACGAACTGCGGCACATGGGGGCGCAGGGCAGCGGCGCCGTCGTCAACTGCTCCTCCCTCGGCGGCCTCGTCGGCCTCCCGGGCCGCGCGTCCTACCACGCGTCGAAGCACGGGGTGATCGGCCTGACCACCAGCGCGGCGCTCGAGTACGCCCCGCGCGGCATCCGCGTCAACGCGATCTGCCCCGGCACCATCGACACCCCGATGGTGAGCGACATGATCGCCAAGGGCGAGCTCGACCGCGCCGAAGCCGAGGCCAACCAGCCGATCAACCGGCTTGGGACCGCCGAGGAGATCGCCCAGGCCGTGCTGTGGCTGTGCAGCCCGGGAGCCGGGTTCGTCGTCGGGGTGGCCCTGCCCGTCGACGGCGGCTACGTCGCCCGCTGACGGCCGTCCATTCGGGACGGTCTCGACCGGCGCTGCCGGACACCTGCGGAAATGGCATGCGCCGGGACGGAACCGGTGGGCCCGGTGGCCTCGTCGGCTGGTGTGCCGCGCCTGCGGCCACGTCGGGAACCGGCCTGATATCGCCAAAGCCATGTCCTCGTCGAGGTCGGCGACGCGGTGTACGCGCGTCCACGTGACCTGTGGATCGGGGGGTTTGCGGAGTTCATCGCGATCGACCAGGACGACGTCGCACCCAAGCCGGAATCGCTCACCTTCCCCGAAGCGGCCGCGGTGCCGCTGGTGGCCTTGGCCGCCTGGCAGATCCTCGTCGACCGCGCCGACGTGAAACCGGGGAAGAAGGTCCTCGTCCACGCCGGTGCCGGTGGCCTCGGATCGACCGTCATCCAGCTCGCCCAGCACCTCGGCGCCGGTGTCGTGGTGGACTACACCAAGGAAGACTTCTCAACGGTGCTGTCCGGCTACGACCTGGTGCTGGACTCCCTCGGCGGGGCCAACCTCGAGAAGTCGCTGACGGTGCTGAAGCCCGGTGGCCTGGCGATCGGCGTCGCCGGCCCGCCGGACGCCGTGGTCGCCATGAAGCTGCTCAGTCGCAAAGGTGCGCAGACGGGCCGAGGCCCGAGGCGTGCGCTACCAGTTCTTCTTCATGCAGGCCGACGGATCCCAGCTGCGCGAGCTCGGCTCCCTCTACGACAAAGGGGAGCTTCGCCCGGTCGTCGACCGGATCTTCCCGTTCGACAGGACGCTCGAGGGATTGGCCCACGTCGAGCAGGGGCGCACCAAGGCGGGCAAGGTCGTCGTGTCGATCGTGCCCGAAGACAGCTGACGGTGGTCGTACCGGCCCGGCGGCAGGGCTTCGGTGGCCCTGCCGCCGGGCGTCGCCGTCAGGCGGTGGCCGCGTCGCGGACCAGCGCGGTGTCGGTGAACTGTTCGAACCGGACGATCAGCCCGCCGCGCACCGTGAAGTGGTGGACCACCCGGACGTTCAACGCCCGGCCGGTCGCCTTGTGGGTCGCGGTGTAGCGGGCCAGCACGACGACGTTCTCGCCGTCGACGACGTAGGTGTCGTCGTGGGCCGCCCAGCCGTCCCAGTCCTGCGCCAGCTTCTCCATGACCCCGCTCGTCACGCCGTCCGGGGTGCGGTAGGTGCCGGCGAGCGGGAACCCGGCCATCTCCGTCCACTCGACGTCCGGGGCGAGGGTCGCCCGCAGCGCGGCGAGGTCGCCGGCGGCGGAGGCGAGGTACTGCCGCCGGACCACGGCGGCCGGTGCGGTGTCGTCGGTCGTGGTCAGCCCCATGTCAGCTCGCCCTTCGCGACCTTGGTGCCGAGCGAGGCGGCGATCTTCAGCCCGGCGTCCGGGTAGGCGGCCAGCAGGGTTTCCTCGGCCGCCGCGGCGTCGGTCGCGTCCGCGACGGTCTTTTCGAAGAACCGCAGGTATTCGCGGGTGTGCCGGATCGCGGTCGAGTCGGTGGGCGCCCCGGCCACGCGGTGGCCGGCGGCGACGAAGGTCGGTTCGAGCGCTTCGAGTTCGTCGAGGACGCGGAGCCACTCCGCGCGCTGGTCGGTGCTCGCGGCGTCGGCGGTCCAGACGTGGAGGCCCTCGAACAGGAGCACGCCCCCGAACAGGGCGCGTTCGCCCGGCTCGAAGAGGTACCAGGAGCGGTCGCCCAGCGCCGTGCCGGCGCGGCGTACTTCGATCTCGACCCCGTCGACGGCGACCGAGGACGTGGGCAGCGGCGCGATGTCGACCAGCCGGGTCGGCAGGTTGGCGCCGAGGTGCGCCCACGCGGCCAGCTTCTTCTCGTATGTGTCGCGGATGTGCTCGATGACGTCGGCCGGTGCGAGGAACACCGCCTCCGGGAAGGCGTCGGCGATGACTTCGGCGCCGAAGTAGAAGTCCGGGTCGCCGGCGGTGACCAGCACGGTGGTCAGCCGCTTGCCGGAGTCGAGCAGCGCGGCGGTGATCCGGTGCCCGTCGGCCCGGGTGAAGGCCGCGTCCACGACGACGGCCTCGGTCTCGCCGGTGACCAGCACGCTGGTCTTGTTCAGCGAGGTGTCGGCGGCGTCGATGATCCGGTAGCTCAGGGAGCTCATGGTCGGGTCCTGCTTTCGCGGTGTCAGTGGGCAGTGTCAGTGAGAAATGGAGGCGAGGTGGCGGTCGAGGGCGGCGGTCAGCTGCGTGGCCGTGGCCGTCGGGCCGCCCAGCCGCAGCACGCCGGTCCCGGTGTGCAGCAGCAGGGTGGGGTAGGAGGTGACGCCCAGCCGGGCGGCGCGGGTGAAGTCCTGGGCCGCCGGCGTGGGGGCGAGGCGGGCGGTGAACGCGGTCAGCACCGTGTCGGCGGCCAGCCCCCGCTGTTCGGCGACGTGCCGGTAGGTCGTGGCCTCGGACAGGCTCAGCCCGTCGAAGTAGAACGCCCGTTGCATCGCTTCCGCGGCGTCGAGCGCCTGCCCGGGCGCGGCCGCCCGCAGGGCAGCGAACCCGGTGGCGGCCGCCGTGGAGTCCATCTCGAAGCGGCCGTCGGCGACGAGGGCGCGGTAACCGGGCCCGAACTCGGCTCCGGTCAGCTCGGCGATGCGCGCGTTGGCGCCGGCCACGTGCGGCATGGTGCCGATCGGGGCGACCCGGGCCCCGGTGAACAGGCCGCCGCTGACGACTTCGAGCTCGATCCGCCCGGCGTTCGCGGTGGCGAAGTCGCGGATCGCCGGACCGAAGCCGTAGCACCAGCCGCAGTAGGCGTCGAACACGTAGGTCAATCTGGCTTTCATGAATCTCAGCCTAGGAAGCCGACCTGCGGTTTTCACGGTGGTGACGGGACGTACCCTGGTAAGAATGGGACATCCTCCGCGGGGCGCCATCCGGTCTGTCCGGTATGACCCGCCGCCCGGCGTGACCGGTGAGATCGAGCTCACCTCGCTCGCGCGCATGCGGGTCCGTGGCGGCCCGCAGGAGTTCGTCGCCCCGCAACGCCTCGGCTTCGACCTGCTGATCCGGCTCGAGTCGGGCCGCGCCGTGCACACCGTCGACTTCACCGGCTACCCGCTCGGGCCCGGCGACGTCATCTGGGTGCGAGCCGGGCAGGTGCAGCAGTGGGGAGCCATCGACGGCCTCGAGGGCCAGGTCTTCCTGGTCACCCCGGCCGCGATCGACAGCGGGACCGGGGACCTGATCCGGGCAGCGAACGTCGCCACCCCCAACCACTGGACCGCCGCCACGATGACGGGCACCCCGGCAGCCGCCGCCCTCGACGCCGCACTGGCCGCCGCCGCGGCACCGCCGGGTGCAGGGCTCCGCGAAGCCGCGCTGGCCCGCGCCCTCGCCGCGGCGCTGCTGCTCCTCGTCCTGGCCGGCCAGGAAGGCAGTGGCCACCGCCCGCCGACGCACCAGGCGTTCCTCTGGTTCCGCGACGAACTCGAGGCGCACTTCCGCACCCGGCACAAGGTCGCCGACTACGCCGCCCGCCTGGGCTACTCGACCCGCACCCTCAACCGCCTGGCCCGCGACAACACCGGCCTGTCCGCCAAGCAGCTCATCGACGAACGCGTCGTGCTCGAAGCCAAGCGCCTGCTCGCCCACGGGCACGACACGATCGCCCGGACCGCCGGACAGCTCGGCTTCGACGACCCGTCCAACTTCTCCAAGTACTTCCTGTACCGCACGGGGATGACGCCGGCAGCCTTCCGGGACCGCGTCAGACCGCAAAGCTAGCCGGCGGGTGGGGTGTCCGCGGGTTCGAGGACGACCACCGGAATCTTCCGCTCGGTGTAGGTCGCATAGGCCGCGTAGGGCCGGTAGATCGCCACCGCCCGCTCCCACAAGGAGTCCCGCTCCGCGCCCTCGGCGACGCGCGGCCGGACTCGACGACGTTCGCCGCCGGGCAGCTCCACCTCGGTGGTCGCCATCGCCGTCAGATTGTGGAACCACGCCGGATGGGCGTCCACGCCACCCTTCGAGGCGACGACGACCAGCCGTGGCGAGTCGTCGACGTAGATGAGCGGGCTGGTTCGGGCCTCGCCGGACTTGCGGCCGACGTGGTGGAGCAGCAGCACGGGCGCGCCGCCGAAGAACGACCCGCCCACCTTGCCGCCGGTCTTGCGGAACAGGAACGTGTTGAGCCGTGCGAACTGTCGCTGCAGTTTCCAGTAGCGAGACGTCGGCGGGGGAGGCTTGGGCATGACGCCGATAGTGTCAGTAAGTGACACTTGGCGTCAACTGACAAGAGTCTGCCGATGACGTGATTACCGTATGCTGGCCGCCATGGAGAAGCCCGGCCTGCGGGAACGGAAGAAGCAGCGGACGCGCGAAGCGCTGATCGACGCCGCCCAGGCGTTGTTCTGCGCCCACGGCTTCGACGCCACGACCATCGACCAGATCGCCGGATCGGTCGAGGTCTCACCGCGGACGTTCTTCCGGTACTTCACCTCCAAGGAGGACGTCGCGCTGGCCCTCGCGGACGACCAGATCACGGCGGTCCTCGAAGCGTTCGCCGCGCAACCGGCCGACCTGCCGGTGCTGACCGCGCTGCGGACGGCCGCGGTCGAAGTCATCCGGACGTACGAGACCGACGCGCGCTTCCACAGCCTGCAGGACGTCATCTCGGTCAATCCCGCGCTGACGGCCGCCCGGGTCGAGCGGGCGACCGCCCGGTTCGCCGAGGTGGCGTCTCTGGCCGGCGCCCGGATGGGCGTCGACCCGGTCGCGGACCCCCGGCCGTACCTGGTGGCCTCGGTGGCGTTGTGCGCGGTGCCGACGACCGTCGTCGCTTGGCGAGCGGCAGGCCACCAAGCGGCGGAATCCGAGCTGACCAGGCAGGCGTTCGACCTGCTGTCCGCCGGCCTCGACTACCCCGCGGGTCCGGCGGTCGCCGGCCGGTGACGGCAGCACGTCGCGCCCTGCGATGATCCGGGCCGGCCGTCCGGCCACCGCTGAGGCGAGCGAGGCTGGTCCGCGGTTTCCCCACCTGCCGGACGCGGTATCCGGGACGACCGCGGCCTACGGGTTCGGGTCGCGGGGCGTGGCCAGGCTTTGGAAACACGGGCGCAGCAGGTCGACGATCTGCTCGGGTGAGGCGTCCGCGAGGCCCGTGAGCCGCAGCAGGTACCGCTCGGCGAGCACACCGTGGACGATCGCGCTGAGCAGGCTTGCGCGCAGGTCGGCGTCGGGCGTCGAGATCGCCTCGGCGAGCTGGTCGAGCTGCGGCTCCGCGGCCGCCCGGTACCGATCGGCGGCATCGGCGTTCGTGAGCACCGAGCGCAGCACCGCCAAGGAGGCCGTCGGCTCGTCGGTCAGGCGCTTGCCCAGCGACGTGAGCAGTGCCTCGGCGACCTCGTCGGAGGTGCCACCGGGCAACTCGTCCGCGGGAACCTCGGAGGCGCGGGCGAAGAGCAGTTCCTTGCTCCCGAAGTAGTGCATGACCAGGCCGCCGTCGACGCCGGCGGCCGAGGCCACGGCCCGGATGGTGGTCCGGTCGTAGCCGAGCTCGGCGAAGATCCGGCGGGCCGCGTCGAGGATGCGTTCCTCGCTCCGGCGGCGCTGCTGCGCCCTGGTCGGACGGGCGCTCGAGTCGGTCACCGGTTCATTCTACGGCCGTTGACCGGCGAGCCGTTTCGTTCTACGGTTGTTCAATCAACAAGCGTTCAACGAAAGGGAGCCGGCCATGACCGCCACGTCACGCGAAGTCGTCGAGCAGGTCCTGCGCGCCAGCCGCGAGATGGACACCGACACGTTCGTGAGCCTGATCGCGCCGGACGGCTACGTCGAGTGGCCGTACCAGCTGCCCGGCCTGCCTGGGCGGCTGGAGGGGCGGGAACAGATTCGCGAGTTCATGACCACTCAAGCCAAGGGTCTCGTCCGGTTCGACGAATACCGCGACACGGTGATCCACGAGACCACCGACCCCGAGGTGGTCATCGTCGAATACACCGTCCACGGCACCGTGATCCCGACCGGCGCGCCCTTGCTGCAGACCATCATCGCGGTCCTCCGGATCAGGGACGGCCTGGTCGTCTCGTACCGCGACTACCTCAACCCGTTGGTACTGGCCGATATCCTCGCGGGGCGCGGGACAACTCCATGATCGTCCAATCGGCGGCGCGGCGGAGCGACGTCACGGACAGCCCCACGTCCGCGGCCAGTTGGCGCACCTGTTCCATCGTCCGTTCCTTTCCTCCGTAGTACATCAGCATGCGGAGGTCGGTTTCGGAGTCGGTCCGGACGCCTTCCTCGGCCGCGAACTCGTCGACCACGACGACCCTGCCCCGGGTTCCGGCGGCGTCGGCGCAGTGGCCCAGGATGGTCCGGACGTCGGCGTCGTTCCAGTCGCTCTGGATACGCGACACCACGTATCCGCCGGCTCCTGGGGGCAGGGGTTCCAGGAAGTTTCCGCTGAGCGCCGCCGCTCTGTCGCTCAACCCGGCGTCGCGGAAAGCGCGGGTGGCGGGCTCGGCATCGCGGTCCACGACGGTCCCGCGAAGACCCGGATGTGCTCGCAGCAAGCCCACGAGAAGGGTGCCGTTGCCGCCACCCACGTCCACGACGTTCCCGAGTGCTCCCCAGTCGTAGGCCTCGGCGATTTCCTGGACTCGCTTCTTCATGCCGTCGGCCATCACCTGGTCGAAGTGGACGGCCGAGGACGGTTCTTTGCCGAGGTCGTCCCAGAAACTCGTGCCGTACTGAGCCGAGTAAGCCACGGTGTCGCCACTCCGGGCGACGTCCAACAGGTGGACGAAAGACAGCTCGGCGCGGCCGGCGACCGTGTTGAGGTCCAGAAAGTCCGGATTCGCGACCATGTCGTTTTCGACGAGCATCTGGGCGCCGACCGGGGTCAATCCGAACAGACCGCCGTCGTCCCGGGTCAGCACTCCGACGGCGGCCAAGTGGAGGAGGATGCGTTCGAGCACATCGGGATCGGTGTTCGTGTTCGCCGCCAGCGCTTGAGCGGTCAGCCGGCCTCCCGAAACCTGCTGCGGGATGCGCAGGGTGACGGCCACCCTGATCGCCATCGGGGTGATCAGATCGGCGAGCTCCCGCAGGCTCCGCCCCGATTCCCGCCTGCCTGTGCCCTGTCCGGTCGCCGGAGTCTCGGATGTCGCCATGCTGCCCGTTTTCCTCCACCTTCGACGTCACCTCGGTGCGGTGGACACCGGCGCTCGGGAGGGCTCGATGCCGGCTTCGCGGTGTCATCGAGCCCCCGAGCTCCGGGTCGGCTGTCAGGTCCTACCACCGCCACCGTCCGGGCGGCTTGGTGCCGAGGATGCGGCGCAGCTTGGCGATCATCGCGTTCACCTCCTTTCGTTGTCGATGGTCTCCGTCTCAGGTGGGGGTGCGGAGGACGGCGAAGGGCCGGGGAACGGCACCCTCGACCATGGCCGGGCGGGCGTCGGCCCCGGTGACGGTCAGCCGGGCGTCCTTCGTGAGAGCTGTCAGCGCTTCGGTCATCAAGGTCAGCGCCACCGACGCGCCGACGCAGGTGTACGGCCCGGCACCGAACGGGACGTAGGGGCCGCGCTCACCTGATTCCGCCCACCGCTCGGGCCGGAAGACATCGGAGTCGGGCCAGTGGTCCTGGTCGTGGTGCAGCAGGAACGGGCTGACCGAGAGGATGTCGCCGGGCTGGAAGGGGAGGCCGCCGAATTCGGTCGACCGGGCGACGGTACGGCCGACCATCCAGACCATCGGGCGATGCCTCATCGCCTCGCGCACGATCCACGTGGCGGGCCACGGCCACGGCGCATCCGACGTGTGGTGCAGGCACGCCAGCAGCACCGACCAAGCCAGCGTGGAGCTGACGGGTGCCACGATCGACCGGAACAGCACCAGGAAGACCTCGGCGACCGTCCGGTCCGCCAGGTCGTCCGGGCACGCGCCGAGCACGGCGTCCAGTACATCACGCGACTCGCCGGCGGGGCCTTCCCTGCGACAGCCCGCTTCCTCGCTGACGGCTGTGATCAGCTTTCCGCGCAGCCCTTCCGCCCGCACCCGCTGCCACACGTGTGGCGACCGGAACATGACGCCGCCGTGGAGGGCTTGATCCAGCAATCGCCGTGTCCCGGCCGGAGTCCGCGGGTGGAGCAGTACGTTGGCCAGGCCGCGGTACACGAGGTCCGACGCCGTGGCCGGCCAGCGACTGGCCACGGGGAGATCTGCCACCGCATCGGCGAGTGCGTCCCGGTACTCGGGAACCCGTGTCCGCAAGAGGTTCCGCGCCGCCTGGCCGACGGCGACCTGCGCTGTCCGCGTCGCCAGCAGGTCCCGGAAGAACCCGGACGTGCCGCTGTTGAATTCCGGGCTCCGCAGCAGTTCGCCGGCCAGACCCGGATCGCTCACGCACCAGCCACGCCAGGGAAGCCGGATGATGCCCGTCGCGGTGCGGCGGCGAAGGTCCTGGAGGTATGCAAAGGGATCCTGCCTGAGCCCGCGCCGGTAGCCGGTTCTCATGAGGCGGGAAAGTCGTTTCGTGGGTGCCTGCCGCGGGTGACCTCATCGTGGACCGGCCTTCCGGAAGCCGGTTGGGTCAGCGTCACGACCGGGCCCTCCTCCCCTTGGAGCCGCACCGATGTCTACATCATCAACTGAGGTAGCCATCCCATCTTGCTCTCCTCGCCCGGATTTCGTCAAGAACGACCTCGCGGCGCGCACTGTCTATTGTGGACATGCGGTACTCATAGGAGTGTATAACGACCTATACGGAACTCGACTGTGACAGCGTCTCCTACGTCAGCGCGCGTATCTCCGATGGCCGCTCCCATGCCGACGCGGAACGCCGGTGCCTGCGGCACAGTCGGGAGTCTTCTGCAGCAAAGACTCCCGAAGGGGGAATGGATCATGAGGTCCACGCCGGAATCTGTTGCCCCGTCAGTGCCTGCCCCGTCGCGGTGGGCCCTGACGGGGGCGATCGTGTTCCTCATTGCGTACCTGTCGGTGAACTTCGCCGGCGTCCTCGGTGACCGGAGCCTGCCTCTGCCCGGCGCACCGGCGGTCGACGTCGCGGCGTACTACGCCGCCAACCCCGCGGCCACGGTGGCCGTCGCCCTGCTGCAGGCCGTCTCCGTTCTCGGTTTCGCCGGTTTCGCCCGCGCCGTCGTCCGGATCCCGGTCACCGAACCGGCCGGGGCGCGCCTGCTCGCCGGTACCGCGGGAATTTCCGTGCTGGCGATGCTGGTGTCGTGCGCCCTTTCCCTCGCCTTGGCGATCGTCGCCGGCTCGACGTCCTTGGCCGCGGTCCAGACGCTGCGGCTGGGCAGCTTCTACGCCGGCGGGGTCGTCAATGTGGTCACCTTGGGCCTGTTCGTCCTGGTTGCCGCGACCATCCTCGCCCGCGACGGCTTCCTCGGTGCGCCGGCCCGCTGGTTCGGCTACGTCGCGGGGACCCTGGCGACGCTCTCGGTGCTGTCGTTGGTGTTCTACTACGCGAGCGCTCTCCTGCCCATCGGCCGGTTCCTGTCGATGGTGTGGACGGTGGCCGCCGCCATCGTGCTCGCCAGGCATCGCCGCCGGGCCGTGGCGGCCCGGTCCGCCGCCACGAGCACCGGGCACGCCGCGTGATCGACGCAGTCACCGTGCCGGTGGCGAACCATTCCGCGCGTAAAGGGGTCGCGGTGATCCGACGGTAGTCGAGCCGGGACCGGCGGCACCATCCTGCAGCCATCCGGATCGGTGCGGTAGCAGGCACCACCGCGAAGTCGGAACCACGGGCTACTGATCTCGGCCGGTTCCGGCGGCAAGGTTTTGCCGCAGAGCTGCCCCGCACCGGCGTCGGCAGCATCAGCACGACGTTCGGTGGAGGAGTTTTCATGACCGTTGAGACGATGCTCTGGTCGCCACGCACGGCAACGTCGCCGGGTGGCCGGCCCAGGTGGGTGCCTGGTGTGCTGGGCGTGGTGGCGGCGGGCCTGGTGCCGTGGGTGTTCGTGCTGGGCCGGACGCTGCCCGAGACCACCGAGGTGCGGCACTGGCCGGCCGCGTGGATCGGACTCGACCTGGCCGTGGCGCTCGGCTGCGCGACCACCGCCCGGTGGTACCACCGGGGCGATGGCCGCGCTCGCCTGTCGGCCTCGGCGGTCGCGGCACTCATGGGGATGGACGCCTGGTTCGACGTCCTCACCGCCCGGCCCGGCGCCGAATTCACCCAGGCTCTCGTCAGTGCGGTCCCGGAACTGGCCCTGGCCGGACTGTGCACCTGGCTCGCTCTGCGCGGCGATCCGGGCACGGCGGCCGGCTCGACCGGGCGCTGACTTGGCCGCGTCCGCAGCCAAAAGCAGGCAAAAGCGGGGCATCGTCGGCCGGGAAATCCTCCCCGAAGTAGTGCCCTCTCGGGCGTTGACAGTAAACCCGCGACCCTGATAATCGAGCGCGCCTCGCGTCGTCCTGTTGTGTTCAAAGGGTTGGACTCATCGGCCGAATCGGCTTCGAAAGTTTCACGTTTTGTTCGCGAGGCTCGCCGAGAAAAGAATCATGGCGGTTTACCGATCATCGTCCTCGTGTTGACATTTCTTGTGGCTGCTTGGAACACTGTGCGGCGGCACACGATGTGCCGTCACATCGACGGGGCTGTCGAATCCACTGATCGCGTCGTTGCATCCGGTGCCATTCCGCGAGGGCGTCATGCCTGTTTCCGCGGCGGAAATCGCATCCATTTCGAGGAGGATATATGGGAATCCGTGCTTTGCGGCTGAAGACGTTATTGGCGGTGGTCGGCCTGGTGGCCGGCGGCGCGCTGGTCGGGTCTGCGCCGGTCGCGTCCGCGGCGTCGGCGGACGGTGTCGTGCAGTCTCCGCGGTTCGACCGGTCCACCCAGGGGCAGAAGGAAGAGTTCTGGACGCCGGAGCGGCTGCGCAGTGCCAGACCCGTGGCCCAGGACACGCCGAAGGTCGCGGCGAGGACCGAGTCGGCCTCGCCGGTGCTGACCCCCGGCGGGGATCAGTTCGGGAACGCGCAGGTCGCCCGGCCCTACACGGCGGACTTCAAGTCGCGGGTGACCGGGAAGGTGTTCTTCGTCGATCCCCGGGACGGCCTGACCTACGTCTGTTCCGGTTCGGTGATCAACTCCACCGGCAAGAGCGTGGTCGCCACCGCGGCGCACTGCGTGTTCCAGGGCGCGGCCGGCCAGGCGGTGTGGAGCCAGAACTTCATCTTCATCCCGTCCTACGACAACAACAGCCGGCCGCTGGGCACCTGGAACGCCGCGACCTTCTGGATCCCGACGACGTACTTCAACCACGGCAACGACGGCGTCACCCATGAGGACGACGTGGCATCCGTGGCGATCGCCGCGCAGGGCGCGTCCAAGATCACCAACGTGGTCGGCGGCCTCGGCTGGGTGCCGAACAACTCCGGCGCCATCAACGGCTGGGACACCCACGGCTACCCGCAGGAACTGTACGGCGGCCAGAACCAGCTGCACTGCATCGGCAACGGCCGGGACGTCGGCGGCTTCAACGGCGACACCTACCTGTTCACCAACAACTGCGTCGCGTTCGGTGGCTGGAGCGGCGGTCCGGTGATCAACAGCAGCAACCAGCTGCTGGCGGTCACCTCCGGCAGCGACCGGTCGACCAACGCGTTCTACGCGCGCGCTGCGTCGAACACCTGGGTGCCGGTGCTCAACGCGGCCCAGGCGGCCGGCTTCTGAGGGCACGGACCCGGCGAGGGGTCACCGTGGCGGGCGTCCATTCCGGACACCGCCGGGTGGCCCCTCGATCCTGCTCCTGGCGAAAGCGCCACGAGCTCGGACCGATAGGGTCCGGGGTGTGAAGTATCCGGAACTGGAGGCGGCTGTCCTGCGGCTCGTCATCGCCGCCGGCGCCGAGGCCGCCGAGGCCTTCGGCGCCGCGACGATCACCCGGCTGCTCCGGGACGAGGTCCTGGCCGACGCGGGGCAGGACGAGCTCACCGAAGATGCCTGGGCCGCGCTGACCCGCGCCCGAGAGTCGATCCTGACCATCGACGCCGCAGAACTGGAGACGTTGATCGCCCGGATCGACGCCGGGATCCTCGTGGACGACGACCTGGATCGCGGGATCGTCGCCGCGATCACCGCACTCATGCACTGGAACAGCTACCTCCGGGGCCGGCGCCGAGGCGAACTCTACGAACTGGCCATCCGCTCGATCGAGGACGTCGACTTCCAGGTGAGCGCCGATCTCGACGACGTACTCGCCACCCCGGAGATGTCCGCGGAGTACGAACGGATCCAGCGGCTCCTCGCCTCCTGAATGCCTGGTTTTCCCCCCGTCCGAAGCCAACACGGGTGCGCGATGCGGTGACGGCGCCGAACGGCGTAGTCGCCTTGCGCGTCCTGTGAATTTCCCCAGGGCCGGAAGGCGGCAAGGACAGGCGGCCTCTGACGGGTGCGGGGGTCCCCCTTTGTTCTGGCACGGGCGCGGGGAGGAGGACATGATCATCGAGGTCACCGTGCAACCGGCGGCCGAGCGGTGGCAACCGAACGGCGGGTTCACGCGTGAGGGAGGCATGGAGACGACGGAACCGCAGACCGACGAGGGGTCGCTGGAGGTCGTGCGCCGTCGGGACTTCGGCGAGGCAGCCCGGTGGCAGGAGAACTGTGCGCTCGTGGCCGACCTGGCGCTGCACCTCACGGTGGCCCTCCTGGCCGCGTCGCGGCTGGACTTCCCGTTCCTGTTCACGGCCGTCGCGGCGTACTCGGTGGTGTCGTTCGTCCACCGGGTCCCGCTGCAGTGGTGGTGGGGCGCCACGACCGGCCGGGCGCTCGTCGGCCTGCGCTGCGTGGTCGAGGCCACCGGAGGGAAGGCAACGCTCGGCATGCTGCTCAAGCAATGGTTGCTGACGTCATGCGGGTTGGTGGTCTTCGCCGTGCTTCCTTTGGTCGACGCGATTCCGAATTAGCGGCGAACCGGTGGTGCCCAGGCGTCCCCGGGGTGCGGCGGCCGTCGCCGTCCCCGACGTGCCCGGAGAGGTCGAGGAGACCCAGACCGTGCGGGAAGCCCTGGGTGCGGTGCTCGGCGTCCAGGCCGATGTCGAGCATCGTGTGGATCGGGTTCGTCCGCCGTGCGGCGCCCTGGGTGTCCGCCGGCCCGGCGCTCGGCTCGCTCCACCCCGCGTCGGTCCAGCCGCGCGCTCCTCGCCGGTCCGGACGCCTCCGACGTCGCCGGATCCCCTCAGCCGGCCGGGAGTACCCGCCGCAGCCAGCCGCCCGGGTCGGGGGCCTCGCCGTGCTGAACGTCGATCAGGGCTTGGCGCAGGCGGCGGGTGACCGGGCCCGGTGTGCCGTCGCCGACGGTCCAGTCGCCTTCGCGGTCGCGGACCCGGCCGACCGCCGTGACCACTGCCGCCGTTCCGCAGGCGAACACCTCCGTGATCCGGCCCGACCGGCACTCCGCTCGCCAGCCGTCGACGGAAACGCGTTCCTCCCGGACGTCGTAGCCGAGCCGCTTTCCGAGCACCAGCAAGGATTCCCGGGTCACGCCCGGCAGCAAGGTGCCGGTCAGCGCCGGGGTCACCAGCTGGGGGCCATCCGGGGTTTCGCGGACGAAGAACAGGTTCATCCCGCCCATTTCCTCGACCCAGCGGTGTTCGACGGCGTCGAGCCAGACCACCTGCTGGCAGCCCGCTTCCTGGGCCAGCCGCTGCGCGGCGAACGACGGCCCGTAGTTCGCCGCGCACTTCACGTCCCCGGTGCCGCCCGGCATCGCGCGGCTGTGCTCACGGCTGATCAGCACCGACACCGGCGCCAGCACGTCGTCGCCGAAGAAGCCGCCCGCCACGAACGCCATCATCAGGAACCGGTACTCCGTCGACGGCCGCAGCATCAGGTTCGCCTCGGTCGCGAACATCAGCGGACGCAGGTACAGGCTCAGGCCGGGGTCGGCGGGCAGCAGGTGCTGATCCGCCGCGACGACCGCGTCGATCGCCGCGAGGAAGGCCTCCTCCGGCAGTTCCGGCATGGCGAGCCGGCGCGCCGAACGCCGGAACCGCAGCGCGTTGCGGTCCGGGCGGAACACCGCCACCGACCCGTCCGGCTGCCGGTGCGCCTTCAGGCCTTCGAAGATCACCTGGGCGTAGTGGAGGCCGATCATCGCCGGGTGCATCGGGATCGGCTCCAGCGGGCCGATTCCCCGGTCGTGCCAGCCGCCCTCCTCGGTCCAGGTCATGGTCACCACGTGCGGGGTGAACGCATCGCCGTGGCCGGGCCGGGCGAAGCCGGGTGCCGGTTCGGTCATCTGCTGGGTCACGGTGTGTTCCTTCCGGGCGGCGGTCAGGCCAGCGGGGCGAAGTAGTAGGTGTGACGCCTGCGGAACAGGCCGGTCCCGTCCCGCTCGAAGAAGTCCGCGAACCCGATGCTGATCTCCGCCCCGGTCCGCAGCAGTCCGTCGAACCGGCCGTGCACGGCCACGTGCGGGCCGTCCGCGAGCACCGCGGTCAGCGTGTGGGCGCCGGAACTGATGACGCGCTCCTCGCGGTAGAAGGTGGTCAGCCCGGCCCGGCCGAACCAGGGCCGGTAGCCGGGCCGGTGGTATTCGCAGTCTTCGGTGAACAGGGCGACCAGTGCGGTGAAGTCGCCCGCGTCCACGCACTCGTAGAAGCGCCGGGCCAGGTCGGCCCCGCTCACTTCGGTGGCCGCCGTCGTGGTCGGCTGGCTCATGGTCCGGCTCCGATCGGGTCGCGCGGGGGCGTCTGCCATCGCGTAGGTGGCGCAGACGACGGCCGCCCGGGCGGCGGCGAGCAGCTTGCCCAGCTCGGCCGTCCGTTCGGCGCCGTCCAGCGGAAAGGCCTGCAGCCGCTCCGCCGCCGCGGCGGCGTGGGCGGCCGCCTCGGTCAGGCAGAGCAGGGTTTCGTCCAGCGGGTCGCTGCGGTCCGACCGGGCCTGGAGTGCTTCGAGTTCGCGGTGCAGCAGCGCGAGGCGATCGGCCCGCGAGACGGGGGTGCTCCGGCGGGCGGGTGCCGGCAGCGGGTGGGTGAGGGACATCGGCGGCTCCTCCCGGCCGGTCAGCTCGGCCGGGCGGCGGTGCACCACTCGAGGACGGCCATCGCGGCGGTCATCTTGTGGTAGGCCTGCCGCCAGGCGCGGCTGCGCGAGCCGTCCAGCACCTCGTCGGTCACTTCCTGGCCCCGGACGGCGGGCAGGTCGTGCAGGAAGATCGTCCACGCGGAACTGACCCGTTCCAGCAGACCGGCGTTCACCTGGTACGGGTCGAACGCGGTCCGCCAGTCGGGGTCCGCTTTGGACACTCCCATCGTCTGCCACCGGCTGGTGTAGACGACGTCGACCGGCTTCGGGACGTCGTCGAGGCTGTGGTGCTGCCGGACCCGGCCGCCGGTGCCGTCGAACGCCTCGGCGGCCAGGCCGTACCCGGGCGGGGTCAGCAGGGTGAGCTCGAAGTCCGGGGTCAGCGCGGCCGCTTTCGCCAGGGCCGCCGCCGTGCTGTTGCCCTCGCCGACGTAGAGCAGGTGCCGTCCGGCGAGCTCGCCGAACTCCTCCGCGACGGTGGCGAAGTCGGCGAGCGCCTGCGTCGGGTGCTCGAACTCGGTGAGGGCGTTGATCACGGCGAGGTCCGGCGCCTGCGCCAGCTCGCGCAGCTCGGCGACGTCGCCGTTGGTGCGCACCACGAGCGCGTCCAGGTAGCCCGAGAGCACGCGCGCGGTGTCGGCCAGCGACTCCCCGGTGATCAGCTGCAGGTCGTCCGGGCCGTAGGTGATGACGTCCGCGCCGAGCCGGGTCGCGGCGCGCCAGAAGGAGGTCCGGGTCCGGGTGGAGGACCGGCGGAAGTACGTGCCGACCGCCCGCCCGGCCAGCGGGGTGGCCGTGGCTCCGGCGCCGAACTCGACGGCCCGGCCGACGAGCGCCGCGAGGTCGCCCGTCGAGATGTCCGAGAGTGAGATCAAGCTGCGCATGGCACACCTCTGCGTCTTTCTCCGTCGAAGTCCGGCTGGAACTCCCTGTCCGGCAACGTATGCCCGGGCGATCCGGGCGGACGGCGCCTGCTGGGGCAGAACGGCGGCAGTTCTCACGGCCGCTCTTCCGGTGCGCCGGGCGCGCCCTCGGCGTCGGTCGAGCCGTCCAGCCGCATGGCCCGCACGTGGGGACGGGAGAGCGAGAAGGCCAGCAGAGCCGCGAAGCCCAGGCCGAAGCCGATCGACGCGGTGGCGAGCCCGGTCAGCGCGGCGAGCGCGCCGAAGCCGCCCATCGCCAGGGGAGCGAGGCCGTCGTCGGCGATGCTCAGCACCGCGCTCGCCCGGCCCTGGTACTCGTCGTCCACCGTGGCCTGGAAGGCGCCGGAGAGCATCGGCGACGCCAGCCCGGCCACCACCCCGACCGAAATCATCGCGGCCAGCGTCAGCCCGAAGGGCGCGAACCCGACCATGGCCAGCGACGCGGCCTGGACGAACAACAGGAGCAGCGCGGTCCGCACCGGGTAGGCCGGCCGCCAGCGCATGGCGACCAGGGTGCCGAGCGCCGCGCCCACCCCGATGCTGCCGGTGAGCCAGCCGAGCCCGGTCGCGCCCCAGCCGCTGCGGGTCGCGTGCAGCGCGAGCCCGATCGACAGCACCGGCGAAACGAAGATGTTCAGGCCCGACAGCGCGATGATCAGATCGCGGACGCGGGGCGTCCGCTTCAGGTAGACGAGCCCGTCCTTGACGTCCGCGCGCACCGACGCACCGGTGGACTTCGCCCGCGGCCAGCGCGGGCGCACCGCGATCAGCACCAGGAGCACGACCGCGAACGACAGCGCGTTCGTCGTGATCGCGCCGCCGAGCCCGTAGCCGGCGACGAGCAGACCGCCGAGCGGGGCACCGACCACCCCGGCGAACCGGCCGATGAGCTGTCGCAGGGCGGCCAGCCTGCCCAGTTCCCGGCGGGGTACCAGCTGCCGGGGGAAGGCACTGGCGGCCGGGCCGTAGAAGGCGTCCGCGACGCCGAAGAGGAACCCGATGGCGATCAGCAACGTCGCCGAGACGCCTTCCGCGGCGAAGACGGCCAGCGAGACGCCGAGCACCACGATCCGGGCGACGTCGGAGAAGATCATCATCCGCCGGGCGTCGAACCGGTCGGTGAGCGCGCCGCCGACCAGCATCAGCAGGGCCCGCGGGATGGTGGCGCAGGCCAGCACGAGCCCCGCCAGCCCCGCGTTGCCGAGCTGGGCGGCGCTGAAGGCCAGTGCCACGAACCAGATCTCGTCACCGACCTCGGACACGCCTCTCGCGAAGGCCCAGCCCAGGGTCGATCGGTCCCGCCACAGCGGCGGGGCCACCTCCGCCGGCGTGTTCTGTTCGCCGCTCCGCACCGTATTCGTCATCTCCGCACTTCCTGCGTGGCTGGGGCCGGGATCGGCGCCGGCGGGTGGATCCGGTCGCGCACGGCGTCGGCGATCAGCGCCAGCGGTTCCGGTCTGGTCATCTCCAGGTGGTGGCAGTCGAGCTCGCGCACTTCGACCTCGCCCGCGGTGTAGCGGGCCCAGCGGTCGGCGTCCGGGCGGCTTCCGCCGGCGCCCGCGACGGCCGTGAAGTGCAGGACGTCGCCGTGGAACCGGGCGGGTTCGTGGGCGAGGGCCACGGCCGAGTGCCGGGCCGCGGCGGCCGCGAGCGCCTCGACCTCGTGCTGTTCGAGGAACCCGAGCACCGGGTTGCCCCGGCGGGCCGCGGTCACCACGTCGGCGACGGTGTCGATCGGCAGGCCGGCCAGGAAGGCGCGGTCCACGTCGCCGAGCAGGACGTCGAGCAGCTCGGCCGGCGAATCCGCGGTTCCCGATGCCGTGGGGTAGGCGTCCATCAGCGCGAGCAGGCCGACGGTCTCGCCGTCCCGCTGGAGCCGGGTCGCGATCGCCTGGGCGACCACGCCGCCGAACGACCAGCCGAGCAGGTGGTACGGCCCGTGCGGCCGGACCGCGCGGATCACCCGGACGTACTCGTCGGCGATTTCCCCGACGCTGCCGGGCAGGCGCCCCGGATCGGTCAGGACCGGTGTCTGCAGGCCGTACACTGGCGTCTCGGGGTGCAGGTGGCGGAGCAGCCCGGCGTAGCACCAGCTCATGCCCATGGCCGGGTGGACGCAGAAGAGCGGGGAGCCGGTGCCCCGCGGCCGCAGCGGCAGCAGCGTTTCGAGGCCGCCGTGCTCGCCGCCGAGCCGGGCGCACAGCCCGGCCACGGTCGGCTCCTGGAACAGCAGCCGCACGCTCAGGTCGAGGCCGATGCCCGCGCGGGCCCGGCTCACCACCCGCGTCGCCAGCAGCGAATGGCCGCCGAGGTCGAAGAAGCCGTCGTCCACGCCGACCCGCGGCAGACCCAGCACGTCGGCGAACAGCTCGCACAGCGCCCGCTCCTGCGGTGTCCGTGGTTCCCGCCCGGTCGCGGCCGCCGGTGCCTCCGGCAGCGGCAGGGCCCGCTGGTCGAGCTTTCCGCTGCTGGTCAGCGGGAGTGCGGGCAGCGGGACCAGCGCCGACGGCACCATGTAGGCGGGCAGCACCGCGGTCAGCTCGCGCCGGAGCGCGGCCGGATCGGCCTCGCCCACCGGCACGAAGTAGCCGACGAGCCGCCGGTCGCCGTGGTCCTCCCGCAGCACCACCGCGGCCTGCGCCACCTCGGGCCTGCCGAGCAGGACCTCGGTGATCTCGCCCGGTTCGATGCGGAACCCGCGGAGCTTGACCTGGTCGTCGGTCCGGCCGAGGTACTCGACGGTGCCGGACGGTGACCACCGGACCAGGTCCCCGGTGCGGTACATCCTCTCACCCGTCGCCCGGCCACCACCCCCCATGGAAGCGCTGCGCGCTGCTGTGTCTTCGGGGTCGCCGAACGGGCACGCGACGAACCGCGACGCGGTCAGCGCGGCCCGCCCCGCGTAGCCGCGGGCCAGCTGGGCCCCGGCGAGGTAGAGCTCCCCGGGGACGCCGGGCGGCACCGGGCCCAGTGCGTCGTCGAGGACGTAGGCCCGCACGTTGCGCAGCGGCAGCCCGATCCCCGGTGGCTCGGCGGCCCGGAGCCGGCACGACAGCGCGTCGACCGTGCACTCGGTGGGGCCGTAGATGTTGTACCCGGTGACACCGGAGGTGCGCGCGATCTCCTCCCACAACGACGGCGGCGCCGCCTCGCCGCCCAGCAGCACGATCCCCGGCCGGTGGTGGCCTTCGCCCAGCAGCCCGGCGGTGAGCAGCTGCCGCGCGAACGACGGGGTGAGGTCCAGGATGTCCAGCGCGTGCCGGGCGACGTAGTCCACCAGCACGTCGGGATCGTGGCGGGTGTCGTCGTCGAGCAGGTGGAGCTCGTGGCCCTCGGCCAGCAGGATCAGGCCCTCGAACGAGGTGTCGAAGGAGAAGGCGGCGCTGAGCCCGGCCCGCAGCCGCCGGTCCTTGCCGCCGACGACGTGCCCGCCGAGGTGGTTGGCCAGCAGGTTGGCCAGCGCCCGCTGCTCGATCAGGACGCCCTTGGGGCGGCCGGTCGAACCGGAGGTGTAGCAGAGGTAGGCGCCGTGCGCCGGGTGCAGCGGGGCCGTCCGGTCGCCGTCGGTCAGGTCGGCCGGCGACAGCCCGGCCAGGTCCGCCTCGTCGACCGGGCGGTCCAGGACCACGGCCGGGCGGGCGTCGCGCAGCATGAAGGCGCGGCGGTCCGGCGGCAGGTCCGGGTCCACCGGCAGGTAGACCGCGCCGGCCTTGAAGATCGCGAGCACCGCGACGACGACTTCGGCCGACCGGGGCAGGACCAGCGCGACGACCGCTTCCGGGCCGGCGCCCCGGCCGGCCAGGTACCGGGCCAGCCGGTTGGCCCGCGCGTTCAGTTCCCCGAACGTGACGGCGGTGTCCCGGAAGACGAGCGCGACCGCCTCCGGCGTGCGGGCCGCCTGGCGCTCGAAGGTCTCGGCGAACGTCAGCCCGGCGAACGCGGTGCCGGTGCCGGCGCGGTCCACCAGCAGGTCGTGGCGTTCCGCCGCGCTGAGCACGTCCAGCCGCGACACCGTGACCGAAGGGCGGCGCACGACCTGCTCCAGCACCCGGCGGAAGCGGTCGGCCACGGCCTGGACGGTGCCGCGGTCGAACAGGTCCGCCGCGTACTCGATGCCGCCGGTGATCCCGGCCGCCCGGCCGTCGGCGTCGCGGTTCTCGGCGAACGCCAGCGAGAGGTCGAACGCCGAGGTCTCGGCGGGCAGGGGGAGCGGGGTGGCTTCGACGCCGGGGAAGGCCAGCTCGCCGGCGTCGGTGTTCTGGAGCACCAGCATGGTCTGGAAGAGGGGGTGGCGGGCGGTGGAGCGTTCGGGGTTGAGGAGTTCGACGAGCTTTTCGAAGGGGACGTCTTGGTGGTCGTAGGCGGCGAGGTCGGTTTCCCGGACGCGGTGCAGCAGTTCGGTGAAGGTCGGGTCTCCTGCGGTGTCGGTGCGGAGGACAAGGGTGTTGACGAAGAAGCCGACGAGGTGGTCGAGGGCTTCGTCGGTGCGGCCGGCGACGGGGGTGCCGAGGGGAATGTCGGTGCCGGCCCCCAGCTTGGTCAACAGCGCCGCGAGGGCGGCCTGCAGCACCATGAACAGCGTCGCGCCCTGGGCGCGGGCCAGTGCGAGCAGTTCCTCATGCAGCGCCGCGTCCAAGGCCACCGGCAGCACTCCGCCGCGGGGGGACCGCGGCGACGTCCGGGGCCGGTCGAGCGGCAGGGCCAGCTCCGCCGGGAGGTCCGCCAGGGTCCGCGTCCAGAACTCGACCTGCCCGGCGACGACGCTGGCCGGATCGTGCGCTGAGCCCAGCAGTTCGCGCTGCCACAGCGTGTAGTCCGCGTACTGCACCGGCAACGGCGTCCACTGGGGAGGCCGGCCGGCCGAGCGGGCGCCGTAGGCCTCGGCCAAGTCGCCCAGCAGCGGGCCCATCGACCAGCCGTCGCACGCGATGTGGTGCACGAGCAGCACCAGGACGTGCTCGACCGGCGAAACGGCGAACACCCAGGCGCGCAGGGGGATCTCCGAGGCCAGGTCGAACCGGGCGCGGACCGCGCCCGCCACCCGGGCGCCGACGTCTTCGGCGGACACGTCGAGCACCCGCACGTCCGCGCCGAGCGCCGTCACCTCCTGGCGCGGGCTGCCGTCGTCGGCCACGAAGACCGTGCGCAGCACTTCGTGCCGGTCGACGACGTCGTCGAGCGCCGCGCACAGGGCCGCCGGGTCGAACTCGCCGGTCAGCCGCAGCGCCGTCGAGATGGTGTAGCCCGCGTCCGGCCCGTCGAGCTCGGTCAGGAACCACAACCGCTGCTGCGCGGGGGACAGGGGCAGCCGTCCGGGCCGGGGGAGCGGCCGCAGCGGCGGCCGGGCGGCCGCGCTTTCGCCGAGCCGCCGGTCGAGGCCCGCCGGGGTGGGCGCCGCGAACAGGTCCCGCAGGCCCAGTTCCACGCCGAGCACCGTGCGGATCCGGCTGATCAGCCGGGTGGCCAGCAGCGAATGCCCGCCGAGGGCGAAGAAGTCGGCCTCGGTGCCGACCGCGGCCAGGCCGAGCACCTCGGCGAACAACCCGCGGACGATCTCCTCCCGCGGTGAACGGGCTTCCCGGGCTCCCGCGGCCGTCCCGTAGTCCGGCGCCGGCAGTGCCCGCCGGTCCAGTTTCCCGTGCGCCGTCAGCGGAAGCGCGTCGAGCTGCTGGAAGGCCGACGGTACGAGGTAGTCCGGCAACGACGCCGACAGGGTGCGCCGCAGGGCCGCCGGGTCGAGGTCCGCGCCGTCCTCGGCGACGACGTAGGCGACCAGGCGCCGGTCCCCGGGCCGGTCCTCCCGGACGACCACCACCGTCTCGGCGACGCCGGGCTGTTCGCCGAGGACGTGCTCGATCTCGCCCGGCTCGATCCGGAAGCCGCGCACCTTGACCTGGTGGTCGGTGCGGCCGAGGTACTCGAGCGTCGCGTCCGGCAGCCAGCGGACTAGGTCGCCGGTGCGGTACATCCTGGTCCCGGCCGCGCCGAACGGGCAGGCCACGAACCTCGACGCGGTGAGCGCCGCCTTGCCGGCGTAACCGCGCGCGAGCTGACGGCCGGCCAGGTACAGCTCGCCGGGCACACCGGGCGGCACCGGACGGAGGTCGTCGTCGAGCACGTAAACCCGCAGGTTGCGCAGCGGCAGCCCCAGCGACGGGCGGCCCCCGCCGTCGATGCGCCGGGACAGGGCGTCGACCGTGCACTCGGTCGGGCCGTAGACGTTGTAACCGGTGACGCCGGGGGCCTCGGCGACCGCGTCCCACAGCGCCTGCGGCACGGCTTCGCCACCGAGCATCAGGATCCGGGGGTGGTGCCGTCCCCCGGTCAGCAGCCCGGCCGTGATCAGCTGCTGCGCGTACGTCGGGGTGAGGTCGAGGAAGTCGACGCCGTGGCGGTCCACGTAGTCGACCATGGCCCGCGGGTCCCGCCGGGTTTCGTCGTCGAGCAGGTGCAGTTCGTGCCCTTCGACCATGAGCAGCGGGCCTTCGAGCGAGGTGTCGAAGGAGAACTTCGCGCTGAGCCCGATCTTCCGCCGGGGCCCGGTGCCGGCCAGCAGCCCGGCCGTGACGAGCTGCTGCGCGTAGGACGGGGTGGTGTGCAGCAGGTCCATCCGGTTGCGTTCCACGTAGTCGATGGTCGCGCGGGGGTCCTGGCGGGTTTCGTCGTCGAGCACGTGCAGTTCGTGGCCCTCGGCCATGAGCAGCGGGCCCTCCAGCGAGGTGTCGAACGGGAAGACGGCGCTCAGGCCGACCCGCAGCCGCTGTCCCGGGTCGCCGACGACGTGGCCGCCGCGGTGGTTGAGCAGCAGGTTGGTCAGGGCCCGGTGCTCCACCAGGACACCCTTGGGCCGTCCCGTCGAGCCGGAGGTGTAGATGATGTAGGCGCCGTTCGACGGCCGCAGCGGGGCCGTCCGGTCCGTATCGGCCAGGTTCGTGGCGGGGTACCGGGCGAGGACCTCTTCGCCGACCGGCTTTTCCAGCATCAGCAGCGGGTTCGCGTCGGTCAGCAGGTAGGTGAGCCGGTCCGGCGGCAGGTCCGGGTCGACCGGCAGGTAGACCGCGCCGGCCTTGAGGATCGCCAGCAGGGCGACGACCGTCTCGGCCGAGCGGGGCAGCGCCAGCGCGACCGGCTGTTCGGGGCCGGCGCCCTGGGCCACCAGGTGGCGCGCCAGCCGGTTGGCCCGGCCGTTGAGCTCGGCATAGGTCAGCACGGTGTCCCGGAAGACCAGCGCGACCGCGTCCGGCATCCGGGCGGCCCGGTCCTCGAACACCTCCGGCAGGGTCACGTCGGGGAAGTCCGCCGCGGTGTCGTTGTTCTCCAGCAGCAGGATCCGGCGCTCGTCCGCGCTCAGCACGTCGAACTCGCCGACGGTGGTCCGCGGCCGGTCGACGGCCTGGGCCAGCACCCGCAGGAATCGCGCGAAGATCGCTTCGACGGTGGCCCGGTCGAACAGCCCGGTGGCGTATTCGACGCCGCCGCTGAGGCCGGCCGGCTTGCCGTCGCCGTCGAGCGTCTCCGCGAAGGCCAGTGACAGGTCGAACTTGGCCGTCTGGGCGGGCAGCGGCAGCAGTTCGGTTTCCCCGCCGGCGAAGGAGAAGTCGGCGGGGCTGGTGTTCTGGAGCACCAGCATGGTCTGGAAGAGGGGGTGCCGCGCGGTGGAGCGTTCGGGGTTGAGGAGTTCGACGAGCTTTTCGAAGGGGACGTCTTGGTGGTCGTAGGCGGCGAGGTCGGTTTCCCGCACCCGGTGCAGTAGCTCGGTGAAGGTGGGATTGCCGGCGGTGTCGGTGCGCAGGACGAGGGTGTTGACGAAGAAGCCGACGAGGTCGTCGAGGGCTTCGTCGGTCCGCCCGGCGATGGGCGAGCCGAGGGGGATGTCGTTCCCGGCGCCGAGTTTCGTGTAGAGGACAGCGAGAGCGGTCTGCAGGACCATGAAGAGGGTGGCGCCGTGGGCCCGGCCCAGCTCCAGGAGGCCCTGGTGCAGCGAAGCGTCGATCTCGACCGGGAGCACCGCGCCGCCGGACGTCGACGTCGCCGGGCGCGGCCGGTCGCGGGGCAGGGCCAGCTCGGCCGGCAGCCCGTCCAGCGCCGCCGTCCAGAAGGCGATCTGTCCACTGAGGACACTGGTGGGATCGTCCTCGGCGCCGAGCAGTTCCTGCTGCCACAGCGTGTAGTCCGCGTACTGCACCGGCAGCGGTGTCCACTGTGGCGCGGCACCGGCCCGGCGCGCGCGGTAGGCCGTGGCCAGGTCGGCCAGCAGCGGCCCCATCGACCAGCCGTCGCAGGCGATGTGGTGCACCACGAGCACCAGCACGTGGTCGGCCGGCGAGACGGCGAACACCGCCGCACGGACCGGGATTTCGCCGGTCAGGGTGAACGCCGGGTTCGTCACGGCGGCCACCGCCGCGTCGATCCCGGCCGCCGCGACGCTCCGCACGGTCACCGGGACCGCCGTGCCGGCGCTCAGCACGACCTGGCCGGGGCCGTCGTGGTCGATGACGGTCCGCAGCACCTCGTGCCGGTCGACGACGTCGTGGATCGCCGCGACCACGGCGCCGGCGTCGAACTCGCCGGAGATCCGCAGGGCCGTCGCGACGTTGTAGGCCCCGCTCGCGTCCTCCCACTCGTCCAGGAAGTACAGCCGCTGCTGGGCGGGGGACAGCGGCAGCCGCGCGGGCCGAGGCCGGGCCCGCGGTTTCGGCCGGGCGGCCCGGCCCCGGTCGAGCCGGCGGGCGATCCCGGCGGGGGTCGGCGCGGTGAACAGGTCGCGGATGCCCAGTTCCGCGTCGAGCACCGTGCGGATGCGGCTGATCAGCCGGGTCGCCAGCAGGGAATGCCCGCCGAGGGCGAAGAAGTCGTCGTCGGGACCCACGCCGGGCACCCCGAGCACCTCGGTGAACAGGCCGCACAGGAGCTCTTCCCGGGCCGTGCGCGGGGCCCGGCCCCCGCCCCGGACCTCCGGGGCGGGCAGGGCCGCCCGGTCCAGCTTCCCGTTGCCGGTCCGCGGCAGGGCGGCCACCACGACGAAGGCCGACGGCACCATGTACCCGGGCAGCACCTCGGTGATCCGGTCCCGGACCGCGGTGAGGTCGAGCCCGGACGCGGCGACGAGGTAGGCCACCAGCCGCTTGTCGCCCGGCCGGTCCTCGCGCACGACCACCGCGGCCTGGCCGACGCCCGGGCACGCGGTGAGCGCCCGCTCGACTTCGCCGGTCTCGATCCGGAACCCGCGCAGCTTCACCTGGCCGTCCACCCGGCCGAGGAACTCCAGCACGCCTTCGGCGCGCCACCGGGCCAGGTCCCCGGTGCGGTACATCCGGCCCGGGCCGAACGGGCAGGCGACGAAGCGGGTGGCGGTCAGGCCGCCTTGGCCCACGTAGCCCTGGGCCACGTGGGCGCCCGAGACGTAGAGCTCGCCGGCTGCTCCGACGGGGACCGGCCGCAGGTGCTCGTCCAGCAGGTACATCGCCGTGCCGGCCATCGGCCGCCCGAGCGACAGGCCGCCGTCGAGCGGGCGGTCCGGGCCGAACGTCTCGTAGCTGCAGAAGACCGTCGTCTCGGTCGGCCCGTACACGTGCGTGACCGTCAGCTCCGGACACTCCCGCAGCGCCCGCGCCAGCACCGCGGGCGCCAGGACGTCACCGCCGGTCCACACTTCGCGCAACCGGCCGAGCGCCGCGGGTTCGTCCTGGGCCATCGCGGCGAACAGGGCGGTCGTCAGGTACACGGCCGACGGCGCGCCCGCCCGGATCGTCCGGGCCAGCAGGTCGGTGTCGACCCGGCAGTCGGGCGCGATCACCACGGTCCCGCCGCGCAGCAGCGGCACCCAGATCTCGTAGACGCAGGCGTCGAAACCCTGCACCGAGTAGTGCAGCACCCGGTCGTGGTGGCCGCCGTCCCAGCCCGGGTCCCCGGCCAGGGACAGGACGTTGGCGTGGGTCACCGCGACGCCCTTGGGCCGTCCCGTGGAGCCGGAGGTGAACATGACGTAGGCGGGGGCCGCGGGGGGTACGGCGACCGTGGCGGCACCGGGGGCGGGACCCTCGGCGGGCAGCACGACGTCGTCCAGGACGCACTTCGGCACCGTGGCCGGCGGCAGCAGCACGGCGGCGGCCGAGGTGGTCACGATCACCCGGGGCGTGGTCACCGCCAGCACGTGGGCCAGCCGGGCCGCGGGGTCGCCCAGGCTGAGGGGCACGTACGCCGCCCCGGTCTTGATGACGGCGAGCAGGGCGATCACCGCGTCGGGCGAGCGCGGCACGGCGAGCGCGACGCACCGGCCGGGCCCGGCGCCGAGGGTGCGCAGGTGCCGGGCCAGCCGGTCGGTGCGCGCGCCGGTCTCGGCGTAGGTCAGCTGGGTCTGCTCGTGGTGCAGCGCGATCGCGTCCGGGGTGGCCGCCACCTGCCGGTCGAACGCCTCACCGAGGCCCAGCCGCACCGGCGGGCCGGGCGGGGTGTCGTTGTAGGCCGTCAGCAGGGCCGCGCGTTCCGGGCCGTCGAACAGGTCGAGCCGGTCCAGCCGTGTCCCCGGGTCGGCGACGACCTGCTCCAGCAGGCGCACGAGCCGGCCGAGCAGGGTGACGACGGTGGCGCGGTCGAACAGGTCGGTGGCGTACTCGATGCCGCCCTCGATGCCCAGCGGCGTGCCGTCGGCCCCGGTGACTTCGGCGAACGCGATCGTGAGGTCGAACTTCGCCACCGGCACCGCCACCGGGAGGGCGGTGACCGCCAGTCCGGGCAGCTCCGCCGCGGCCCCGCCGGTGTTCTGCAGCGTGAGCAGGGTCTGGAACAGCGGGTGGCGCGCCGCGGACCGGGCCGGGTTGAGCACCTCGACCAGCCGCTCGAACGGGACGTCCTGGTGGGCGTGCGCGGCCAGGTTCGTCTCCCGGACGCGGTCGAGCAGTTCCTCGAACGCCGGGTTCCCCGCGGTGCTCGTGCGCAGCACGACGGTGTTGACGAAGAACCCGACGAGGTCTTCGAGCGCCTCGTCGGTCCGGCCGGCCAGTGCCGCCCCGAGCGGGATGTCGGTGCCCGCACCGAGCTTGGTGTACAGAGCCGCCAGCGCGGCCTGCAGCACCATGAACACGGTCGCGTCCCGGGCCGCGGCCCGGGCCAGCAACCCGCGGTGGAGGGCGGCGCCGAGGGCGATCGGGACGACGTCACCGCGGAACGAGGCGACGGCGGGCCGCGGCCGGTCGCGCGGCAGGCGGATCTCCTCGGGCAGGTGTCGCAGCTGTTCGCGCCAGAAGTCCAGCTGGGCGGACAGGACGCTGTCCGGGTCGTCTTCGCCGCCGAGCAGGTCGCGTTGCCACACGGTGTAGTCCGCGTACTGCACGGGAAGCGGTGGCCACGCCGGCGCCCCGCCGGCGCAGCGGGCCCGGTAGGCGGTCGCCAGGTCCCGCAGCAGCGGTCCGAGCGACCAGCCGTCGCAGGCGATGTGGTGGACGACGACCAGCAGGACGTGCACGGCCGGGCCGAGCGCGAGCAACGACACCCGCAGCGGGAGCTCGGTGGTGAGGTCGAACACGTGCCGGGCGCGGGCGGCGAGCGTCTCTTCGAGGTCGGCTTCGGCGACGTCCTCGAGGTGGACGGGGACGGCGGCCGCGGCGGGCTCGAGGACGCGCTGCGCGGGAACGCCGCCGGTCACCGGGAACACCGTGCGCAGCACTTCGTGCCGTTCGCAGACGTCCGCGAACGACCGTTCGAGCGCCGTCCGGTCCAGCTCCCCTTCGAGCCGGAGGGAAACGGTCACGGTGTAGGTCGAGCTCGCTCCTTCCAGCTCGTCGTGGAACCAGAGGCGCCGCTGGGCGAAGGACAGCGGGATCGCGGACGCGCCGGTCACGACAGCTCACCCGGCTCGGTCAGCACGCGCCGGCGCAGGGCGGGGCGGGCCCGGCCGAGGCCGGCCAGCAACGGCACGATCCCGGCGACCGTGGGGTGGGCGAACAGGTCCCGGATGCTCAATTCGACTCCCAGTGCCGTGCGGACCCGGCTGATCAGGCGGGTCGCCAGCAGCGAATGCCCGCCCAGCTTGAAGAAGTGGCCGTCGATGCCGACCCCGGGCAGCCCGAGCACTTCGGCGAACAGTCCACAGAGGACTTCCTCCTGCGGGGTCCGCGGCTCGCGGCCGCCGGCGTCCGCCGCGTAGTCGGGCGCGGGCAGCGCCCGGCGGTCGAGCTTGCCGTTGGCCGTGATCGGCAGCGCGTCGAGCACGACGAACGCGGCGGGCACGAGGTGGTCCGCCACGGCGGCGGCCAGCGACTCGCGGATCCCGTCGACGTCCGGCTCGCCGTCGGCGACCAGGTAGGCGACGAGCCGCTTGTCACCCGGCCGGTCTTCCCGGACGACGACCGCGGCCCGGCCGACGCCGGGGCAGCGGGTCAGCGCCAGTTCGACCTCGGCGGGCTCGATCCGGAAGCCGCGCAGCTTGACCTGGTCGTCGACCCGGCCGAGGAACTCCAGCCTGCCGTCGGCGGCCCAGCGCACGAGATCGCCGGTGCGGTACATCCTGGCGCCGGCCGGGCCGAACGGGCACGCGACGAACCGGCCGGCGGTGAGCGCGGCGCGGCCGTGGTAGCCGCGGGCCAGGCCCAGCCCGGCCATGTACAGCTCACCGGGTGCCCCGGGCGCCACCGGCCGGAGCATCGGGTCGAGCACGTAGACCGACTTGCCGGCGATCGGCCGGCCGACCGGGATCGACGGTCGTGCGAGGTCTTCGGGCGTCACGGTGTGGCAGACGGTGAAGATCGTGTTCTCCAGCGGGCTGTAGCCGTTGACGATCCGCAGCCCCGGGTACGCGGCCATCGCCTTCGCGATGTAGGGCACCGACAGCGCCTCGCCGCCGGTCATCACCTGCCGCACCGCGCGGAAGGTCTCGGGGTACTCGTCGAGCATGAGGTTGAACAGGCTCGACGACAGGTACATCGTCGTGATCCGGTGCCGGGCGGTCAGCTCGGCGATCACCGCCGGCTCGGTGCGCTGACCCGGCTGGAGCACGCACGCCGCCCCGTGCAGGAGCGCGCCGAACAGTTCCAGCGCGAACGCGTCCCACGAGATCGGCGAGCACTGCAGGACGACCTCGTCGACGCCGAAGCCGGCGAAGTCCTGGCCCACCATGGTGCCGGCCAGCGCCCGGTGCGGGGTGGCGACGCCCTTGGGGCGGCCGGTCGAGCCGGAGGTGAACATGACGCAGGCCAGGTCGTCCGGGCCGGCGGTGGGCGGTGGCGGGGTGTCCGGCCGGGCCGCGATCGCCGTCGCCTCCTCGTCGAGGCAGACCACGGTGAGCCCGTCGTCCCGGATCCGCGCGGCCGCCGCCGACCGGCCGACCACGACCGCGCTGCCGACCTCGGCCAGCACCGCCCGGGTCGCCGCGGGCGGGTGGTCCGGGTCGAGCAGGGTGTACGCGCCGCCGGCCTTGAGGACGGCGAGCAGCGCCACCACCAGGTCCGGGCCGCGCTCGAGGTGGATCGCGGTGATCCGGCCGCGGCCGGCGCCCCGGGCCACGAGGTGGTGGGCGAGCCGGTTCACCCGGCCGTCGAGCTCGGCGTACCCCATCGTCCGATCGCCGAAGACGAGCGCGGTGGCCGCCGGGGTCCGGGCGGCCTGCTCCGCGAAGAGCCGGTCCACCGTGGTGGCCGCGTGGGGCGTGCCCGTGTCGTTCCAGCCGCGCAGCACGGTTTCGCGTTCGGCCCGGCCGAGGACGTCGAGGTCGGCCAGGCGGCGGGCGGGGTCCTCGGCGGCGGAGGCGAGCACCCGCACGAGCCGGTGGCCGAGCTGTTCGGCCGTCGCCCGGTCGAACAGGTCGGTGCTGTACTCCACGGTCAGCGCCAGCGCCCCCGAGGCGGTCTCGGCGGCCGCGAAGGTGAGGTCGAACTTCGCCGTGCCCGCGTCGCGGGACTCCAGCGTGGTCTCGAGCCCGGCGAAGGAGAAGCCGGCGGGGGTGGCGTTCTGGAGGACGAGCATCGTCTGGAAGACGGGGTGCCGGGTCGTGGAGCGTTCGGGGTTGAGGAGCTCCACGAGCCGTTCGAAGGGCAGGTCCTGGTGGTCGTAGGCGGCGAGGTCGGTTTCGCGGACCTGGGTGAGCAGTTCGGTGAAGGTGGGGTTGCCGGTGGTGTCGGTGCGGAGGACGAGCGTGTTGACGAAGAACCCGACGAGGTCGTCGAGGGCTTCGTCGGTGCGGCCGGCGATGGGGGTGCCGAGGGGGATGTCGGTGCCGGCGCCGAGTTTGGTGTAGAGGACAGCGAGGGCGGTCTGGAGGACCATGAAGAGGGTGGCGCCGTGGGCCCGGCCCAGCTCCCCGAGTTTCCGGTGCAGGGCGGCGTCGATCTCGCACGTCACCACGTCGCCGCGGTGGGACAGCACCGCGGGCCGGGGCCGGTCGGTGGGCAGGACCAGTTCCCCGGGCAGACCGGCCAGCGCCTTCGTCCAGTACGCGGACTGCTCGGCGAGCAGGCTGCCCGGCTCGTCCTCCGCGCCCAGCAGATCCCGCTGCCACCAGGTGTAGTCGGCGTACCGCAGGCCCAGCGGTGTCCACTGTGGAGCCTGGCCGCCCCGCCGGGCGGTGTAGGCGGTGCTCAGGTCGGCCAGCAGCGGCCGCAGCGACCAGCCGTCGCAGGCGATGTGGTGCACCAGGACGAGCACGACGTGCCGCCGGGCCGACGTGCTGAACGCGTGGATCCGCAGCGGAACCTCACCGGTCGGGTCGAACGCGTACCGGGAGGCGGCCGCGAGCCGCCCGTCCAGTTCGCCGTCCCCGATGCCCGGGACGTCCTCGAAGGTGAGCGGCACCGGCGGCCGGTCCACCACTCGCTGGAACGGCACACCGTCCCGGGCGGGGAACACCGTGCGCAGGGTTTCGTGGCGCTCCAGCAGGTCCGCCACGGCGAGCCGCAGCGCGTCCCGGTCCAGTTCGCCCGAGAGCCACAGGGCCAGCGGGATGTTGTAGGTCGCGCTCGCCCCCTCCAGCTCGTGCTGGAACCACAGCCGTTGCTGGGCGTAGGACAGGGGCAGCGGCCCGGGCCGGTCCGACGGCACCACCGGCGGGCGCCGCGGGCCGGGGCCGCCGAGCCGCCGGTCGATCCCGGCCGGGGTCGGTGCGGCGAACAGGTCGCGGATGCCCAGCTCCGCGTCGAGCACCGTGCGGACCCGGCTGATCAGCCGGGTCGCCAGCAGGGAATGCCCGCCGAGAGCGAAGAAGTCGTCGTCGGGACCCACCGCGGACGCGCCGAGCACCTCGGCGAACAAGCCGCACAGGAGCTCTTCCCGGACCGTGCGCGGGTCGCGGCCGCCTTCGCCGTGGAACTCCGGCGCGGGCAGGGCCGCCCGGTCCAGCTTGCCGTTGCCGGTGCGGGGCAGCCGGTCCAGCACCACGACGGCGGCCGGGATCATGTACTCCGGCAGCATCGTGGTGAGTTCCTCGCGCAGGGCCCGCCGGTCGGGGGCACGGCCGGTGGCGAGGTAGGCCACCAGCCGCTTGTCGCCGGGCCGGTCCTCCCGGGCCACCACCACGGCCTGCGCTCCGGTGCAGGCCGTCAGCGCGCGTTCGACCTCGGCGGTTTCGATGCGGAAGCCGCGGATCTTGACCTGCCCGTCGACCCGCCCGGCGAACTCCGGCACGCCCGGGGCGCGCCAGCGCGCGAGGTCGCCGGTGCGGTACATCCGCTCGCCGGTGCCGAACGGGCAGGCGACGAACCGGGTCGCGGTCAGGCCGCTCTGCCCCAGGTAGCCGTGGGCGACGTGCGAGCCGGAGACGTACAGCTCGCCGGTGCCGCCGACCGGGACCGGCCGGAGCGCGTCGTCCAGCACGTACATCCCGGTGCCGGCCATCGGGCGGCCGAGGGACAGGTTCCCGGCGAACGGGCGTCCGGGGCCGAAGGTCTCGTGGCTGCAGAACACCGTCGTCTCGGTGGGCCCGTACACGTGCGCGACGGTCAGCTCCGGGCACGCGTCCAGCACCTGCCGCAGCGATGCCGCCGGCAGGACGTCACCGCCGGTCCAGATCTCGCGCAGGTGCCGCAGCGCGGCCGGCTCGCTCTGCGCCATCGCGGCGAACAGCGCTGTCGTCAGGTACGCCGCGGTGGCCCCGCCTTCGACGATCGCCCGGGCCAGCGTCGCGGTGCCGACCCGCGCGTCCGGCACGATCACCATGGTCCCGCCGGACAGCAGCGGCACCCAGGCCTCGTACACGGTCGCGTCGAACCCCAGTGCCGAGTGGTGCAGCACCCGGCGGTGGTTCCCGCCGGCCCAGCAGCGTTCCCGGACGAGGGCGGCGACGTTGGCGTGGGAAACCGCCACCCCCTTCGGGCGGCCGGTCGAACCCGACGTGAACATCACGTACGCGAGCGAGCCGGGGTGGACGGCCGGCGCGGGCGCCGATCCGGTCCGGGGCAAGTCCTCGGCGTACAACACGGCTCCGGGGAAGTGCGCGACCGTCTCGTCCGACCGGTGCGCGGCGTCGGTGACCAGCACCCGCGCGTCCGTGGCGGCCAGGAAGGCGGCCGTCCGCCCGGCCGGGAAGCCGGCGGTCAGCGGAACGTAGACCGCGCCGAGCCGGGCCAGTGCGAGCAGCACGGCGACCTGGTCGGCCCCGCGGCGCAGGAGCACCGCGACCGATCCGGTCGCCCCGGCGCCGGCCAGTGCGCCGGCGAACCCGGCGGCGCGGGCCGCCAGCTCCCGGTAGGTCAGCTCCTCCGCCCCGCACACCACGGCGGTGGCTTCCGGCGTCCGCCGTGCCTGCCGCTCGAACAGCTCGCCGAGGGCGGCGGGCGCCTCGGTGGCGGCGACGTCGTTGTAGGCGACGACGAGTTCGTGGTGTTCGCCGGGCAGCAGGACGTCGACGCGGTCGAGCGGCCGCGCCGGGTCCGCGCACGCCTGCCGCAGGACGAGCAGCAGCCGGCGCACCAGGGCCCGCACGGTTTCCGCGTCGAACAGCGCGCTCGCGTAGTCGGCCGAGAGGACGAGCCCGCGGTCGCCGGCGGGGGCCGGCTTCACTTCGAAGTGCAGATCGAACTTCGCCGTGCCCGCGTCGCGGTGCTCCAGGGTCGCGGTCAGCCCGGCGAAGCGGGGCTCGACGGGGGCGGTGTTCTGCAGGGTGAGCATGGTCTGGAACAGCGGATGCCGCGCGCTCGAGCGCGCGGGGTTGAGGACCTCCACGAGCCGTTCGAAGGGCAGTTCCTGGTGGGCGAACGCGGCCAGGTCGGTCTCGCGCACGCGCTCCAGCAGGGTGCGGAACGACGGGTTGCCCGCGGTGCTGGTCCGCAGCACCAGCGTGTTGACGAAGAAGCCGACCAGCTCGTCGAGCGCGTCGTCGGTGCGGCCGGCGACCGGCGTGCCGAGCGGGATGTCGGTGCCCATCCCGAGCCGGGTGTAGAGCACGGCCACCGCCGCCTGCAGCACCATGAACAGCGTGACCTCGTGCTCCTCGGCGAGGGCCGTCAGCGCGTCGAGCAGCGCGGGCGGGATCGGCTCCGCGACGGTGCCGCCGGCGTGGGCCGCCGTGGCCGGCCGCGGCCGGTCCAGCGGCAGCGCCAGCTCGGCCGGCAGCCCGGCGAGCGTCTCCCGCCAGAACGCCAGCTGGGTCGCGATGGTGCTCTGGTCGTCGTCCTCCCGGCTGAGCAGTTCCCGTTGCCACAGCGTGTAGTCCCGGTACCGGACCGGGAGCGGGGCCCACTGCGGCGCCGCGCCGGCCAGCCGCGCCGCGTAGGCGGTGCCGAGGTCGCGCAGCAGCGGGTCGAGCGACCAGCCGTCGCAGGCGATGTGGTGCACGCTGATCAGCAGCGCGTGGTCCGCCGCCGTCGCCGAGAAGAGCCAGGCGCGCACCGGCAGTTCCGCCGCCAGGTCGAAGACGTGCTTGGCGGCGGCCGCGAGACCGGCCTCGACGTCCTCGGTATCCACAAAGGACACCGGAACCGACACCCCGGACCGCACGTGCTGGCGGGGGACACCGTCCTCCGCCGGGAACACGGTCCGCAGCGGCTCGTGCCGCTCGGCGACGTCGTCGAAGGCCGCGGCGAGCGCCCCGCGGCCGACCGGCCCCCGCAGCCGGACCGACAGCGTCACGGTGTACGTCGAACTCGGCCCTTCGAGCTCATCGAGGAACCACAACCGTTGCTGCGCGAATGACAGAGGAAACACGGAACCCACCCTCGGGACGGACATCAGGAACGGCCGGACTCGCCCATGGCCGCGATCAGGCTGGCCGGGCGCAGGTCCGTCCAGTGGCGGTCGACGTGGTCGAGGCACACCTGGCGGGGCTCCGGCCCGAGCGTGACCGTCCAGCCGGCGGGCACCTCGATCGCCGCCGGCCACAGCGAGTGCTGGTTCTCGGCGTTGACCAGCACCAGGAACGCGGCGGTGTCGTCGTCGAAGGGGTTGCTCATGACGGGAATCTCCTTGCTTCGGTGAGCGGCCGCCGCCCCCACACGAGGTGCGACCAGTGTTCGTCGAGGTCGTCGGGGGCGGTGACCGGCTTGGGCTCGGCGGGCGGCGGGAGCCGGTCGACGCCCTGTTCGCGCAGCCAGTCGTCGGAGTAGACGGTGTCGAGGTAGCGGTAGCCGTCGTCCGGGAACAGCGCGACCGTCACCGAATCCGGCTCCTGGCGGGCGTGCCACCGCGCGGCGAGGAAGGACGCGCCGCTCGTCGGCCCGGCGAAGATCGCCCGCTCGGCGTAGAGCTCACGGGTGGTCCAGAACGCCGGTGCCGCGCCGACCCAGTGCACGTCGTCGTAGGCGGTGTGCCGGACGTTGCCGGCGTGGATGCTGCTGCCGAGCCCGCGCAGCAGCCGTTTCCCGTTGTGGTGGCCGAAGATGACGCTGCCGGGCGTGTCCACCCCGGTCAGCCGGGTGTCGCCGCCCGACCGTCGCAGTGCGGCGGCCAGGCCGCCGGTGGAGCCGCCGGAGCCGACCGGGCCGACCAGCCTGCCGATCGGGCCCAGCGTGCCGAGCAGCTGGTCGGCCACCATCCCGTAGGCGCCCGGGTTGTCCGGGTTCTCGTACTGGTCGGGCACGTAGCTGCCCGGGTGCGCCCGGTGCAGTTCCGCGACGCGGGCCAGCCGCGCGCCCTGGATCCCGCCGGGGGCGTCGAAGGCGTCGACGAGCTCGACCCGCGCGCCGAGGAACTCCAGCCGGGTCCGCAGGTTCCGGTCGATCGCCGGGTCGCCGACGACGATCAGCGGGTGCCCCCGCAGCCGGCAGACCAGCGCCAGCCCGAGCCCGAACGTGCCCGAGGACGTCTCGATCACCGTCGCGCCCGGCGCCAGCTCGCCGCTGCTCCGCGCCCGGTCGACGATGTACCGCGCGGGCAGCAGCTTCATCAGGGTGAACACCGCGGCGTAGAGGTTCTCCTCCAGCCGGACGATCCGGGGCAGTTCGTTCGCCTCGACCACCGACGCGAACGCGCGGCCGATCTGCCGGGTCATCGCGGACCCCCCACCGTGAAGCGCCAGACGTCCTTGATGCCGAGGTCGGCCAGCAGCAGCCGGGCGCGTTCCCGCTGCCGTTCGACGTCCGGCTGCCGGGCGTCGAAGAGCAGGGACGCCACGTCGCCGCTGTGCGCGATCTGCAGCCCGGCCGCGCCGGTCCGGCGGATCAGCGCGGTGATCCGGTCGAGCCCCGGGATGGGCAGGTTCCGCTGGTTGAGCTCGGCGCTGGCCGTGGCGACCGCGCCGAGCGCGGCGGGGTCACCGCCGCTCAGCGCGCCGCGCAGCTGGTCGCGCAGGTCGCGGAAGCGGGCGACGTCCGAGGGGGTGTACTCGGCCGGCGGCAGGGACAGCGTGTCGATCCCGGTGCCGGTGGCGCTGGTGCCGAACCCGATGGCGGCCAGCCGCGGCAGGCGGCAGCCGAAGTCCTCCAGCACGATGCCGTCCCGCTGCGCGAACAGCACCGGGTTCCCGCCGAACATGAGCGGATCCGACGCGATCTCCGCCTGGACGGCCAGCCGGGCGATCACCGCGCTGGGCAGCTCACGGCCGAACGCGCCCTGCACCGCCCGCACGGCCACCAGCACGTCGCAGGTCGACGAGCCGAACCCGCGGGAAGCCGGCACCGTGCCCGCCAGCTCCAGGTAGCCGCCGACGTCGCCGTGCCCGAGCAGTTCCAGGGTCGCTTCCGCGGCCCGCCGGGCCTTCAGCTTGCCCGCGGGCTCGACGACCAGCGGGGCACCCGGGGCGGGGGTGAAGCTCGCCCGCGCGGAGTGCAGGTGGCACGGCATCGACAGCAGGCCGCGCCGGAGCCTGCCGTCGGCGTCGGCGAAGACGCCCTGCAGGATTTCGCCGTGGTGGCTGGTCGTCGTGGCGGTGGCGGTCCGAACCGGCTCGACGACGCCGAGCGCGACGCCGGCGGCCACCGGTTCCCTCCAGCCGTCCACGACGGCTTCCCGCTGCTCACCCATTTCGTGGTCTCCGATGTTCGCTGTCGTCCGTCCGGTCACCGGCCGGTCCCGCCGTCCTGCCAGACGTCCTCCGCGCCGAGGTCGCCTGCCGCGTACTTGCCGAGGGCGCTGATCAGCAGCCGCGCCTCGAACGCCAGGGCGTCGACGAGCCGGTGGAGGCCGTGGCCCGGGTCCTCGTCGACGGCCACGAGCGCCGCCCGCCCGAGGCCGACCGCGCGCGCTCCCAGCGCCAGGCACTTGACCGCGCGGGCGCCGGCCCACATCCGGCCGCTGGCGAGCAGGCAGCCCGCCGGTGGGCCGACGCGCCGCAGGCACTCGGCCAGCGGCAGCCCCACGTGGTCCAGAAAGGACAGTGGCGCCCAGCCGGTGCCCGCTTCGGCGCCGTCGACGGTCACCGCGTCGGCCCCGGCCGCCCAGGCGACGGCGGCCGCCGCGCCGACGTCCCGGCCGGGCGGCAGCTTCACCCACACCCGGGCGCGCGGGAAGTTGTTGCGCATCAAGTGGACCTGCTGCCGGAGGATCTCGCCGGTGAACGTCCCCGGGCTGGCCGACCGCAGCACGCGCCCGGATTCGCCGTCGAAGACGTCGCTCATCGCGTACCGGTCGCGCAACCGGGCGGAGCTCGCCGTGTCGACGACCGTCATCCCGCCGAGCCCGGGTTTGGCGCCCTGGCCCAGTTTCAGCTCGAACCCGAGCCGGCCGGTGGCCAGCAGCGGCGCCACGCCGGGGTCGCTGTACACGAGGTTCCACACCTCGGCGTCGGCGTCCTCGGTGCTCTGCTGCACGACCACACCGCCCTCGCTCCCGGTCCCGGCGTCGAGGTAGGCCCGGACCCGGGTCAGCAGGGCCGGCTGCGCGGTGGACGGCCCACGCCCGTAGCCGTTGGCCGGGACGACGTTCTCGCCGATCACCATCGGGATCCCGAGCGCGCCGGCCTGGCGCGCGGCGGCCACCCCGAGTTCGGTGCTGCCGAGCTCGGTCGAGCCGAACCCGGACAGGTAGACCGGCAGGGCCGAGGCGAACCCGCCGATCTCGGTGCGCAGGTCGACATCGGAGAACAAGGGCTCCCGGCCGAGCTCGATCAGCTTCTCCAGCCGCCGCGGCACGAACACCGGCGGCACCAGCCGCGCGCGGTCGATCAGGTCGCCGTCCGCGTCCGCGGTCGCGCTCGCACCGAAGACTTCGTGGCCGTAGGACTTCAGCGCGGGAAAGGCGGCTTCGGGGCCGGTGCGGGCCCGGTACCGCACCTCCGCTTCCGGGAAGCCGTCGGCACGCAGGCCGGTCACGGGGACACCAGGCCCGGGATCTTCGGGTACGCGCTGACCTGCCACACCGAGTCGAGCCCGGTCAGGTACCGGGTGAGCCGCTCCAGCCCCATGCCGAAGCCGGCGCTGGCCGGGATGCCCGCGCGGACCATGTCCAGGTACCAGCCGTACTTGGCCGGGTTCTCGCCGGTTTCCCGCATCCGGGTGACGATCGTGGCGTAGTCGGATTCGCGTTCGCTGCCGCTGACCAGCTCGCCGTAGCCGCCGGGGGCGATCAGGTCGAAGTTGCGCAGCACGCCGGGCCGCGTCGTGCTTTCCCGGTCGTAGAAGCCGCGCGAACCCTTCGGGTAGTCGGTGATGAAGAACGGCCGCTGCGCCTTGTGCGACAACAGCTCCTCACCCTGCCAGTCGATTTCGGCGTCCGGGTTCTGCGGGTGCTGGAAGTCGTGCAGCGCGGCGACGGCCTCGGCGTGGGTCCGCACCTCGAAGGGCTCCGAGAGCAGTTCGGTGAACACCATCGGGTCCCGGCCGAGGCTCGCGAGCTCGTCGGGGACGGTTTCGAGCACGTGCCGCACGATGTGGACCAGCAGCCGTTCGGCGACGCGCCGGGCGTCGGCACGGGTGCCGCCGGAGATCTCGACGTCGATCTGGTGGAACTCGACGAGGTGCCGGCTGGTGGAACTGGTTTCCGGCGGTTCGGCGCGCACGTTCGGCGCGATGAAGAACAGCTTGTCGAACGCCAGCAGCGAGGCCTGCTTGTAGAGGATCCCGCTGGTCATCAGCTTGTACCGGTGCCCGTAGAAGTCGACGTCGAGCTGCTTGGAGCCGCGGATGCCGGGATCGGTGACCGGGCCGATGACCGGCGGGAGCAGCTCGGTGAAGCCGTCGCCGTGCAGGAAGGCCCGCGCCGCGACGAGGATCTGCTGCTGCACCCGCAGGGCCGTCCGGGTGACCGCCGAGGCCAGGTGCTCCGACGGCGGCGGCGGGAGGTAGCGCGGGGTGGTGTGCGGGCTGGGCTCCATGACGGCTCCGTCCGATCTTGGCGGCGACTGGGGGCCGGCCGGGGACGCTGCCCGTGGACCGGCTTCGAGGTCGAACTTGCGTTGCACGTAGGACAGCGACGCCAGCAACCCGGCGGAGGTGGGCCGGGTCTTCGCGGCGGCGCCCGGCGGCCGGGGGAGCGGCAGCGAGCCCACGTCGGCCCACCGCAGCCGCCCGGTCCGGTCGATCGCGCAGGTCGCGCGGCGCGGGTTGTCGGGGTGCAGGCAGTACGGGATGTCGAGGCGGCCCAGCTCGAACGCCCGCGGCAGCGCGACCCGCAGCCGGTCGTCGAGGTCGAGCACCGCTTCGACGAGGCTGCGGGCCTCGGTGTAGACCACGGTGTCGGCCGGGTCGGGCCGCGGGGACGCCCAGGTCGTCGCCGCGGCGACGCGGCCGGCGAGCTCGAGCGCGGTGACGTTCTCCTCGATCGTGGGGATGCGGTGGGCCTCGGAGACGGTCTTCACGATCAGCCGGGCGGCCCCCGAGCGCACGGCCAGCCGGGCGGCGTCCGCGAGCAGCCGCCGGGCCCCGCCCGCGGTGCGCGGGTACATCCCCATGTGCGCGTAGACCACCACGTGCAGGTCGATCCCGGGCAGCAGCTCCCCGGCCAGCCGGCGCAGCGCGTGGATGGCCTCCTCGTCCTGCTCGGGGTCGGTTTGCTGGGCGTAGCTCAACGAGAGGCTGCGAAGCCCGTGCTGGGCGAAGAACAGCCCCTCCAGCACGCTGATCGCCACCAGCATGCTCGGGGGGCACAGCTGCCCCAGCATGCAACCGCCGAACGTCTCGACGTGCGGGGCCGCACCGGAGTCCCGGAGGGCGGCCAGCAGCTCGCACGAGCGCGCCCAGTGCTCCACGGACTCGCGCAGCGGTATCCGGCTGTAGGGCAGGCAGTAGGAGACGGGACCGCCTTCGGTGGCGTCGAGGCCGGAGTCGATCAGCGCGCGGATGATGTGCTGCGGCCGGGCCGCGCCGTGGCGGACCTGGACCGGGAACTGGGCGTCCTGGATGCCGTCGAGCACCGCCCGGGTGGTGGCGCGGCCGTGGGCGAGGATCGGGTAGCCGTTGAGCGGGACGCCCTCGGCCAGCGCCCGCTCGGCCGCGGCGAGTTCGTTGAGCCGCGTGTAGCTGTCGAGGGTCACCGTGCCGACGGTGGTCGCCGAGACCCGCCGGGTGGCGGCCAGCCCGGCGCGCATCCGGTCCGGGGCGGCGAACCCCATCCGCGGCTGCACGACCAGCCTGCCCGCCGCGTGCGCCCGCGCCACGAACGCCCCGAACGACGGCTGCCGCGTCACGACATCGCCATGGCCGGCAGCGCGGCCAGGTAGTCGCGGAACGCCGGGACGTCCGATTCGTCGAAGACGCGGTCGAACCCGGCCCGTTCCAGCGCGGCCCGGCCGCTGCCGTTGCCCGCGCCGTCGACGCCGAGCTTCCCGCCGATCACCAGCGGCGTCCGCGCGAGTTCCGGGCAGTCCCGCACGAGCGGGGCCAGCCGCACGCCGTCGTTCACGCCGTGGCCGTTGACGCTGCTGACGACGATCAGGCCGGGCCGCACGTCGCGGCATTCCTCGACCAGCAGCGCTTCGGACACGCAGGCGCCGAGGTTGTGCACCCGGTGGCCCAGTTCTTCGATGAGCAACTGGAGGAAGACGAGATTCCACATGTGAGAGTCGGAAATGGTGCTGCTGACCACGATCGGTGGACCAGGGAAAAAGGATCTCATTGAGGGCTCTCGCGTCGTTCTCGATGGAGGCGGGCGATCGGCGGACGAGGAAGAACGTCCGCCGTCCGAGTCGTGCCGGTGATTTCCTCCGACGCCTCGGTAACGTCGATGAAACAAGAACCTAGGCCGCGCGCGACGCCGGTGAAGGCAGTTGCGGCGGCAGGACGGCGGCGGTCACCCGGCAGCGGACGGCGACTGCTCGACGACGATCGCGGCCCGTGCCGACTCGGCTACCGAAGCCGCCCGCGCGACGTCTCCGGCGGTGGTGATGACGTGGCCCAGCCGGTCGCGGAAGGACTGCGTGAGCTCGCCGATCCGCGTTCCCGGCTCGACGGTGACGGCCACCGCGCGGACGCCCGGCATCCGTTGCGCGGCAGGGATTCCCCGCACGGCGGTGACCGCCCCGGCCCGCTCGGCCACCAGGAAGCGGATCGAGGCGGCCGCCGCGCGGGCCGGGGCGAGCGAGGGGGGCCGCCCGCAGGCCAGGTCGACGCAGCAGGCGACGAGGTCGATCCCGGTCGCCTCTTCGACGACGGCGGTGATCATGCCCCCGGCGAGGCGGGGGTTGACCTCGATCAGCACGGGTCCCCGCGGTGTCACCCGCAGTTCGGTGTGCGCGGCGCCCCAGCCGAGCCCCAGCGCGTGCAACGCCCGCAGGGTGGTCCGTTCCACCGCGGTCCGCTCCGCCTCGGCCAGTGGCGCCGGGAAGTCGTGCCCCGTCTCGACGAAGAACGGGGCCGGCCCGAGGTGCTTGCGGGTCACCCCGACGACCGCGTCGCCGATCGTTTCCACCGAATATTCGGGCCCGCGCGCGTATTCCTCGACCAGCACCCGCCGTTCGCGCGGGGTGCCCCGCTCGTCGGCGCCGGCCAGCAGGCCCGCGACCGCGTCGGCCGTCTCGGCGGCGGTGGCGCACAACCGGACCCCGGTCGACCCCGATCCCGCGACCGGCTTCACGACCACCGGGAGCCCGAGCGCGGCCGCCGCGTCGGCGGCCCCGGCGGCGCCGTCCACCACGCGGAACGCGGGAACCGCGACGCCGCCGGCCACCAGCAGGGCCCGCTGCCGGTCCTTGGCGCGGCAGTCCCGCACGGCCGTCGCGGACGGGCCCGGCAACCCCAGCCCGGCGGCCGCGGCCGCCGCGGCGGCGATGAAGTACTCCGAACTGGACGTGACACCGGCAACGCCGTCGCGGGCGAGGCGGGCACAGGCTCCGTCGACGGCGTCCTGGTCACCCGTGTCGACGGTCAGGTGGTCGACGCCGTCGCCGGTCAGGTACGGGTACCGGCCGGGATCCGCGGCCAGCACGACCGGACGCAGGCCGCGAGTGCGCGCCACGGCGCAGAACCGGCGGCCGGAACCGGTGGTGTTGCTCTCGACCAGGACGAACCACGGGTACGCCGTCACGACGCGGAGTCCCGGCCGGACCGCTCCAGGACCTCCCCGACCGCCCGGTCGAGCCCGTCGGCGGCCGCCCGCAGGTGGTCGCGCCGCTCGCGGCACCGTGCGGCCCGCCGTGCCGCGGCCCGGTGCGCCTCGGCGAACGTCGCCGCGAACGCACCGGGACCGCCGCCGGTCGCGGTGGCCGCGGCCACCGCGGCGACGTCGAGTCCCGCACCGTCCAAAGTGGTCTCCCCACCCTCGATCGCGGCCCGCACCGCGGCCCCCACCTCGTGGTGGGCGCGCCGGAACGGCACACCGCGGCGGACCATCCGGTTGGCGGCCGCGGTGGCCACGGTGAAGCCTTCTTCCGCGCGCCGGCGCATGCGCGCGGGCACCGGCGCGGTTCCCCCGGCCAGCACCTGGCTCAGCAGCACCGCGTCGGCCACGGCGTGCAGTCCCGGCCAGGCCGCCGCGACGGCTTCGGTGCCGACCTCGATGGTGTTGGTGAACGGGGTGGACTTCGTCATCGACGCGGCGGCCGTCCACGCGCCGATCGCGGCCCCGGCCTTGGCCTTGACGTGCTCGAAGAGGAAGGCGTTGCGTTTCTGCGGCATCGCCGAACTGCCGCCGACGAGGTGGTCGGGGAGCACCACGAAGCCGAACTCGGCCGAACTCCACAGCTGCAGGTCCGTGGCCAGCCGGGACAGCGTGATCCCGAGCCCGGCGACGGCGGCCAGGAGCCGCAGCAGCACGTCCCGGCTCGCCACCGCGTCGATCGCGTGGGCCGGGCCGCGTTCGAACCCGAGCAGGACCGCGACCAGGTCCGGGTCCAGCGGCAGGTCGGTGCCGGCGACCGCGCCCGCACCCATGGGACAGCGGTCCAGCCCGGCGGCGGCCGCGGCGACGGCGTCGAGGTCCCGGCCCAGCGCGATCGCGACGCCGAGCAGGTAGTGCCCGTAGGTCACCGGCATCGCGGCCTGGAAGTGCGTGTGGACCGGCATGACGACGTCGCGGTGGGCGCGGGCGCGGCCGAGCAGGACCGCTTCGAGCCGCATCGCCTCCGACAGGAACCCGGCCAGCCACGTCCGGATCCGCAGCATCGTCATCGTCGCCTTCAGGTCGTTGCGGGACCGGCCCGTGTGCAGGGCGCCCCCCACGGCCTCGCCGAGCCGCTCGGCCAGCTGGCCTTCGTACATCAGGTACGTCCCGCGCGGGGCAGGCACCCCGTGCAGCTCGGCGAAGTCGTCGGCGCGCAGGGCGAGGATGCCGCGGAGCAGGGCGGCCGACGGCGCCGGGCCGAGCAGCCCGCACCGGTGCAGCATCACGACGTGCGCCAGGTCGACCTGCGAGGTCAGCCGGAGCTCCTCGGCGAGTTCGCCGGGGGCCGAGCCGAACACCATCCGCGCGGTGCGCGGGCGCAGGCCGCGCCGGAGCCGGCCGGTGGCGGTCATACGGTGGCCTCGTCGCGCAGGTACGACACGCCGGCCGGGCGGCCGGCGTGGAGCAGTTTGACCAGTTCCAGCACGGCGAAGCCGCCCGAGCCGGGCTCGGTCGAGGTCCGGACCACTCCGCGCATCAGCAGCCGGCGGACCAGCCGGGCGCAGGCGGCCGGCGCCAGGCTGCCGAGCCCCACGGCGTCGGCGATCGACCAGCACCCCTCGACCGCGCACAGCCGGTCCAGCAGGGCCCGTTCGTCGTCGGCCAGCGCGCTCAGCTCCGAGCGCCCGGCGTCGCCGAGCTCCGGCCCGACGAACGCGAACGGGTCGTCCCGCAGGTACTGCAGCAGGGTTTCCGGGGAGCACACCATGAACCAGGACGCGGCGACCTGCAGCGGGGCCGGGATGCCGTCGAGCCGGCGGCACAATTCGGCGACGGCCGGGGAGTTGACGGCGGTCAGCTGGAAGCCGGTCCTGCCGATGCAGCGGGTGAGCAGCTGCACCGAGCCGACCTGGGCCAGCTCGGCCGGATCGCGGTCGGCCCGCCGGTGCGGTACCGCCAGCGGCTCCAGCGGGAATTCGCGCTCGCCGGGCAGCTGGAACGGCGTCCGGGCGGTGATCAGCACCCGCAGGCGGCCGCAGTGCCGGAGCAGGCCGGACAACGCGTCGGCGTCCACGTCGGCTTGCTCGTAGCCGTCCATGACCAGCAGCGTCAGCCGGTCGCCCACGAGTCCCCGCAGTTCGGCCAGCGCGGTGCCCGCCGCCGCCACGGCCGGGCGGCCGAGGGCCAGGGCGACCAGCGCCGACACCGGGTCCGAGCCGGTGTCCCGGGTCGCCGCGGACTGGTCGGACGCCGAGCTCCACAGCACCGGCAGCCGGTGTTCCCGGTGCAGGACCCCGGCTATCTCCAGGGCGATCCGGGACTTGCCGACCCCGGGCAGGCCGGTCACGGTGACCAGCCGCAGGTTGCCGGCGCCGAGCAGGTCGCCGAGCATCGACACCTCGGCTTCCCGGCCGACGAGGGTGTCCATCGGGGCCGGTGGGGGCACCGGCCCGGCGTCGTAGCTCAGCTTCAGCTCCTGGCCGGCCCCTCCGGCCGCCTTCTCGAAGTGGGTCCGCTCCTGCCCGGTCAGCCCGAGCCCGTCGGCGATCAGGTGCACGGTGTCGCGGCGCGGCCGGGCCTTGCCGAGCTCCAGGTCGCGGATCGCCCGCACGCTGACCGTCGACAGATCGGCCAGCTGGCGCTGGGTCGCGCCCCGGCGCATCCGGTGCCACCGGAGCAGTTCGCCGAAGTGCGGTGTTTCGCGCGGCTCCTCACTCGCTCTCCGCGAGTGCGGGGTGACCGGTCCCGACATGCTGTTCCCCCGTCATCGATGTCTGGTCCGAAATCATGAGGACCATGGCAGAAGTGGCCCGCCGACGTTGCCAGAGGGCCTGAGCGACGACGACGGTAATTGCACCCGCAGCCGCCGGCGAATCACGGAAAAACCGCCGAAAAAGGCACGGACGGCGGAAAACTCGGTGAGTGGAGATCAAATTCTTCGCGATTAATCGCGAAAAGAACGGGCCGAATTCACCCGGTTCGCGGTGTCGGGGCGTGGAGCGCGCTCCTCTCGCGGACGCGCGCCCGTGCGCGGCGCGGCCGCGCGTTCGACGGCCCCGGCCAGCGCCAGCGTGCGGGCCGTCCCGGCGGGCCCGAACACCGAGACGCCCACCGGCCGCGCGCCGGCGTAGCCGGCGGGCACGGACACGGCCGGGTAGCCGGCCAGCGCGGCCGGGGTGGAGCTGCCGCGCACCCGCGGGTCGCCGGAGTGGTGGTCGAGCGGCCACGACGGCGGCCCGGTCGGGGCGAGCACGGCGTCGAGCCGGTGGTCGGCGAGCAGGCCGTCGATCAGCGCGCGGGCCCGGCGCCGGCTGCGCTCCCGCAGCACCCGGGCCACCATCCGGTCCGCGGGTGAGACCGCGGCGGCCGCCTCGAAGAGGTCCTGGCCGAACAGGCTCAGCTCCACCGGGTCGGCGCGGTGGGCCGCGATCAGCTCCGGCAGCGTCGCCGGGACGTCACGGCGCGAGCGCAGGTAGGCCTCGAGCCCGGGACGCAGCTCGGCGATCAGCGCGGTCATCCCGTCCTCGAGCAGGTCCGCGTCGAGAGGCAGGTCGACCGGCACCATGACGGCACCGGCGGCGGACAGGCGCGCGCAGAGGTCGTCGGCGACCCGCTCGGCGGCCGCGTCCATGCCGGGTGGCCGCCAGCGCCCCAGCCGGCGTCCGGCGAGCGGCACCGGCTCGCCGAGCAGACCGCCGCCGGCGAGCACGTCGAGGCAGGTCGCGGCGTCGCCCACGCGCGTGGCGAGCACCCCGACGCTGTCCTGGTCGGCCGATCCCGGCACGATCCCGTCGAGCGGGAGCAGGCCCGGTTCCGGTTTGACGCCCACCACGCCGTTGACGGCGGCGGGGCAGACGATGGAGCCGTCGGTTTCGGTGCCGAGCGCGAGGGGGGCCATCCCGGTCGCGACCGCCACGGCCGAACCGGCGGACGACCCCCACGGGCTGTGGCCGGGCAGGTGGGCGTTGCGGGTCTGCCCGCCGACGGCCGACCAGCCTTCGATCCCGTCGACCGAGCGGAGGTTCGCCCATTCCGAGAGGTTGGTCTTGCCGACCACGACGGCGCCCGCGGCGCGCAGCCGGCTCACCACCGCGGCGTCCCGCTCCGGCGGCGTGCGGGCCAGCAGCCGCGAACCCGCCGTGCTGGCCAGGCCCGCGGTGTCGATGTTGTCCTTCACCAGGACGGGAATTCCGTGCAGCGGACCGGCGGCCTCCCCGGCGGCCGCGCGCCGATCGGCCTCGGCGGCGGTGTCGAGGGCGCCCTCGTCGACGGCGATGATGGCGTGGACGAGCGGGTCGACGGCCGCGATGCGGTCGAGGCACCGCCGCACGAGAGCCACGCTGGTCTGCTGCCGGTCATCGAGCGAACGGCGCAGTGCCGGCAAGCTCGGCCACCGCCGTCCGGCCGTCACCGGATACCCCCAATGGCCCGAAAATCCTTTTCACCACAGCACATGCGCAGACGATAAGCGTCCGTTCCGGGGCGCTCGGGAACGCGCGGAGGCAGAATCGAGGCGGCTTCGCCCTCGCGAACTGCCCCGGCCGGAGCCCCCGCCGGCGCGGCGTTCCGCGGGCGGGTCCTCGAACCGGGGCAGCCCACCTCGGGCGGCCGGAAGACGTCGGGCAACGCGGCTCCCCTTCACTCGGGCCGCCGGACGCGCCGGAGCCGGTGTGTGCGGACCGGGCCACGGTCGCACAGGCCGTTTGCAATCCGTCGACAACGCGGCCCGGAGGTCTGGACCGCGCGTACCTCGAGCCCGTGACGGGATGTTCGTGCGGGCGCGGACAGTGACGTGCTGCACCGACCGGGAACCGGCCGCGGGCCGAGTGCTCACGTGCGGTTGATCACCACGGCGGGGGCACCGAAACCGCGAAGACTTCCGGCTCCCCGGTGAAACTTTGCCGCCGTGTCTCGAGCCTTTCTGCGACGCTCTCGCCTTGAAGCCTTCTCTTCCCGCGGCGACGCGCTGAGGGCCGACACTGAGTCCGGCGCACGAAGCGCGGGCGCGCGAGGGGCCGGCGGCGCTGGCGGAGAGGACACGGGTCTGGTGAAGGTATGACGCTTCCGGTGGGCCCGTGTGCGCCCGCACCGCCACGTTGTGTTATCTCAACAGGCATGGACAACGGGCCGGTGCTCAGCCGGAACAGGGTGGCGGCCGGGTTGCTCGTCGCCGTGGCTGGGACGACTTGGTCGGTCGGCAGCTGGGACCAGATCCTCCGGCTCGGCCGGCTCGCCCTGATCGTCCTCCCGGCCATGTTCGTCGTGGTCGCCGTCGTCATGGTGGTGCGGGCGGCGATGCCGGCCGGTACCGTCGCCGGACCCGTGATGCTGCTAGTGCTCGCCGGTGGGGGACTGTTCGCGGCGGCCCTGGTGTTCGGGTGGGTGAATACGGCTAACCTGACCGGTACCGCGGCGTTCGCGGTGACGGGAGGTGGCCTGGTTTTGGCGTTGTCCCGCCGCCGCGTGCACCACGAACTCGACGCGATCATCCGCCGCCGCAGCGCCGTCCTGCTGAGCAAGAGAGAGCTGCGGATCTTCGACGAAGCACCGGGAAAATGCGCGGTGCGAGCCATTTTCGGGGGTACAGTCCACATCGACCTGTCCGCAGCGGAATACCCGGTCGACAGCGGGGGCATCGTCGTGGACATCACGGTGTGGTTCGGCCGGGTCACGCTCGCTGTTCCAGCAGGCTGGCAGGTGCAAGCGGGCCGGGTGGAACTCGCCCGGCGAATGCAGTACGACGGCGCTCTCGAAGCGCTGGACAAACGTGTCGATCGGCGGGTGGTGCTCAATCTGCAGGGGCTAGGCGGATTCGTCGGAATTCGGCGCGGGCACTGATGGCGCCGGGTGCTCATACGGAACGAGCATTCCGGGAAAAACCTGCGGCTGCGTGCCGTCCGTCTCGCCAAGGAAGGCCGACAACGCCTTGTTGAACCGGATTTCCTCGACGGGCGAAAACGGAAGCGGGAGGTGCAGTGCGGTGAGCATGTCGAACCGGTGCAGGTCGACCGCGGCGGCCAGCAACCGCGCATGACCGGTGGCCGCGCGCAGTGCCGCTCGGTAGGCGACGGCCGCCGTGATCGCGGTGAACAGCGGGATCCACGTCCAGCCGCTCGGGTGCCGCAGTGTCGGCAGCGCTGCGACCGTCGCGGCCGCCAGCGCGACGCAGAGCGCGCACATCGTGTCGATCGTGTCGAGGTTGCGGGAGATCGAGCCACTCATCCTCGATGACAACGACGGCCACAGGCGTTCGGTGATCGCGTTGAGCTGCAGGCCGTAGCGGGCTCCCGCGGCGTCCTCGCCCGCCCGCAGGACGTTGCCGATGTGTGTCGGCATCAGCCGACCTTCTTCCTTCGGATATCTGCGGAAAATTTGTTCCGCGCGCTCGGCTGCGCGTTCCAGGCGCCAGTTCCGGTGCGCCTGCGCGACGACTGCTTCGAAGGAGCCGCTCTCCGGGTCCGTTCCCTCGAAGCGGGACACGATTTCCGCGCTGTGCCGCCGGCGCCGGTGCTGCTCGGTCGCCACCTCGTTCAGCAGGGTGAGCGCGCGGGTGCGCCAGTACCCCTCCAGGAACTGGACCAGCGCCACCTGGAACGGCCGCAACAGCACCCCGGCTAGGACGACGCCGAACACCACGAGACCGGCCTGAACGGGGTGCTTCCCCAACCGGACCACCACAGCGACGACGTCGGCCGGATGATCGGTGTACGCGCCGGCTGCGACGAGCAGGCTCACGAGCGCGGCCAGGACCGTCACCGGCAGCAGGTTGGTGAGGCTGAACCGGCCACCGAACAGCTTGGCCACCTGCTGGCCCAGCTCGTTGAGCATGCCCGCCTCCTACGGCCGATCCGACGCCGGGATGTACTCCATCTGCTGGCCGCATCCCCTCACCCGGCAGCGCGGCGCTTCGGTCTTGTGGTGGCGCAGGCGTTGCTCGTGTCCTTTCGGGCACCGGTACAGGTAGCGGTTGCCGTTCGTCCCGCCGCGGCTCAGGTGATTCGAGTCGGACGTCATCATCGCGAGCACAAGGCGCAGCAGCGTTCGTCGCTGGCCGCCGCGTCTCATCGAAGCAGTATCCGACCCGGATATGGCGATCGGCAAGGGCGGGCAGTCCGGGAGACGGCCGCCTTCGGACTCAGCCGCGAGCCGCGGCCACCGCGGCCGCCTGGAGCTGTTCGCAATCGGCCCGCCGGGCGCTGCTCGTCTCCGGGGTGACATCGGTGATGTCGGCCGGTTCGCCGACAAGGGGCGGTTCCCGCCCTGGAACGGCACAGCGCCGTCGGGGGCATCGTCTGGTGATCGTCGTCGGCACCGGCCATTGTCCAGCGCCCTCACGACACCCCGGTCGCGCCTGCTACCAGCGGAGGCTGGCAGAGGGCAAGACCAGGATGCAAGCGATGCGGTGCCTGAAACGCCGGCTGTCGTCTGTCGCCGGATGCCCCGCGACGCCGAGCGCGTAGCGGCAGGCTCGGGAGGACATTCGTGGGCGGCTCCTGACTGACCTGAGCCCCCGTGGTCACCACTTCGGAACAGTGACAACGCACGCCACCCTGACGTCCTCGCCGCCCCACGCCGCGAACGCCACCACCGCTGGGGGCACGCACCTCATGCCGCCTGGCGTCGAAGGGACAACTGCCGCTCTCAGCTACTCAGCGCAACCGGGGTTCGGCGGCCTTGCACATTCATCGAGGACGCAGACAGAGATCCGTGACGCCTCACCGCCTCCGGACCTGCTGCACCAGCGCCCGCCGGGCCGGGTCCGCCGGGTCGGCGACCATGCCCGGGAGCTGCGAACGGTGCTCCGGCGGTCGGTTCGGGTCGAGTCGGCCGGCCACATGAGCGAGCGCCGCATCGGCCGGGCCCACCGCGAGGCGGAAATGTGACGGCGCGGCCGGGTCGAGGTCACCACCCCACGTCACGATCCCCGCGCAGTCGGCGAGGATGTCGCGCACGATCAGTTCCTCGTGCGGCCGGAGCCGCTCGGTGCCCCCGGCTGGGTACGCGTTCGGGTACAACGCGATCGCTGTGCCCGAGGGGAAGCTCGACACGGTTCCCTCGCCCGTGCCGAGCGGGCCGATCTCGTAGTGCCACCGGCGGGCGATGTGCAGGAGCACGATCGCCGCCGCGCCGCTGCGCACCGCCACCGAGGCTGAGGACCCTTCGATCCGGTGCGTGCCGATCGCGCCCGGATCCGCCGTTGGCCGTTTGTCCTCGGCGAACGCCGGAACGCCCGGCACGAGAAGAAGTGTCCCGGCGCCGGCCGCGGCGATGAGGAGGCTGCGTCTGTTGATCATCTTCGGCTCCCGCTGGTCAGCCGGACAGGGAGGACACGCCGAGGTCGCCGGCGTCGCGCCAGACGTTGTTGTCGAGCCCCCAGCCGCTCTGGAAGTCGAACTCCTTGACCTGGTTGAACGACCAGTTTTCCGGCATCGGGAAACCGAGATTGCCCGAGTAACCCCAGGACATGGCGGCTACCATCGAGTACTGGGCGTCGACCTCGTGAGAAATGCGGCTGCACACGTGACGCGAGCCGTACACGCCGTACCGGTAGCGGTCGCCGCGTTGCCGGATCCCCTCCCTGACGCCCTGGAAGTACGGCTTGATGTTGCTGTCGATGTCGACGTCCAGCGCGTCGTAGTCGACCGCGAAATAGAGGCACGAGCCGGCCGGGATGCGGTAGCCAGCCGCCTTGTCGGTGGCGATCTGGCCGTGGGAAAGGCCTTTCGCGTACGTGAAGTTGGACAGCACCCGGCCGTAGTACTGGAAGAGCGGGAAGAACCGCAGCCCGGCGTCCAGGATGGTCTGCGGTTCGCTCGGTTTCAGCGCCTTGCCCAGATAGCGCGGGTCGTCGGCCGGCACGTCCTCGTCCAGGTACCGCCCGACGATCTGGTACCCGGCCGACCTCAGCGCCTGCCCGCGGACAGCGGTGATCTCCTTGACGCAGTCGCAACCGGCCACCGTCCGCTCCGCGTCGCCGGTCGAGATCAGCAGCTGCGCCCAGGTGCCGTAGTCGTTGGTGACGGTCGCCGGCAGCTGGCAGAAGGTCTGGAAGGCACGCAGCCAGCCGCGGTGACTGGCGGTGTCGTCGTCCGTGCCGATGTCGTCCGGGCGGTAGATGAGCTGCCCGTTCGGGCCTGGCGTCGGCGAGTTGAAGTAGCACGCCGCCCGGAACAAGTAACGCAGGTCGCCGACGAGCCGGCCGGAGCCCCGGCCCTTGAGAGCGGCCTGCGTGGCCGGCCCGAAGTTGCCGTTGATCGAGCTGACCGCCAACCCCAGTTCGTACTGCAGGCCCATCATGAAGCCCTGCTGCACGTCGCGGGTGTAGACGCCGTCGCAGGGCACGAGAATCATCGCCGGGATGCCGACACCGGCCACGTACCGTGAGTTGAGGCGCTGCTGGACCCGCTGGATCGTGACGTCGCCCTGCGGGATGAGCCGGAACTGGTCCATGCGCAGCAGTCCCCGGCACACGTGCGGCCACATGGTCAACGACATCGACTCGTAGGACAACCCGGCGTCGGCGTAGAGCTGAATCAGCGACGACTGGGATCTCACGCTCCAGTAGCGCTGGTCCGGCGAGGCGAAATAGCCCTTGCACCACAAGGCGCCGTTGAAGATCCGGAGGAGGTTCTCGTTGGTCTCCACGGACGGGAGCCGGCCGCGGTTCTTGACCGCGGCGAACGTGCCCGGGCCGAAGTTCTGCACGGTGGGGGAGATGCCCAGCTCGTGCTGCAGGCCCTGGGTCAGTGAGAACACGGTGGGCCACCCGGTCCGGCCGTTCTCCGGGCACCGGACGTAGCCGTCCGCGACCCCGGTGTACGTGGCGTTGACCCATCGCTGGGCGGCGAAGACGTCGATGTCGGCCAGGCCGGTCCAGGGCGCGGCCGGGTCGATGGTGGAGCCCGGCTGGGCGTACATCAGCAGGTTGCCGGGGCACTCCGTTTCGGGATACTCGTATTGGTGCGGGTAGATCCGGTCGCCGGTCAGCCGGGACCCGTTGTCCCCCACGAACCGCAGGTGGTGAATGAGGTCACGGTAGGCTTGGAGCATCTCCACGGTGGCGGTGTTGTCCGACCGCATCAGGGCGCAGATCGAGTAGAAGCCCTCGTTGCGGCCGTACCCTTCGATCTTCGGGCCCTTGCCGTAGTTGGCCTCCCCACGCTCGTATCCGCGGCCGGTGTACACGTTTCCGTGCGGGCAGATCAGCCAGTTGTAGGCGATGTCGCCGAAGTAGTCGGACCCCTGAGCATGGGCGAGGAACACGATGGCGATGTCCAGCCGGCAGGCGGTCTCGTCCGGGAGGTCGGCCGACCCGGGCCCGCGGTGGTGGATGAACACCCCCATCACGGGACTCCAGTCCGGATTGAGACTCGGCCTCGGCGGATGGTTGGCCATCTCGTAGAGATCGCTGTCGAGCGATACGTACTGCCCCCAGGCCGAGCGGGGCTGAATGGTGAGGGTCATGCTCTGCAACCGAGGAAGTTGGCGTAGCCGTACGCCGCGCCGTGCCAGTCGTTGTGGTTCACGCTTTGGACGTCCCAGCGGTATGCCGGCGAGATGTTCGGCCCGTGCCGGTGAATGAAGATGTTGGACTCGAGGCCGAGGTAGTAGCCGTAGTCGCTGCCATCGGACACCGTGTACTCAAGGGCGAGGAACCGCTGGGCCCGCTTCCGGGTGCTGGCGTCCAGTGCGCCGGACGGACCGATGTTCTGCCAGTTCTGCCAGTACTTTGTGTATTGCTCGGTGGTTGGGCCGAAGTCGCAGTCGACCTCCGTTGGCGGGAGGTGGGGCGCGTCGACCTGGAGGATCATCTGCCAGACACCGACATAGTTGCTGTGCCGGTACGACGAGGTCCGGGACAGGTCCGCCTCGTCGTCCAGGTCGTCGGTCCATGCTCCGGCGCCGGCGACGAAGCCGTCGCCCGTACCCGCCGGAATCATGTCGGTCGCGGGAGCGACCGCCTCGCCGGCCGACGGCGTGCTGTGATCCGCCGGCAGCGCACGAGCCAGCGTACGTAGTGTCTCCGGCTGCACTTCGCCGCGTACGGTGACCTGGTAGTTCACACCGGCCCGCTCGGTCCAGCGCAGACTCGTCATCTCGCCGCCTGCGGTGCGCGACACCTGTGCGTCCCGGCCGGTGGTGTTCACCGCAGTGACCCCGCCCACCTGACGCGTGACCAACGCCGAGCCCCGCGGCCCGGTTTTGAACATCGCGGCGGTGAGGTCCACCGTGGTGCCCGGCAGTTGACCGGGAAGCACCTCGTGATCGGTGTGCACCAGCGTTGCGTCGGCGAAGGCGGCCTGTGCCGCGGGCAGCACTGCGGCCGCGAACTCGGTTGCGGCATCAGGCTCCGCCGACGCCTCGGCCGCCCCGGCGATCAGGCCGGACGCCGTGACCAGGACGGCAGCGATGGTGAGGCCGCGATTCTGGGGGGTCATTTTCGTCTCCCGAGTGGATCGGTGGGTTTTCCGTCTGATGGGGTCGCGCGGGCGCGCCGGCCCGGCGGACCGTTCCATGTGGGCCGAACGCCGCACCGTGGCCTCATTGCGGTGCACCAGGTCACAATCTCGAAAGCACTCATTCCGGCGGCAGGCTGCTGTTTCGCTTGCCTGCTTACTGCAGGCAGTCCCACGTGCTGCCCTGAGTGCCGTTCTGATACGGCAACAGGCCGTCGTTGACCCATCCGTTGTGCCAAGCATTGTTCAGCCAGTAGTGCAGGTGGGTCCAGGTCGACCAGCCCGTGCCGGGGTTCTGACCTTCGGTGAAGCAGTCGTACCAGACTGTGTACTGGTTGTAGATCCGGCCGACTGCGGTGCAGGACGTACTGGCGCCAGTCCGGACCGCGGCGTCGCTGCGGTTGAACACCGCGCCGGCGGAGTCGTACCCGTTCCAGAAATTGTTGCAGGTGACGGCGGCGGCGTGCGCGGTCGACGGCGAGTGGGCCTTGGCGTTCTTCTCGGCCGCGCTGACGGCGCTTGTCGTGGCCTGGGCCGGCATCGCCCCGGTGAGGACCGATGCTGCGATGAGCGCGATTGCGCAGATCAACGTCAGTGTGGCACGTCCGAGCGTGATAGCGGCCACGGTGCGGAGCGGGGTCAGTGGTTTTCTCATATTTCCCTCCGGAAATGGGAGCACGATGTCCGAGCGGCGGTGGCGATGCCATTCGGGGCGCAGGTTTGTCCATTCCGTTCCGACGCCTGGTCCATGATCGCTTGGTTTGCTTGCTCGGCCGGGTCCGTGTTGCGGATGAATGGCTTGCGCAACAGATTCTCACTGTGGCAGCGCCCTCCACCACGTCACGAGGTCGTACACCGGCAGTTGACCGGCAACTTGCGACCGGTTGGCAGGTACCGATCATGGACCGTGAGGTGGCACCCTTGTCGCCGTACCGAAGACCAGATACCCAGCCGGGGAGGATGGGGTGTTCGGCCAGATCGTGCGCTCTCACCGGCAGCGGCTCGGCATCACCCAGGCCGAGTTGGCCGGCAAGACCGGCGTGAGCGAGCGCAGTATTCGCAACATCGAGGCCGGTCGGATCGCCAGGCCTCGCCCCGGCACGGTCCGGCTGCTTGCGGACGCGTTCGCCCTGTGCGGGACGGAACGCGACTCCTTCCACCAGGCTGCCCTCGCCGACCCGGGCAGCGGTCCTGCCGCCGCTGAAGCGGATGCCACCGATTTCCCGGCCGGCCGGCTACCCCGGTGGCCCAGACCTGCTCAGCTGCCGGCTGACATGGCCGGTTTCACCGGCCGGGGCGACAGCCTACGGCGGCTCACCGCGTTCGCGGAGCACCGCGGGGGACCAGCGGTCGTGGTCGTCACCGGCCCCGCCGGCGTCGGCAAAACCACGCTCGCCGTGCACTGGGCCCACCGGGTGGCCGAACGGTTCGGCGACGGCCAATTGTTCATGAACCTGGGTGGCTTCGGCCCCGCCGGCGCGGTCAAGAGCCCGGAAGAGGCCATCCGCGCGTTTCTCGCCGCACTGGACGTGCCTCCGGGCCGCGTCCCCGCTGATCCTCAAGCACAGGCCGGTCTCTACCGCAGTTTGCTGGCTGACAAACGAGTCTTGGTCGTCCTCGACAACGCGAGCGACCTCACGCAGGTGTACCCGCTGATCCCGGGCTCTCCGGGCTGCCTCGTCATGGTCACCAGCCGCACCCAGCTCACCGGCGTCGTCGCAACCCACGAGGCCCGCTTGCTCCCGCTGGACCTGTTCACCGCGAGCGAAGCCAGGCAGTTCCTGGCACACCGGCTCGGATCCGAACGTGCGCTCGCCGAATCCGACGCGGTTGACGACCTCATCGCGCTGTCCGCGCGGCTGCCCCTCGCCCTGGCCGTCCTGGCTGCCCGCGCCAGCCTCCGCGTCCCCCTGTCCCTGGCTGCGCTTGCCGAGGAGCTGCGTGCGCCCCACGACAACCTGGATCCATTCACCGCCGACGCCGAGATCGACGTGCGGAAGATCTTGTCCTGGTCCTACCGCGCCCTCCACGACATGTCCGCGCGGCTGTTCCGGCTGCTGAGCCTGCACCCTGGCCCGGACATCACCTGCGTGGCCGCAGCCAACCTGCTGGCAGTCCCGCCAGCGCACATACGGCCGCCGCTGTCCGAGCTGACCCGTACGCACCTGATCACCGAACACATCGCCGGCCGATACAGCCTCCACGACCTGCTGCGCACCTACGCCACCGAACTGACCCGCACTCACGACCCGGCTCCCGAACGCCGTGCCGCGCTGCGCCGGGTCCTCGACCACTACCTGCACACCGCACACAGCGCCGCTCGGCTACTCGAACCGACCCGAGAACCCATCACGCTGCTTCCGTGCCGGCCGGGGGTCACGCTGGCCGACCCGGCGGACAAGGCGCAGGCACTGGCCTGGTTCACCACCGAACACCCGGCACTGACGGCCATCGTCCGACAGTCCGTCCACAATGGATTCGACAGTCACACCTGGCGTCTGGCGTGGACCTTCAGCACCTTCGCGACCCGGCAAGGGCTCTGGCACGAGCACACCACCGCGCAACAATGCGCCCTCGTCGCCGCGCAGCGGCTGTGCGACCAGGCCGCCGCGGCTGGTGCACACCACGCGCTCGCCCGCGGTTACCTCAAACAGTGCCGCTACGACGACGCCCACACCCACCTGCGGCACGCCCTCGGCCTCTATCGAGCACTCGGCGATCCCATCGGGCAAGCACGCGCTCACGACAGTCTCAGCTACGTACTCGGCCGACAGGGCCACTCCGCCGCCGCCCTCCACCACGCTCACCAAGCTTTCAGCCTGTTCGCCGCAGCCGGTCACCAGTCAGGGCAGGCTCAAATACTGAACGGGATCGGCTGGCTGCACGCCCGGCTCGGCGACTACGAGCAGGCTCTCGGCTACTGTCACGACGCCCTCGCGTTGGTCCGGCGCTTTGACGACGGTCACTGCGAAGCCTCGACCTGGGACAGCCTCGGCTACGCCTACCATCACCTCGGCCAACACCAGCAAGCGATCACCTGTTACCAGCGTGCACTCGCCCTGTTCCGTGAGGCCGGAGACCGCTATCTGGAAGCCGACACCCTTTCCCACTTCGCCGAGGCCTACCAGACCTTCGGCAACCACCACGCCGCCCATGCAACATGGCAGCAGGCACTCACCATCCTCGACGAGCTCCACCACCCCGACGCAGAGCAAGTCCGTGCCAGGCTCCACGACCCCGACGACCGTCGCCGCCGACCGCCGGCGCGTGCTCGGTACGGACCACTTCACCACTCCGGCCTGCCGCAACACCCTCGCGAACGCCTACCGGGGGGCGGGTGATCGGGCCCAGGCGATCCATCCCCGGCCGGCCGGACGGTGTGTGACTGGACGAATCGCGGCCGGGGTGGTGGTTGCGACGGTGCGCCCAAGCGGTCATCACCGCCGCGCTGGCTGCCCGTCGCGTCGGCGCCCGCTCGCCCCTCACCCGCGAGTACTTCAACCGACGCCCGCCGCGGGCGAAGTTCAGCGGCGTTGGCGCGCCATCCACTGCCAGAGGTGGGTGCCGCCGGTGCCCGGGTCGTTGCGGGCCACGTAGATCCACGACCAGTGACCGGGGAACCGGTACCCGTTCCGGACGACGTGGTCGTAGAGCGTCAGCGTCGAGCGGGGGATCAGCTCGTGCGCGTGGACGGTGTTGGCCAGCGGGTCCACCGTGTCGTCGTCGCGGGAGGCGACCAGCCAGGTGGGGGTGCCGATCGCGGCCAATGCGGCGTCGGGGACCAGCGGTGGGTCGCCCTCCTTCCGGGCGGTGACGACACCGCAGACCGGGACCGACGCGGCGAACGCGGTGGGGTAGGTCGTCGTCATCTTCAGTGTCATGTAGCCGCCGTTGCTGCAGCCGGCGACGTGGACACGTCCGGGGTCGACCGGCCGCGTGCGCTGCACCTCCCGGATGATCTCGTGGATGAGCGGGGCGAAGCGGGGGCCGTCGTCCATCCAGACGGACGTGCTCTGCGGGACCACCACGTGAGCGCCGTCGAAGATCGTTTGCGCTTCGCGGGTGGCGATGCCGAGTGCGCCGCGGTTGGCGCGCAACGTGGTTTCGTTGTCGTAGTAGCCATCGGGCAGCGAAGCGCCTTCGCCGGCGCCGTGGAGCCAGACGATCAAGGGCCGCCGGCCGTGCTGCGAGGCGGGGGAGTAGAGCCGGTACTTCATCCCGGAGCGGGACGTGTGGTGGCTGAAGGCGTCGACCTCGGGGTTGGCCGGCCTGCCTTGCGTGAACGGGTGAACGTGACCGGCCGGCCGTGCCGCGGGCGGACGGGCGCGGTCTGCGTGACGGTGTAGACGAGGTCGAGCCGGACGTTGCGGCTCTTGCCGGCGAGGTAGCCGAGGGTGCCGGCGCCGGTCTGGCCCTCCCCGTGGCTCAGCTCGAGCACGATGTTCCCGTGCGGGTCTAGCCGCGCGGCCGTGACGGGCCGGTCGAGGTCGTAGCCGACGTCCGGGCCGCCGGTGTCGATCGGGCTGGTGGCCTTCGCGTGCACGCGGAAGGTGCCGGTGGTCAGGCTCGCGGGGTCGATCGGTCCGATCCGGGCGGTGCCGAGGGTGATCGAGGTGATCTGTTCCCCGCCGTCGAGCGTCTCGGCGTCGAGGGTGAAACCCACGCTGTCTTCGCCGGTGGCCAGGGCGACGCCGGGCAACGCGAGGCCGGCGGAGAGGCCCGCGCCGGTGACCAGCGCGGTCCGGCGGCTGAAGACCGTGTCCATGCCAAGAGCCTTGTCCATGCGAACTCCTCCGTAGGGGTCTCCGTGCGGAAGACCGGGCGAGGCCTCGTCGGACCCGAGTCGCGTGTGCGGGTGCTGGTGTGTGAACCATTTTCGACGGCGCCCGGCCCGTTGTCCACGTCACCGGGATCGGGTGCCAGGGCTTCCTGAGCCAGTTCCCGGTCACCGGGAACCTCGGGCGCGCGCTGTGAGAACAGCCACCGTGTCGGCACCCGGCCGGGCTGGGTACGCCCCACGGGACGTGCGACTACGGGAGGCTGCGAGTGTTCGACGGGTGGGGGCGGCTGGTGCCCGCGGTGGTCGGCGCGGCGGCGGCGTTCGGGCTCTTCCTCGTGCTCGAGCACCTCTTCCGCCGGGTGGTCCGGCGGCTAAGCCGGCGGTCCGCGGTGCTGGCCGAGCTGACCGTGCACGCCCACCGGCCGCTCCTGTGGTTCGCCGCGGTGATCGCGTTGCGCGGCGCCGGCACCTTCGGCCTTCCGGACGGGCCGTGGCGGGAGCGGGTGAGCCACGGGCTGGGGCTGGCGTTGATCGGGGCCGGGGCGTGGCTCGTGGCCGGGACCCTGACGTCGATCGAGCGGGCTGCGTTGTCGCGGCTGCGGGTCGACGTGCCGGACAACCGGCACGCCCGCCGCTTGCAGACGCAGGTCACCCTGGTCCGCCGGATCACCGTCGCGGGTGTCGCGGTGATCGCGTTCGGGGCGATGCTGATGACTTTCCCGGCCGCTCGTGCCGCGGGCACCAGCCTGCTCGCCTCGGCCGGCGTCGTCGGCGCGGTGGCCGCGCTGGCCGCGCAGTCCCTGCTCGGCAACGTGTTCGCCGGGATGCAGATCGCCTTCAGCGACGCCATCCGCCTCGACGACGTGGTGATCGTCGAGAACGAGTGGGGCCGCATCGAGGACATCACGTTGACCTACCTGGTGATCCACCTGTGGGACGACCGCCGGCTCGTGATGCCCACGTCCTACTTCATGTCCCACCCGTTCGAGAACTGGACCCGGCGCGAAGCGGCGCTTCTCGGCACGGTCGAGCTGGATCTGGACTGGTCGGTGCCGGTGGAGCAGATGCGCGAGGAGCTGCGCCGGATCCTGGAGGACACCGAACTCTGGGACGGCCGGGTCAGCGTGCTGCAGGTGACCGACGCGGTGCACACCCTGGTCCGGGTCCGTGCGCTGGTGAGCGCGGCCGACGCGCCGACGTTGTTCGACCTGCGCTGCCTGGTCCGCGAACAGCTGGTGCAGTGGGTCCGCCGCACCCATCCGTCCGCCCTGCCCCGGCTGCGCACGGAACACCTGCCGGCCTCCCCGGCCCCGAAGCCGGCAGATCCCGCCCCGGGCCAGGGCTCCCGCCTCTTCGGCGACAGCGCCGACGGCCGAACGCGGGAGCGGACCTTCAACGGCCGGTGACGCGGCTTCTCGACACCACTCCCGGTGGAGCGGGTGCGGCCCGCCGTGGAGCGAGACGGTCGCGCACCGGTGTCGCTGCGCCGATTCGCCGTCGTTCGTGCGGCAAAGCTGCCCTGAAGACTCTCGTTCGTGCCACCGTCTCCAGGTTGTCGTCACGTCCGGTGTAGAAGGTGGGGAGGGGGCATCGGCCTGCCGGTGATCGACGGGGAACGGGGCGCGGTGGAGCGGACGACGTGTTGCGTCGTGGGGGGCGGGCCGGCGGGCATGGTGCTGGGGCTGCTGCTCGCGAGGGCCGGGGTCGAGGTCACGGTGCTCGAGAAGCACGAGGACTTCCTGCACGACTTCCGCGGTGACACCGTGCACCCGGCGACCTTGCAGCTGCTCGACGAGCTGGGACTGGGGGAGCGGTTCGCGCGGCTGCCCCAGACCCGGATCACCGACGTGGTCCTGCCCGACGGGGACGGCGGGGTCCGGCGGATCGGTGATTTCGGGGCGTTGCGCCGGTGGGGAGTGCGGCACCCGTACGTGGCGATCGTTCCCCAGTGGGACCTGCTGGACCTGCTCGCCGGCGCCGCGCGGGCGGAACCGGCGTTCCGGCTCGAACTGGGGACCGCGGCGACCTCGCTCGTCCACGAGGGCGGCCGGGTCGCCGGGGTCCGCTACCGCACGACCGGGCCCGGCGGCGAGGAGGTCGAAGGCGAGCTCCGGGCCACCCTCACGGTCGCGTGCGACGGCCGGGATTCGGCCCTGCCCGCGGCGGCCGGGTTGGCCGTGACCGAGCTCGACGTTCCGTTCGACACCTGGTGGTTCCGGCTCTCACGTCGTGAAGGCGAACAGGTCGGCCAGCTGACCCGGCGGCCGGGCCCGGGACGGTTCGCGATCGTCATCCCCCGGGAGGGCTACTTCCAGATCGGGTACGTCGCGCGCAAGGGCACCGACAGCCGGCTGCGTGCCCGCGGCATCGACGCGTTCCGGCGCGATGTCGCCGAACTCCTCCCGGAGTACGCCGACCGAGTCGGCGAGCTGGTTTCGATGGACGACGTCAAACTGCTCGATGTCCGGCTCAACCGGCTGCGCCGGTGGCACGTCGAGGGCTTGCTGTGCCTCGGGGACGCCGCGCACGCCATGTCGCCGGTCGGCGGCGTCGGCATCAACCTCGCCGTCCAGGATGCCGTCGCGACCGCGACCCTGCTGGCCGGCCCGCTGCGGCGGGGTGCGGTGAGCGGGGCCGAACTCGCCCGGGTCCGGCGGCGCCGGTTGCCGTCGCTGCTGCTGGTGCAGGTCCTGCAACGGCTCATGCACGCCGACCTCGCCGGCCCCCTCGTGTCCGGGCGGCAGGCGGGGCCGGCGGGCCGGCTCCTGAGCGCGGCCCAGTGGGTGCCGGTGCTGCGGACGCTGGCGGTGTATCTCGTCGGCGTCGGGTTGCGTCCGGAGCGAGCACCGCTTTCCGCCCGGCGTCAGGTCATGCCGGAAGAGCAGTCCGACGGAGGGCCGCTGCCCATACCGTGACCCGCTCATCCACCCAGCGCGACGTGGAAGATCTTCTCGTTGCTGTTGTCGGGGACGCTGTCCTTGTCGCCGTTGTTGGTCGTCGTGAGCCACAGGCCGCCGTCCGGCGCGGGTTCGACCGTGCGCAACCGCCCGTAGGTGCCGTTGAAGTACGCCTGGACGTCGGTCAGGTCGCTGCCACTGATCACTTCCCGGTACATCCGGGTGCCGCGCTCGCAGGCGACGTAGAGCACGTCGCGGACGATGGCGATGCCGGAACAGGAACCGTCCGCCGTCGGGTACGTCCGCTTCGGTGCGATGAACCCGGCCGTGCCGCACGTTCCGGAGGTGCCTTCACACGCCGGCCAGCCGTAGTTGCCGCCCTTGGTGATCAGGTTGGTCTCGTCCATGGTGGAGTTGCCGAACTCCTGCTCCCACAACCGGCCCTGGGAGTCGAACGCGAGCCCCTGCGGGTTGCGGTGGCCGTAGCTCCACACCGGGTTGCCGAACGGGTTGTCCGAGGGCACGCTGCCGTCCGGGTTCAGGCGCAGGACCTTGCCGTTGAGGCTGGCCTTGTTCTGCGCGTTGTCACCGTTCTGGGCGTCACCGGTGCTGGCGTAGAGCTTGCCGTCGGGCCCGAAGCGCAAGCGGCCGCCGTTGTGGAACTTGTTGCGCAGCAACCCGCTGAGCAGTACCTGTTCCGACGCCGTGTCGAGTTTGTCGTTCTCCAGCTTGATCCGCACGATCCGGTTGTCGGACGGCGAGGTGTGCATGATGTAGAGCCAGTGGTCGCCGGCGAACCCGGTCGCGATGGCCAGACCGAGCAGGCCGCCTTCACCGTCGGTGTTGTCGACGCCGGGAACCGTGCCGACGCTGGTCTTGGCCCCGGTGGCGGGGTTCAGGTGGACGATGTCGTGGGCGTCGCGCCGGGTGTAGAGGATCGTGCCGTCCGGCAGCGTCACCAGGCCCCACGGGATGTCGGTGTCGGTCGCCAGCTGCGTCACCGCGCAGACGGAGGCACCGCAGGCCGCGCCGGTGGTGACGGTCGTGGCCGCGCTGGGTGCCGAGACGTTCGCCTGGGCGTCCCGCGCGACGACGTAGTACGAGTAGCTCGTGTTCGCCGCAAGCCCGCTGTCGACGAAAGTCGTCGCGGGCGGCGTGGTCGCGGTCCCGGTGACGGCGCCGACCTTCGCGCCGCCGCGGTAGACGTCGTAGGCCCGGACGCCGATGTTGTCGGTGGCCGCGGACCAGTTCAGGGTGACCGTCGTGCCGGAAGCGGTGGCGGTGAGCCTCGTGGGCGCGGTCGGCGCCTGGGTGTCCGGCTGGCACGGCGGCGGCGTGACCGGCACCGTGGCGCTGGCCTGCGAGACGTTGCCCGCGGCGTCGCGCGCGTTGACGTACAGGCCCCAGGTCGCGCCGGCGACGACAGTGAGGCTCGTCGACAGGGTGCTTCCGCTCACCGACTTCATCAGCTGCCCGTCGTGGTAGACGTCGTAGAACGCGACGCCCACGTTGTCGGTGGCGGCGTTCCACGCGAACGTCACGGCGTCGCAGACGAGGTCGCTCACCCGCGGGTTGGCCGGCACGCTCGGCGGCTGGGTGTCGCCGAGGGCGGTCCGCCACTTCTGGTTTTCCCCGCCGGTGCAGGTGTACAGCCCGACCAGGGTGCTGTTCGCGGTGCCCGCCCCGCTGACGTCCAGGCAGAGGCCCGACTGCACCCCGGTGATGGTGCCATCGGCGTTGATGCGCCACTTCTGGTTGGCGCCGTTGTTGCAGGGGTAGATCTGCGCGTCGGCCGGGGAGGTGGTGCTCGCGCCCGCCACGTCGAGGCACATCGCGCCGTCGTACACCCGCAGCTCGCCGGCCGCCGTGTACGTCCAGGCCTGGTTCGCTTGCCCGAGGCAGTCGTAGATGTTGACGCGCGTCTTCGCCGCGGTGCTGTTGCCGACGACGTCCAGGCACCGCCCGGACGCCACGCCGACCACGGTCGAGCCGGTGGCGGCGCTCGCGGGCGCGACCACTGTGGCGACAGCGATCACCGCGGTCAGGAAGCCGAAGCGCGCACGCCGGCGGACGTTCGAGAAGACCATGCTCCTACCTTTCGCAGGGCCGCGACCCGGCGTCAAGACTTGTCCGGCTGCTTGTCCGCTCGGTTGAGCCTTGCCGTTGTACGGTGTGTCATATATCAGATCGCACCTCAGGAGGCCTGGTGGACCTTTCCCGTCGTCAGGCTCTGGTGATCAGCGCGGCCGGCGCGGCCGCCGCGGGATGGCCGTTGTCCGGAGCCGCTTCGGCGGCCGGAACCGGCGGCCCGGTGACCGAAACGATGCTCCTCACCGGCAGCGACGCCGACCACACCGTCGACTGGGACTTCCAGGTGACGGCCGGCCGGCGCGCGGGGGAGTGGGCCACGATCCCGACGCCGTCGAACTGGGAGTGCCACGGCTTCGGCAGCTACCACTACGGCGGCGACCTCGTCCCGGCGGAGAAGGGCCACTACCGGCACTCGTTCACGCCACCGGCGTCCTGGGCCGGCCGCCGGATCTTCCTCGTGTTCGAGGCGGCCATGACGGACGCCGACGTCCGGGTCAACGGCGTCTCGGCCGGGCCGGTGCACCAGGGCGGCTTCTACCGCTTCCGCTACGACGTGACGTCGCTGCTGCGGCTCGGCGAGGCGAACCTGCTCGAGGCGACCGTGAGCAAGGAATCGGCCGACAACTCGGTGAACGACGCCGAGCGTCGCGGCGACTTCTGGAACTTCGGCGGGATCTTCCGGCCGGTGTCGCTGCAGGCGTACCCGGCCGCCCGGATCGACCGCGTCGCCATCGACGCCCGCGCGGACGGGACCTTCGCTGCTCACGTCGCGCTCGCCGGGGTGCCCGCGGCGGCCCGCCTGACCGCGCAGCTGAGCCGGCTCGACGGCTCGGCCGTCGGGGGCCCCTTCTCGGTCGCCGTGGCGAGCGGGGCCACGGACACGACCCTGACCACCACCGCGTCCCAGCCCGCATCGTGGACGGCCGAAACACCGAACCTCCACCAGGTCGAGCTGACGCTCACGAGCGCCACCGGGGTGCCGCTGCACAGCACCGTCGAGCGCTTCGGGTTCCGCACGATCGAAGTCCGGGCCGGGGACGGCATCTACGTCAACGGGAAGCGGATCGTCCTCAAAGGAGCGAACCGGCACACGTTCTGGCCGACCTCCGGCCGGGCCTCGAGCCCGCGCCTCGCCCGGCTGGACATCGGGCTGATGAAGGACATGAACATGAACGCCGTCCGGATGTCGCACTACCCGCCGGACGCGTACTTCCTCGACCTCTGCGACGAGCTCGGGCTCTACGTCCTGGACGAGCTGACCGGCTGGCAGCGTCATTACGACGAGGGTGCCGGGGCCCCGCTGGTCGAAGCGCTGGTGCAGCGCGACGTCAACCACCCGTCGATCCTGTTCTGGGACAACGGGAACGAAGGCGGCTGGAACACCGCGCTGGACGACGACTTCGACCGGTACGACCCGCAGCGGCGGCCGGTGCTGCACCCGTGGACGACGTTCAGCGGCGTCGACACCAGCCACTACCAGACCTACAGCAGCACCGCGAGCAAGGTCGCCGGCACCACGATCTTCCTGCCGACCGAGTTCCTGCACGGGCTCTACGACGGCGGCGCCGGGGCCGGGCTGAACGACTACTGGAAGCTCATGGGTGGCACCCAGCGCTCGGCGGGCGGGTTCATCTGGGCGCTCGTCGACGAAAGCGTCGTGCGGGACGACCGCGGCGGGGCCCTCGACACCAACGGCAGCCGCGCGCCCGACGGCATCCTCGGCCCGTACCGCGAAAAGGAAGGCAGCTTCTTCACCATCAAGGACATCTGGTCCCCGGTCCAGCTGGCCAGCCCGGCCTACTACGACTCGGTCTTCCCGGCGTCGTTCGACCAGACCGTGAAGCTCGTCAACCGGTACGACTTCACGAACCTCCGGGCGTGCCGGTTCGGCTGGCAGCTGCTCGCGTTCCCCGCGCCCGGCGCAGGAACCGGGCACCAGGTCCTCGCCCAAGGCCAGGCGGCCGCGCCGGACGTCGCCCCGGGAGCCACCGGCGCGGTGACGCTCGGCCTGCCCGCCGGCTGGAGCGGCGCCGACGCGCTGCGGCTGAGCGTGACGGACCCGACCGGCCGGGACGTCGGCAGCTGGACGTGGCGCATCCGCAAGGCGCCGGACTTCGCGGCGAGCCTGGTCAAACCGGCGGCCACGGGCAGCGTCACCGCGATCGAAACGGCCACCGGCGTCACGCTCGTCGCCGGCGCCACCCGGGTCACCATCGGCAAGTCCGACGGACGGCTGACCGGCGTGCGCCGCGGCAGCACGCCGGTGTCGCTGGCCAACGGGCCGGCCCCGGCCGGCGGGACGGCTGCCCTGACCGGCTTGAGCCACTTCCGCGACGGCACCGGCTGGGTCGTGCAGTGCGACTACAGCGGCGACCTGACGTCGGTGCGCTGGCGCCTGGACGCCAACGGCTGGCTGCGGCTGGAGTACCGCTACCGCGCCACCGGCGACCACGACCACCTCGGCGTGAACTTCGACTACCCGGAGGCGAACGTCCGGGGCCTGACGTGGCTCGGCGACGGGCCGTACCGCGTCTACAAGAACCGGCTCCGCGGGGTGCAGCCCGACGTCTGGCGCAAGCCCTACAACGACACGGCGACCGGGGCGAGCGGGTTCGCCTACCCGGAGTTCAAGGGCTACCACGCGCGGACCTGCTGGGCGGTGCTGGACACCACCGAAGGCGCGGTGACGGTGGTCGCCGCGGAAGAGGGCTTGTTCCTGCGGTTGTTCACCCCGGCGGTGGGCCCGGACCCGCAGAACGCCGTGGTCACCTACCCGGCGGGCAACGTCTCGCTCCTCGACGGCATCGCGCCGATCGGGAACAAGTTCCACGGCGCCGCGGCACTGGGCCCGGAGAGCAGGCCGAACGCCGCGACCGGCGACTACCACCGGACTGTGTACTTCCGTTTCGACGGGTGACCGAGCCTCGCCGGGACAGCGGCGAGGGCTCTGTCGACTCGGCCTCCCGGCCCGCCAGTCCTCGATCGCCTCGGCCCACAGCGGGTGGACTCCATGAACCCCTTGCGGTCGATCAGCAGGTAAAGCTCACCCGCCGGGGTGGCCGGCTCGATCGTCCCCCCGCCGGCTCACCGACGCCCGCAGAGGCGGGGTCGTCGCCGCCTGTCCGGCGGGTCCGCCCGTGACTTCGACGCCGACCTGCGCACGACTCACGTGTTGCGGCGTTCGGGTGAATCGGTGCCCTCCGCCTCAACCGCGTGCTGGAGCAAGGCGAGTTCCTTCCGACGGGCTGCGGAAACGACCGGAGCTTGACGGGGAGAGGAACAGAAATGGCGTTCACACGGAGATTCCTCGCCGGAGTGACCACCATCGCCGCGGCCGGCCTCGGGGGCCAGGCCGGCGAGGATGTCGCCGCCGCGCAACGCTTCGACGAGCAGTTCGTCGCTCGAAC
>NZ_JBEZYB010000025.1:0-111351 GCF_040638285.1 Amycolatopsis sp. NPDC026612
GGCCCCCGGGTACCGGATCCGGTCCCGCTTCTCCCCCGACCGCCGCACCGACGAGCGGTGGTGGGCGGGGGCGATCTCCCACCGGTCGCGCCGGGGCCCGGCCGGGCCCCGGCGGTCCCGCAGCGGGACCACCACGTCCGTCAGCGCCTCCGGGTCCGCCGCCGGCAGGCTGAGCGTGGTGGCCTGATGACCGGCGTACTCCTCGGCGGCGAGGCCGACGTAGTCGCCGGGACCGCGGATCACGCGGACGCCCAGCAGCCCCGGCTCGGCGGCCGGCCACAGCCGCGGGATGTCCGCCTCGGCCAGCACCAGCCGCACGCGGTGGCCCGCGGCGACCTGGTAACACGTCGGGTCCAGCCGGACCTCGACGACTTCGTCGCGCCGCGCCAGGTCCACCGTGCCCGCCGAGACGAGCAGCGACCGGTCCTGCTCGTCGACGTCGGTCACCTTGAGCACGCACCGGGCCGCGGTGGTGCCGGGTCCGAGCCGCAGCCGCACGGCCGGGCGCCCGGCGATCACCAGCGGCTCCGGCAGTGGCGCGCTGGTGAACGCGAGCGTCCGGGCGTCGTCGTCGTGCTGGTCCAGTGGGTAGCCGAACCGGTCGGTCGGGTGCTTCGTGAGGCCGCTCAGCGCACCCACCGTCGGGTCGCCCCGGCCGGTGACCGTGGCGACCGCCGACGGCCGGCCACCCGGCTTGGACCGGTAGAGGTGCCCGGACCGGGACGCGACGAAGACGTGGTCGGCCTTCTTGTCCGGCGGGAACTGCTCGGCCCGGACCCACCGGGCACCCGCACCCTGGACGAAGAACGTCGCGGTCCGCTCGGAACTGCCGGCCCGGGGGGCCCGGCCGTGCAGCCAGCGGTCCCACCAGGCGCAGGCGAGCACGGCCGACGGGAACGGCCCGACCGGCGCGACGTCCGGGAACGTGTGCAGCCACGGCCCGGCGATCAGCTGCTTGGGGGCCCGGATCTGCTGGTAGGCGGCGATCATCGCGTCGCAGAACAGGTCCCGCCACCCCGCGACGCACAGCGACGGCACGGTGATCCGCCGCGCGTCGATCCGGCGTTCCGCCCACACCGGGTGGCCCGGTGGGTGTTCCCAGGCGTCGGCGAACCACGGCTCGAACTTCTCCAGCCGTTCCTTCCAGAGGCTTTCGTAGTTCTCCCGGTCGGCCTCGCGCAGCGGGGGCAGCAGGGCGCAGAAGATGTTGTACAGGCTCAGGTGCCCGAACATCCCGATCCCGCCGCGCTGGCCCGCCGGGTGCACGAGGTCGCGTTCGACGTCGGTCCAGCCCATCACCGGGAAGATCGCCTTGAGCGCTGGCGGGCGCTCGGCCGCGACCGCCAGCGTCATCAGCCCGCCGTGCGACAGGCCCCACATGCCGACCCGGCCGGTGCACCACGGCTGCGCGGCCGCCCATTCCACCACCGACACGCCGTCGGCGACCTCGCCCGGGCTGAGCAGCGGCCGGGGCGTGCCCTCGGACGTCCCGATGCCGAAGCTGTCCACGTACAGGACCGCGTAGCCGCGTTCGGCGAAGTAGCGCAGGTACCGGCTCGCCGCGATACCGCCGAGGCCGTCCTTGCGTCCGGTGTGGAGGGTCACCAGCGCCGGCACCCGGTTCGCCGTCTTCGGCAGGTAGAGGTCGGCGCCGAGGGCCAGCCCCGGTTCGCTCGACGGGATGCGCACGTCGCCGAGGAACTCCACGTCGTGGCGGGGTGGGCGGGAGCCCGGCAACCGCACCGGTGGCCGCATCACCGCAGCTCCCCGGGCTGGCGCGGGCGGGTCCAGCGCAGCGTGGCCCCGCCCCAGCTCATGCCGCCGCCGAAGGCGACGAGCAGGACGATGTCGTCGTCGAACAGCCGTCCGGCGCGGACGGCGTCGTCGAGGGTGATCGGGACCGAGGCCGCGCCGGTGTTGCCGTACCGCTCGACGGTCAGGTGCATCTGCTCCGGCCGCAGGTCCAGCGTCTTCGCCAGGTCCTGCAGCATCCGGCCGTTCGCCTGGTGCGGCACGATGAGGTCGATCTCCGACACCTCGAGTTCCGCCGCCTTCGCGACGTCGACGACGAGGTCGGGCAGCACCCGCGAGGCGAGGTCCCGGACCTGCCTGCCGCGCATGGCGAAGTAGTGCTCGCCCGCGGCGACGGTTTCCGCGCTCGCCGGCCGACGGCTCCCGCCGCCAGGCACGGTGACGAAGTCGGCGGTCGTGCCGTCGGACCCCAGCGCGCTCGAGAGCAGGCCGCGGCCGTTGCCGCGCTTGCCGAGCACGACGGCACCGGCGCCGTCGCCGAAGAGCACGCAGGTGCGCCGGTCCTCGTAGTCCAGGATGCGCGAGTACGTGTCCGCGCCGATGACGAGGGCGTTGCGCGGCAACGGATCCGCTTCGAGCAACGCGTGCGCCGTGACCAGCGCGTAGACGAAGCCGCTGCACACGGAATCGACGTCGAAGGCTGCGGCGCGCATCGCACCGAGGTTGGCCTGCACGGCGCAGGCCGTGGCCGGGATCGGCTGGTCCGGTGTCGAGGTCGCGACGATCAGCAGGTCGATGTCGGTCGCGACCAGGTTCGCCGCGCGCAGGGCGTGTTCCGCGGCCCGCGTCGCCAGGTCGGACGTCGCTTCTTCCGGCGCGGCGACACGGCGTTCGGCGATGCCCGTCTTGTCGTGGATCCACTGCTCGCCGAGGCCGAGGCGGCGGCCGAGTTCGGCACTGGTGAGGACGGTCTCCGGCAGGTACGAGCCGGTACCGAGAATGGCGGTGTTCATGGGGTGACGCCTTTCTATTCCGCGAACTTCGTCCGGTCGCACCAGACGAAGACGGCGCCGTCTTCCGGTACTCCGTGGCTGGCGGTTTCGGGGACGAAGTGCTCGTAGCCCGCCCGGTACGGGATCTTCAACCGGGTGTCCGAGAGGTCGGTGAAGCGGACGAGCACGGTCTCGGGCATTCCGTCGGGTGCTCCCTTCAAGGTCACTTTCACGGTCGGCTCGGCTGAGCCCATGGCCGGTTTCACCTCTCCGTCATCCGACGCGCCGGTGGTAGGCGCGGATCGCCAGGGGGAAGAACACGAGCAGCACGCCGGCCGACCAGGCCAGCGCCCCGGTGAGCGCGCCCGTGACCGGGCCGCCGTTGAGCAGGCCCCGCACGACGTCCACGAGCAGGCTGACCGGGTTGACGGCGGACCAGGCGCGCAGCCAGCCGGGCATGGTCCCCGCCGGCACGAAGACGTTGCTCGCGAACACCAGCGGCATGAACAGCGCGACGGCGCTGCCCTGCACCGCGTCGCGGTCCCGCAGCACCATGCCGAGGAACACGGTGACCCAGCAGAAGCACAGCCCGGCGGTCACCAGGACCGCCGTCGCGGCCAGCACTTCCGGCGCGCCGGTCCGCACGCGGTAGCCCAGGACCGCGCCCGCGGCCAGCAGCACCGCGATCGCGACCAGGTAGCGGACCGCGCCGGCGAGCACCACCCCGGTCAGCGGCGCCGACCGGGCGATCGGCATGCTCCGGAACCGGTCGAACACGCCGCTGCCCGCATCGCTGTTGAGACCGACCCCGGCCGAGAGGGTGGCCATCAGCACACTCGGCACCATCAGTCCCGGCACCAGGTCCTGCAGGTAGGCACCCGGGCTGCCGGCGACGGCGCCGCCGAACAGGTACCCGAACATGACCAGGAACAGCAGGGGCTGCACGGTCACGTCGACCAGGTGCTCCGGGTTGCGGCGGATCTTGAGCACGCCGCGCCCGGCCAGGATCAGCCCGTGCCGCACGGCGTCCGCGGGACCGACCCGGCCGCTCATCCGGCGCTCCCTTCCCGCGCCGCTGGGGCCGGCACGTCGTCCGGTGGCCGCTCGGCCGGTTTCCCCGTCAGTGCGAGGAAGACCTCGTCCAGGCTGGGCAGCCGCAGGGCCAGTTCCGCCACGGCCAGGCCCGCCTGGTCGAGCTTGCGGACCAGGGTGGACAGCACCATCGGGTCGGCGGCCGGTGCGGTGAGCAGCCCGGTGCCGAAGTCCCGGGCGGGGGTGGTGCCGGTCAGCTTGCCCAGGATGCGCGCGGTGGCGTCCATGTCGTGGGCGAGCGCGGGCCGCACGTGCACGGTGTGGCCGCCGGCCCGGCGCTTGAGCTCGTCCGGGGTGCCGTCGGCGACGACGCGGCCGGCGTCGAACACCGTGATGCGGTTCGCGAGCCGGTCGGCCTCCTCCAGGTACTGGGTGGTGAGCAGGACGGTGACGCCGTCGGCCACCAGTTCCCGCACGACCTGCCAGAGCTCCCGCCGGACGTACGGGTCGAGCCCGGTGGTCGGCTCGTCGAGGCAGAGCACCCGCGGCCGGCCGATCAGGCTGGCCGCGAGGTCCAGGCGGCGGCGCATGCCACCGGAGTACGTCGCCGCGGGCCGGGCGGCGGCCTCCCCGAGCTCGAAGCGCTCGAGCAGGTCCGCCGCCCGGTCCCGCGCCGCGGGGCGGGACAGTCCCAGCAGGCGGCCGAGCAGCACCAGGTTCTCCGTGCCCGTCAGGTCCCCGTCGACCGACGCGTACTGGCCGGTGAGCCCGAGCAGAGCGCGAACCCGCGCCGGTTCCCGCTCCACGTCGAGGCCGCCGACCCGGACCAGGCCGCGGTCGGGCCGCAGGAGCGTGGCCAGTACCCGGACCATGGTCGTCTTCCCGGCGCCGTTCGGCCCGAGCACGCCGACCACCGTGCCCGCCGGGACGGCGAAACTGACCCCGTCGAGCGCGGTGGCCCGCCCGAACCGCTTGACCAGATTCTCGACCCGGATCATCGGTGGCACTTTTCCTCCCTTGTGCGTGCTCGTTTCCGGCCGGGACGCGAACGACGGTGGAAACAGACTCCCGTAACCCGCCCGTCCGGCCCGATGTCCATGATTCCCGGGTGGCGCGGATCGGGACATCCGAAAACCGAAGAAGTTGCCCCGAACCGCGCCGGCCCGGCAGGGGAAACAAAATCGGGTGCCGGCCCCGAACGGCCGGCACCCGATCGATCAGGCGCCCGGATTACGGGTGGACGTCACCGCCGGAGCGTTTCCGACGGGCGTTCGCCGAACCGCTGCTGGTACCGGGCGGCGAAATGGCCCGCGTGCAGGAAGCCCCATTCCGCGGCCACCTCGGTCACCGTGACGGCGTCGGACTGCGCCGCCCGCAGCTGGTCGCGCACCCCGCGCAGCCGGATCTCGCGCAGGTACTCCATCGGGCCCATCTTGAGGTGCTTGCGGAACCCCAGCTGCAGCGACCGCTCGGTGACGTCCGCCTCCCGGGCCAGGCTCGCCGTCGTGTGGCGCGACCTCGGGTGGTTGTCGATCCACTCCAGCGCGATGCTGACCGCGCGGGTCGGTGCGGCCGGGACCTCGCCGTCGAGCATCCGGGTGTAATTGCTGGGCTGTCCCATCAGCAGCGCGGTGGCCAGGGTGCGCTCGAACATGTCCGCGACCGCGTACCGCTCGATCAGGGATCCCGGACGATCGAGCTCGGTCAGGAGCATGCGCAGGCCCCGCCACCAGCTCCGGCCGTTGCCCGAGTCCACGGCCAGCACGGGGGCGAACCGCAGCGGACGGCGCAGCGGCGCGCCGAGCAGTTCGCTCAGCCTGGCCTCCATGCCGGCCCGCTCCAGCCGCACCACCAGCTGGGCGCAGTCACCCGGCCAGCGCAGGACCACCGGATCCGCCGGCGAGAGCACCGCGGCGGTCGTGGTGGTCAGCTGCACCCGGTCGCTCCCGAACCGGGCCTCGGCCTCGCCGGCGAGCGGGACGAACACCGTGAAGAACGTTTCGGCGGGCCCGGCTTCGAAACGCACTGGTCCGCCGTAGCGGATGACGCTCATCGACAGGTCGCGCAACCGCACGTAATGCATTCGCGCGTCGAGCCGGGTATCACCACCGAGCACCCGCAGGGTGTGCGGCGCCAAAACCCGGCTCACCTCGTCGCGCACATGATTCGGGTCACAAGAACGGAAGAGCTCGTAACGCGTGAGCGGCAATCCCGACGCGGAGCCGTCTTCCCAGGACAACACGGACCTCCGTCCATTCTTCAATGATTTTCCGGGCCGGAAGCCGCGCCGGTGCGCCTTCCTCATGCATTCTGGGCACCCACGTGACCGGCGGACTCCGCCGGAAGGGTGAACCGCTGATTCACCGTTCACGCTGGGCTCACGAAACGACGGCCGGGGCCCGGGATGCGGGACCGCGCCGGCCGGGAATCATGGTATGAGGACCGCCGTCGCGGCCACATCGGTCGAAAGAACGAATATCCGCCCCGTTCACACGAGGCCGAGATCGCGGGCGAGGGCGGCGAGCTGGGTCCGGCTGCGCAGGTCGAGCCGGGCCAGCATCCGGGACACGTGGGTCTTGATCGTCGACTGGCTCAGCCCCAGTTCCGCCGCCACCTCCAGGTTCGAGCAACCTTGGGCGACGAGCCGCAGCACGCTCAGTTCCCGTTCGGTCAGGGGAATCCGCGTGCGTTCCGGCAGCCGATGCCATGCACGGGCGCGGAATTCGCCGAGCAGCTTCCCGGCCGCGGCCGGGGCCAGCCAGCCCCCGCCGGCCGCGACGGCCCGGACGACCGCGGCCCACGAGACGCCGCCGGCGGCATCGACGACATAGCCCCGGACGCCGGCCTTCGCGGCCGGTAGCACGTCTTCCGGGTCGTACGCGTCGGCCAGGAGCACGACAGCGGGTGGCCGCTCGCCGCGCGCGATGTCCCCGGCGACACTGACGCCTTCGGCGTTCAGCACACCCCGGTCGAGCACGACCACCGACGGCGCGAAGTCCTCCAGCGCGGTCACGATGTCACTCCAGGTTTCCGGAGCCTGGCAACGGGCCTCGATGTCCCCCTCCTCGGCGAGCTGCCGCCGGATCCGGCGGGAACGACGGGCGCAGGACAGGATCAGCAGGACGCGGATCACGATCGCGGCGACCCGCTTCCCCCGCCTCGCCGGCGCCTTCTCGAGTAATGGTACAGACCAATGGTCCTGGTCAAACCGCGTCACCTCCGGGATCGAGCCGGCCCGGGCGCCCGAACAAGCCCCGGCCGACGACTCCGGAAAGTAGCGCAGCGGCAACGTAGCGCACCAGCGGCACACCGTGGATCTTCGTCCCGTTCCCGCACATCACCGGTTCGCCGCAACGGCGCTGGACGTTGCGCCCGGTGCCACGGGTCAGCTGCCGTGGAAGACCTGCCCGACGATGATCGCGACGGTGATCCCACCGCGCTGATCAGGACCAGCACCACGATCAGCCCCCACGGAACCGGCGCCGCGACCGCACACTCGCGTGCGGTTCGGGGTCCGCCGGCGGGCGCGGTGGTGGCGGTGGCGGTGCTTTCGGCGGCGGCAGGCTGTGACTGCCCGGCACTTGACGCGCCTGCTGCCGTGGGACCGCCGCCGTGGACGCCGGAGTGGCCGGGACCGACCAGCGGGGACGTGGCCCGCTGTGCGCGCCCGACGGCCGCCGCTGCGCCACCGGGCCCGGCGGCGGGCTGGGGCTCGGCGCGAGTGCGTTCAGGGCTCGGGCCCAGCAGGCGGACAGGACGCCGTCGACGGTCCACGCCGGGGCTTGGGCGCGGTAGCGGTGCAGGACCTTGCGCAGGCTGGGGGCTGGGCCAGGGCGACGTCGATGCCGTTGCCCGCCAGGTCCTTGCCCGGCGGCAGCTCGATCGCCCCGGTCGCGGCGAGCACGACGAGGCCCGGATGAAGCTGTCCCCGCCGCCGGGGAGGCCGGCGAAGGCCTTCTTGACCGCGTAGACCCCGGCCTTGACCTGCTCGCCGGGATTGGGGAGCCCGGCGAGCGCGTGGATCGCCGCGGGATCGCCCTCGACCAGCCACGGGCCGTTCGGCGGGACCGCCAGCCCGCCGATCGCGTGCGGGGCGCCGTGGGCCCAGCCGGCCAGCAGGTCGTGCACCTTCGCCTCGGCGCCGGAGAGACCGTGCGCGGCGGTCCCGGTGCCCGGTTGCACCCGCACGAGCATCTACGCCGCCCCTTCCGCGCACAGTGCTGCACCGCCCGGTGCCTGCTCGTGATCGACGGTACGAGCATGTGCTCGGGTGGGGCTGGACCGGCTGCTCGGTCACCTTTGCGGCCCGCAGACGGGCCTGCCGACCCCCGTCGAGAACTTCAGCGAACGGCCGGCTTCGGCGCGGAATGTCGAGCCGTTGTCGTGGCTGTACGCCTCGCCGCCACCCGGGTAGGGCGCGGAGTCGTTGTACGCCAGGCCGTAGCACCCGGTGGTGGTCGCCGAGCGGACCATCAGCCCGTAGCGCTGTCCGGCCGTGACGGTGACGCCCGGAGCCACCGAGACGTCGCGGGGCGACCACCCGATCGCCGATGCGGGCACCACGGTCGAACTGAGGGCGGCGCCGGTCGGCTGGAACGCGTCGTTCGCCCGGTAGACACCGACTTCCAGGCCGGCGTTCGGGTTGCCGGCCTGGAAACTCGTGTACGACACGCGGGACAGCGTTCCGGTGCGGCTGGGTACGAACGTCTGGAACCGGGCGACGCCCGAGCCGACGTCGCAGTAGGTGCGGAAGCCGGACACCCCGTCGGCCTGGTCGGTGTCCGGCGGTGGGGTCTGGTGCCCCGCCGCCCCGGTGGCCAGGTTCAGGGAGAAGGAGTTCCGGCACGTCAACGGGGCGATCGCCCCCGCGGCGGTGAACTCCAGCGGGGCCCAGTAGTAGTTCGCGAGGGCTTCGTTGCGCTGTGCGTTGTTCCAGAGGTCGCCGGCGTAGAGGTAGGTGGTGCCCGAGGTCGTCGGGATCGTCGAGACGAACGCGGGCTGGCCGCCGCACGAGTTCTCGCTGATCTTCACCGGCGCCGACCACGGCCCCAGCGGGCTCGGGGCCGTCCGGTAGGAGGTGCCGGTCCCCGGGCAGTAGCCGCAGTTCGGATCGGAGTAGGTCAGGTAGTAGACGCCGCCCCGTTCGAACAGCGCCGGCGCCTCGGTCCGGATCTGCCCGAGCCGGGTGTACTGGCCGGTGCCGGTGAGGTAGGTCGCGGAAAGGCGCTCCACGACGATGTCCCCGTTGCTGCGCCAGTCCGTGTAGGCGAGGTAGCCGGTGCCGTCGGAGTCGACGAAGAGGTCGTGGTCGCCGTTGTTGACCCCGCCTGCCGGGGCGTCGTTGTTCACCGCGAGCGCCGGCACCGGCGCCTCGGTGAACGGCCCGGCCGGGTTCGGGCTGGTGAGCACCCGGAACCCGACGCTGTTGTCGTAGACGTTGACCCAGAGCACGTACTTCCTGCTGTGCGCGTCGTAGCCGACGTGCGGCCGGAAACATCCGTAGGTGGCGCCGTTGCACCGCTTCTGCCACACGCCGGTGGCGTCGAAGAGCCGGCCCCGGTCGGTCCAGTGCACGAGGTCCGGCGAGGTGTACACCTTGAACCCGCAGAACGGCGAAGTCGTCGCCTGCCAGGCGAAACCGCAGTCGTAACTGGTGCCGTACAGGTAGTACGTCCCTCCGAAGAGGGCGATTTCGCCGTCGTGCGCGTCGACGGCGTTGCCTTCGGTGTCGAACCGGACGACCTGGTTGCCCTGCGCGTCGAAGGTGGTGACCGTCGTGGTGTACGGGTGCGGGTGCGCCGCCGCGGCGGGCTGCGTCGCCGCGAGGGCGACGGCCAAGACGAGGATGATCGCGTGAACCAGGCGCCAAATTCTCATGCTGTCGGCCTCCTTGCCGAACATGAAACGTTTCAAGACCGTGGTGCGCTCACCGTAACGTCCTTGCCGTGCTCAGCGCGACGCTCTGCCGCGGACCTGTCCGGTTCCTGACTCGCGACGCGGCGCCAGGCTCTGGTAGAACGCGCGGTGCCGATCGGCGGCCGCGGCCCAGGTGTAGCGCCGGGCCAAGGCCCGGCCGGGCGCCGGGTCGGCGTCGTCGAGCGCGGCCCGCAGTTCCCGGGCGAAGCCGGGTGGGCCGGCGGCGAACCGTGCGGCGCCGCCGAAGACCTCGCGCAGCACGGGCAGGTCGCGGGTCACCACCGGCACCCCGGCGGCGAGGGCCTCCATCGCGGCCAGCCCGAAACCCTCCTTCGTGGACGGGAAGGCGAACACCGCCGCCGAAGCCACCAGCGAGGGCAGCTCGTCGTGCGCAACCGGGCCGAGCACCACCGGGGAGACGCCCAGCTCGGCGGCGCGCTCTTCCCAGCGCGTCCGGTAGCCGCGGTAGTCGAAGAGCGTCTCGCCGCCGGCGATCAGCAGGCGGACGTCCGGCTCGGCCAGCAGCGCGTAGGCCTCCAGGAGGTCGAGCGAGCCCTTGCGCGGCTCGATCCCGCCCACCGCCAGCACGTACCGGCCGCGCTCCGCGGTGCGCGGCGCGGTCGCGAACCGGGCGTAGTCGACGCCGTTGGGGATCACGGCCGCCTCGATGCCCCAGCCGTCCCGTACTTCGGTGGCGACGGACGCGGACACGCAGACGTGCGCGTACGGCCGGACGATCGCGCGCTCGTGGCACGCGGCCAGCTCGGGCGTGGTGAACGTGTCGAGGTGGTGGATCGTGCGGACGCACCGGCCGGCGGCGTTCGCGCTGATGCAGTCCTGCGCGTGCACGACGTCGTAGGCGTCCGGGGTGAAGGCGGCGCGCAGCACGGCGATCGACCGCAGGATCCGGTCGCCGACGGACTCGTCCGCGACGTCGGGGAACGGGACGATCGCCAGCCGCACCCGCGGGTCGACCGGCCGGAAGAACCCCGCGTCGCCACCGCGCCCCAGCGTCCACACGGTGACGTCCTCGCCGAGTTCCGCCAGCGCCTCGGCCAGCGCGAGGGTGTGCACGACCCCGCCGCGGGGTTTCGTCGAGTAGCTCAGCAGGGCGATGCGCATCAAGCCTCCCGGTACACCGACGGTTTTCGTTCCCCGAGGTGGTGCAGCACGCGGCGGGCGTTGGCGAGCTCCTGCCCGACGTCCAGCGCGGCCACCGCGATGCCCGCCTTCGACCACGTCCGGGCGAGGATCTCGCCGCCGGGCCCGACGACCTTCGCCTGGCCGAGGAACCGCATCCCGCCCATCGCGCCGGTCTGGTTGGACGACACGAGCACGACCTGGTTCTCCGCGGCCCGGGCCTGGTCGTAGAGGTCGAACAGCCGGGACTGCCGGTCCTGCGCCATCCGCGGCGCGCGATTGGTGATGCTCGTCGGCCACGCGCTCAGGCAGGCGACGATGTCCGCGCCGTCGACGGCCAGGGACCGGGCCGATTCCGGGAACGTCTTGTCGTAGTCGATCAGCATGCCCAGCCGCCCGACCGGCGTGTCGAACGCGGCGAACTCGTCACCCGCCTCGTAGGCGACGCTCTCCCCCGGCGGCTGGTGGACCTTGCGATGCCGCCCGAGGACGCCGTCGCCGGTCACGCACATCGCGGAGTTGTAGCGGCGCGGCCCGTCGGCCTCGCAGTAGCCTACGCAGACGACCATCTCCGCGGCCAGCGACCGGATGGCCTTCAGCTCCGCGCAGTCCGGGTCGAGCGCCGGCGGCAGCGCGTCCGGGTCCGGATGGCGCAGGTCGGCGAGGTAGCCGCCGAGCGCGGCGTCCGGCAGCACCAGCAGGTTCACCCCGGACGAGCGCGCGTGGTCGATCAGCGTCGCGATGCGCTGCAGGTCGAAGTCGAGGTCGCGGCCGAAGTGCGCGGCGACGGCGGCGATCCGGATCTGCCCCATTCACGGGACACTAACCGGGTAGGCGTCGGGCCGTCGGTCCGCCAGGTGCCCCATCGACCGCCGGGCCGTGGCCAGCGCCGCCGGGACGTCGAACTCGGCGATCGCCATGCCCTCGGCGACGCCGGTGTCGGCGACGATTTCGCCGCCGGGGTCGACGATCTTCGCGCCGGCGACGAACCGGAGGTCGCCGAAGGTGCCGGACTGGTTCGCCGAGAGCCAGACGACCTGGTTCTCCAGCGCGCGGGCCCGGTCGAACAGGTCGAACCGGCGCTTCCAGCGGTCGTCGGCGAGGTCGGCGGCCGGGTTGGTCCGGCTGCCCGGCCAGGCGCTCATGCAGACGACGATCTCGGCGCCGTCGAGCGCGAGCGCCCGCGCCGACTCGGGGAACGCCTTGTCGTAGCAGATCATCATGCCGAGGCGCCCGACCGGCGTGTCGAAGGCGGCGAACCCGCGGCCGGCGCCGTAGCTGGCGTTCTCGGCCAGCGGCTGGTGGACCTTGCGGTGGTGGCCGAGGACGCCGTCGCCGGTGACGCACACCGCGGAGTTGTAGCGACGGCCGCCGCTCAGCTCGCAGTACCCCGCGGTGACCACGAGCTCCCCCGCCAGTGCGGCCAGCCGTTTCAGCTCGGGTCCGTCGGCGGCCAGCGCCGGGGGTCCTTCGGCGCCGCCGTCGAGGTTGGCGAGGTAGCCACCGAGCGCCGCCTCGGGCAGGGCGAGCAGCCTCACGCCCTCGGCCTTCGCCTCGCCGATCAGCTTCTCGATGCGGGCGAAGTCGCCGTCGAGGTCGCGGTCGAACGGCGCGGCGACCGCGGCCATCCTGATTGTCGTCATGAGTTCCCCAATCCGGTGACGCCGCCGTCGATGGCGGGCGTCCGTTCGCCGTCGGGCCAGCGCAGCGTGACGCCGGTGCCCTCGACCAGTTCGCCGCAGTCCGCGGTGACCGCCGGGCCCGCGGGCGCGGACGTGCCGGTGGTGAGCATCGCGAAGCCGGGGAAGCAGGTCAGCCAGTCCCCTGTGGACGCTCCCTGCGGCCTTGGCACCTTCTCGACGTCCAGCACCGCGCCGCAGCCGGAGGCCTCGGCGAGCATGCCGAGGGTGCCCGCGATCCCGGCCATCGAGACGTCCTTGGCCGCGGCCGGTCTCGTCTTGGCGACCGAGCCGAGCAGCTCGCGCAGTTCCGGCGTGCGGCGGAAGCTCGTCGAGTCCCACTGGCGTCCGGTGTAGCCGGGCCGCCAGCCGCCGCCGAGGTCGGCGGTGAGCCAGACGCGCTGCCCGGGACGCCCGCCGCCGCCGGGCACCGGGTCGGTGGTCCGGCCCAGCGCCGTGACCGACAGCGAAGCCGGGACGCCGAACTGGGTGTGCCCGCCGAGCACCGGCACGCCGTACGCCTCGCTCGCCTTGCGCAGTCCATTGAGGACGCGGGCGGCGAAGGACGCGTCGCGGGCGCCGAGTGCGTCGAGCAACCCGATCGGGGTGGCGCCCATCGCGGCCAGGTCGTTGAGGTTGACCAGCACCGAGCACCAGCCCGCCCATTCCGGGTCGCGCTCGACCATCGACGGGATGATCGCGTCGCACGCCGCCACGACGTCGGTGCCGGGCAGCGGGACGCCGTCGTCGCCGACGAAGCCGGGCACCCCGGTCAGCCCGCGCAGCAGCGGGCCGAGCGCGGCCTTCGTCGAGCGGGCCAGCGCGGCGATCCGGCCGATCGGCCACCGCATCAGCACGTGCTCGCGGCCGGCGACGGGCACCGGGCGCACCCGCTGCCAGCCGAGCCGGGTGAACAGGCGCTCGGTGCGGGTCTGCACGGTCGCCTCGAACCGCAGCGCGCCCTCGGTCTCGGCCCGGGCGCAGGCGGCGTGGACGAGCGCGGAGCCGGTACCCGGTGGCGATCCGAGGGCGACGACCAGGCGGCCGCCCCGCCACCAGCCGAGGTCGGGGCCGTCGGTGACCGGGCCGAGCCGGACGCCGCCGAGCACGGTGCCCGCGGTGTCCCTGGCGACCAGCACGACGGTCCGGGGGTCGGTGTCGTGGTCGTCGAGGTCGTGCCGGGCGAAGAGCCCCTGCCGCGCCACGAACGCCTCGTGGCGCAACGCGCGGTACGCCGTCAGTCCGTTTTGGTCGGCTTCGGCGATGGAAAACGCCGGGCGCGCCGCGACGCTGCGGACGTCGCCGAGCAGCGCCAGGATGTCGTCGTCCACGTCAGCCTCCCGCCGCGCTGAGCAGGCCGCAGGCACCGCAGGCCGCACAGCCCGCCCCCTGCTCGGCCCCGGTCATCCCGGCCGCACGCAGCAACGCGGCGATCCGGGCGGTGACGCCGGCGACCAGCGCCGGTGCCGGGGCGACCGCGCCGTCCCGCCGGGCGAGCGTGCCGAGCATCGGCCGCAGCGGCACGGCGAACGGGTACACACCCATTTCGATGAGCCGGCCGGCACCCTCCACAAGGGAGTCCGGGTCCTCGCCCAGGCCGATCAGCAGGTACGTCGAGACGCGGTTGCGGCCGAACACCCGGACCGCCTCGGCCCACGCCGCCTCGTACTCCGCCAGCGGCACGGCCGACTTCCCCGGCATCCAGCGCCGCCGGACGTCGTCGTCGAGTGACTCGACGTGGATGCCGATCGACGTCGCCCCGGCCGCACGCAGGTCGGTGAGCACGCCGAGGTCGCCCGGCGGCTCGATCTGCACCTGGATCGGCAGGCCGGGGACGGCGTCGAGCACCGCCCGGACGCACCGGACCAGGTGCCGGGCACCCCGGTCGGGCCCGGACGTCGTGCCCGTCGTCATGACCATCTGCCGGACGCCGTCGAGCCGGACGGCCGCCTCGGCGACCTCCGCGAGCTGCTGCGGCGTCTTCGCGGCCACTGTGGACCCCGACCGCAGCGACTCCTCGATGGTGCAGAACCGGCAGCGCTGGTCCTCGGCGTACCGGACGCACGTCTGGACGACGGTCGTCGCGAGCACGTCCTTTCCGTGCAGCAGCGCGATCTTCCGGTACGGTACACCGTCTGAAGTGGACAGATCGTAGAACCGCGGCCGGAGCACCGGTTCGACGCTCAGGCCAAGGTCGATCGTTTCGCGAAAGATGCGCCCGTCCCGGACATCGTACGGGCTTTCGGGGTTCAGCGGCAGCGTGGCGTTGACACCGTCGACCACGAGGTGGCCGTCGTCGCTCGGCCCGGCGCCCTTGCTTCGCTGGACGGGTGCGTCCACGCGCACCCCGCGGACGGCGATGTCGGCGCGGGTCTCCAGATCTTCTTCGATGCCAACGCGCACGGACCGCTCCCTAGAACATGTAGGTGGAGTTGATGATCGCGCCCTTGCGCGCGTAGTGGATCAGGGCGTCCTGCACGTCCAGGGGGTGCGTCGGGATGACGCCTTCGATGAGGTCCTCCTCGCGGGCGCCGTGCAGCGACAGGCCGAAGCGGCAGCAGTAGACCTTGCCGCCTTCGCCGATGAACGTCTTGAGCTGGTCGTTGATGTTCAGCTCACCCGGGAACGCGGCGTTGCCGGTGGTCGGGAAGCCGCGGGTGGCCAGGCAGTTCAGCGAGCCCGGCCCGTAGAAGTAGATCGCGGCTTCGAAACCCTTCCGCAGCGCGCGGGTGGCCTGCAGGATCGCGACGAAACTCACCGACGATTCGTGCGCGATGCCGTGCACCAGGGTGAAGTAGCTCTGGCCGGGTTCGGCCTGGTAGTCCGGGAAGACCTTGGTCCCGCCGTACAGGTTGGAGCCCTGCGGCAGCGACGGGTGCGGGATCTCGTCAAGGCTGGTCTTCTCGGTGTCGGTCAGCTCTGCCATGGGGTCAGTTCCCTTTCTTCGGTCCGTACAGCACGTCGAACGTGCCGCGGAAAACCAGGTCGGCGAGCTCGCCGTCGCCGGCCGCGGCGGCCAGCTTGGCGAGTTCGCCCTCGTGATCGCCCCACGGCTCGTCGGAGGCGAACAGCACGCGGTCGTGGCCGAGGCCCCGGCGTGAGATCTCCTCGACGAGCCAGCGCGGGGTGAAGCCGATCGCCCAGGACAGGTCGGTGTAAACCTGCTTGCCGGCGGCGATCCAGTCGAAGAAGCGGCCGCCGACGAGCTTGATGTGCCCGCTCATCCCGCCGCCGAAGTGGACGAGGTGCAGCTTGACGTCGTCGGCATAGGTGTCGACGAGCTTGCCGACCTCGTCGATGTCCGAGGCCGCACCGGGTGAGGTGTGCACGTGCACGACGAGGTCGTGCTCCCGGGCGCCGGCGAAGATCCGGTCCAGCTGCGGCTTGCACGCCGGGTCGGACGCCCGGCCGCCGAGCAGGAAGCTGAGCTTCAGCGCTCGCACGCCTTCTTCACCCGCCAGCTTCAGCGCTTCTTCGGTGCGGCCGGCGTCTTCGGCCCTCGGTGACACCCAGAGCGCGGCGCTGATCCGGTCGTCCCCGGCCGCCGCCTCGACGCAGAGTTCGTTGAAGGAGAACGCGATGGCCGGGTCCGGGACGCCGTAGTTGGGGATCACCAGCGCGCGTTCGGTGCCTTCACGGTCCAAATCGGACAGCAGCTCGCCGATCGTCGCGCGGCTGCCGATCGCGGGCGCGACCGGCGGGCCGCCGTAGAAGGGGTACGCGGGCAGCACGCCCAGGTGCCGGTGGGCGTCGTTCGTCCACCGCATCAGGCCACCGTCCGCGGCGCGACCCAGTCGTCGTCGGCCGGGTAGGTGCTCACCGGCGTACCGGAGAGCCACCGGACGTCGCCACCACGGCCGACGTCGGTGATCCGCCGGGCCAGGTACTCCGCGTCGGCGGCGACGCCGCAGAACCGCCCGGAACCCCAGGTGTGCTGCCAGGGCAGGCCGAGGAAGTACAGGCCGGGGCAGCTGGTGACGCCGCGGTGGTGGGTCGGGTAGCCCTTGCCGTCGAACACCGGGACGTCGATCCACCGGTGGTCGCGGCCGAACCCGGTGCTCCACACGACCGCGGAAAGCGCTTCCACGTCGAGGGTGCGCGCGCCGTCCGGCGGTTGCCAGACCGGCTTGTAGCGCTCCTCGCGTGGCGCCGCGATCCTGCGCCGGGCGATGAACCCGTCAATCGAATCCTTGATTCCTTCGGACACCGCGTCCGCCGCGTCGAGGTTGCGACGCAGGTCACCGGCGAAGTTCAATTGTCCATTTCGGACAGTGGTCAGCCGTCCGTAGAGCTGCATGCCTTCGGTGGCAAACGCGCGCAGGTCGATGTCGTGGCCGCCGTCACGGCCGGTGACGTAGTGGTTGGCCCGGAATCGCACGGCGTCCGCGTCGGCGAACTCGTCGATCCCCCGGCCGTAGTGGCCCATCTCGTCGAGCCAGGCGACGACGTCGCGGCCGCGGTAGCGCCGGGCGACCCGCGGCGCCGACCCGACGGCCAGGTGCACCCGCCGCCCGGCCAGGTGCAGGTCCTCGGCGATCTGGCAGCCGGACTGCCCGGTGCCGACGACCAGGACCTCGCCGTCCGGCAGCTGCGCCGGGTTGCGGTACTCGGCCGAGTGCAGCTGGACGACGTGCTCGGGCAGGCGTTCGGCCAGCCGCGGCTTGAGCGGCACCTGGTACGGGCCGGTGGCCAGCACGACGTGATCGGCGGTCAGCTCACCGGCCGACGTCGTGAGCCGGAACCCACCGCCGGGCAGCTGCCGCAGCCGCGTTGCTTCGACGCCCTCGCACAGCGGGACGTCGGAGGCCTTCACGTACGCCTCGAGGTAGGCGACGATCTCGTCCCGGACCATGAACCCGTCCGGATCCTCGCCCGCGTAGGGGAAACCGGGCAGCCGGCATTGCCAGTTCGGCGTGACCAGGCAGAAACTGTCCCAGCGGCGGGTCCGCCATTCGTGCCCCGCGCGCTCGCGTTCGAGCACCAGGTGCCCGACCCCGGCCGTGGTCAGGCAGTGGGACATCGACAGTCCCGCCTGGCCGCCGCCGACCACGATCACCGGCCGATGCAGGCCGTCGAGCTGGAAGTTCATGCCGATCAGTGCACCGGCGAACCATTTCCGGACGGTTTCATCCGGAACATCGAGGTGTTACCAGGCCGGCACCGCGCGACAAATTTTCGCCGGCCTCGGTTAACACCGGTGCGGTTACGCCGGCGCCCGGCTACCGCTCATCCGCAGGAGACGAGCAGGTCTGCCACGCGGGCGTCGCGGGTGCCGAGGGGCGCGAGGTGGAAGCGGTGCTCGATGGTGGCCATGATCGAGGTCGTGTCGTGGGAGGTGTGGTCCACGCTGAACGGACGGCGCAGTTGCGGCGAGATCAGCAGCGCGGGGATCCGGGTACCCGGCCCCCACCGGTCCGCGACGGCGTGCCGTCCGGCCGGCGGTGCCACGTGGTCCCACTGGCCGCCGAACTCGTCGTAGGTGACCACGACCAGCGTGTGCTCGGCGTCCGGGCCGTTCTCGACGGCCTGGAGCAGGTCGACGAGGTGGCGGCTGCCGGCGTCCTCGCTGGCGTAGCCCGGGTGCTCGTTCTCCTCACCGACCGGCTTGACGAAACTCACCGGCTTGAGGTGCCCCGACTTGGCGGCGCTGATGAACTCGGTCTCATCACGCAGGTGGGCGGCGCGGGCCGGCGTGCCGGGTGCCAAGTCGGCGTAGTAGTTGAACGGCTGGTGGTGGTACTGGAAGGTGGCGTCGGGGCAGTTCGGGTAGACGGCGCCGGTCGCGGTGCGCGGGCTGGTGCAGGTGCCCGGCGTGGTGCCGTTGGTCCAGCCCGGGCCGCCGACGTTGCCGTTGGCGTTGTCCCAGCCACCGGAGTACCAGGCCCAGTCCACCTGCGCGGCCGACAAGCGGTCGCCGATGGTCGGGGTGGTCTGCGGCGGCAGCCGCCGGGACACCGGGGTCCCCGGCTGGTAGGGCTGGTACGGCGGCTGGACGGTGTTGACCGCGTAGTCGCCGCACACCGTCCCGGGCGGCGGCGCGCCCACGGTCGCGGGCACGGCACAGCTGCCGTCGGCGGCCGCGGCCTGGGTCAACGCCCGATCGGCCGTGCCGGGGGTCGCGGGGTGCAGCGGGGTGCTCGCCGGGAAGCCGTCCGGGCCCACGATCGAGTGCAGGTCGTCGGCACCCCCGTCGCGCACCGCCCCGGGCCAGGTCGGCGTGTTCGGGGTGATCAGCCACTGGTGGTTGAGGAACGACCCGCCGAACGCACCCTGGAAGAAGTGGTCGGCGACGACGTAGTCCGGCGCGTGCCGGCCGTGCAGGTACTCGTAGATCGGCAGGCCACGGGTGTCGTAGTGGCCCATGGTCAGCCCCACCGCGTCACTCCCGGCGACGTAGCGGTCCATCGCCCCGCCGTGGATCTGGTACTGCTCGTTGTAGAACCGGTGCACCAGATCGCGGGTGCAGCCGCCGGGCAGCCCCTGTCCCTTGGGCACGCCGTTGGGCAGGAACACGCCCGGAGCCGGGCACGTGGTGTCGGCGGGCCGGATGTAGCGGTCGATCTCGAAGGGACGGTTGGCGAACGCCGAGCTGACCGCCGTCGTCCCGATCGTGCCGCTGCAGGTGACCGGCAACGGCGGCGACGTGAGGTTGACGTCGTTCTGCGGCAGGCACGGCAACGCGCTGCCGTCCGCCGCCACCTGGGCCTGCGGCCGCGACCGCTGGAGACCGTCGACGCCTTCCCAGCCGCCGAAGAGGTTGTCGAAGCTGTGGTTCTCTTCGTAGATCACCACGATGTGGTCGATCCCCCGGCCGGCGTGACCCCGGCGGTCCGGTTGGGCACTGGCCGTGACCGCACTCGCGAGCAGTGCCGGCAACGCCGCGGCAACGACAGCGCCGCGCAGAATCATCCGGGACCCCATAACGCACCTCCAAGGACGGACCGCCAAGCAGCCTCGTCCACGAAAGCCCGGCACACAAGGGCCGGCCGCGCCGACAAGCCGCGGGGTAGCACCACGGGCCGGCCGTTCTTCGTCGTCCCCGGTGGACGCCGTCAGTGCAGTGCTGCCTGGACCTGGGCGGCGCGGGCCTGCGCCCCGGGCAGCGCCGGGGCGCAGAACTCCGTCACCATCGCCAGGAGCCGGGCGGACGACGCCGCGGGCGTAGCGGTCACGTCCGGGGTGGACTCGACGGTGATCCGGCGGGTGCCGGTCTCGTCGCTCATGCTCCAGGTGCTGTACCCGGGCACGTCGCCGCCGTGGCCCCAGACGTCGGGGGCGCCGGGACCGCAGATCGCGGCGAGGGAGATGCGCATCAGGCCCAGGCCGTAGCTGAGCACGCCGCCTTGGCCCGGCCACGGGACCGTGGTCTTCATCTGGGCGAGCAGGCCGGCCGGCAGCACCTCGCCGCCCAGCAGGGCGTGGAAGAAGCGGTTCAGGTCGGTGGCGCTCGAGATGATGTTTCCGGCGCCGAAGTAGCGGCTGAGGTTGTAGACGGTGACGTCCGTCAGCGCGTGCGGTGCCGGGTAGAGCTGCTCGTAACCGTGCAGGGCCGGGTCCGGCACCAGCGGGAAGTCCCGCGGCAGGAAGGTTTCGGCCAGGTGCAGCGGGCCGGTGATCCAGTCGGCGAGGACCTGCTCGAACCGCCGGCCGGTGAGCTTTTCCACCAGCAGCGCCAGCACGTTGTAGCCGGTGTTGGAGTACGACCAGCCGGTGCCCGGCGGGAACAGCAGGGGTTGCCCGGTGCTGTCGTGGATCGCCTCGACCTCGCCGAAGTGCACGAAGCGTTCGGTGTCCAGCTCCGGCAGGGTCGTCCAGGTGTACTGCGGGGCCAGGTCCCGGGGCAGGCCACTGGTGTGCTGCAGCAACTGGCGGACGGTGATCGGCTCCGGGTAGGGCAGCAGACCGGGCAGGTACTTCGAGATCGGCTCGTCCAGCCCCAGCCTGCCCTTCGCGGCGAGCTTCAGCACGAGCGTCGCCGTGAAGGTCTTGGACACGCTGCCGATGCGGAACCGCCCGCCGGTGTCCGGCTTCGCGCCGGTGGTGACGTCGCCGACCCCGGCCCGTCCCCGCCACCGGCCTGCCGGATCCGCCGCGACCGCGATCGTCCCCACGTTCCCGGCCCGCACGGCCGCGTCCAGCGCCGCCTGACGCGGATCCGGTTCCGCGGCCGCGGAACCGGTACCGGCCAGGACGAGCACGGCGCAAGCAGCGGATACGACCAGTCGACGCATGATTCCCCCCGGAGTGCGGTCTCCGCGGAACAGTAGCGCAGGACCGCCGCGCCGGGCACGGGTTTCGGCCGGCTCGATCGCGGCCACACCGGCCAGCCGGACCGGTGGGGCCGTGACCACGTGACTAGGCCGTGATCGGCTTGTCCAGCACCGCCTTCACGTGGCTGAAGTTGTCGATCGAGTAGTGGCCGTGGTAGCGCCCCATGCCGCTCTCGCCGACCCCGCCGAAGGGCAGGCCGGGCGCGCCCAGCTGGACGATCGCGGTGCCGAACACCAGCCCGCCCGACGACGTTTCGGCCTGCAGCCGGGCTTTCGTCTCGTCCGAGCCGGTGAAGGCGTAGAGCGCGAGCGGCTTGTCGCGGCCGGTGATGAACGCGATCGCGGCGTCGAGGTTCGGCACGTCGATGATCGGCAGGATCGGGCCGAAGATCTCCTGCTGCATCACCGGCGCGTCCGGCTCGACGCCGGTCAGCACCGTCGGCGCGATGTACTTGTCTTCCCGGTCGTGCTGCCCGCCGACCACCGCGTGCCCGGACGCCAGGAGGCCGGCCAGCCGGTCGAAGTGGCGTTCGTTGATGATCCGGCCGTACGCCGGGCTCGTGGCCGGGTCGTCGCCGTACATCGAGCGGATCGTGGTGTCGAGGTGCTTCGCCAGCTCCGCCCCGGTGCCACCGACGGCGAGCACGTAGTCCGGCGCGACGCAGGTCTGGCCGGCGTTGGCGAACTTCCCGTAGGCCAGCCGCTGCGCGGCGACCTCGAGGTCGGCGCCCGGCTCGACCACCGCCGGACTCTTGCCGCCGAGCTCCAGCGTCACCGGCGTGAGGTGCTTGGCGGCCGCGGTCATGACGATCCGGCCGACCGCCCCGTTGCCGGTGTAGAAGATGTGGTCGAACTTCTGCTCCAGCAGCGCCGTCGTCTCCGGAATGGCGCCCTCGACGACCGTGACGCCTTCGAGGTGGTCCGGCACGTGCGCCGCGATCGCCGCGGAGACGGCCGGGGACATCTCGCTGGGCTTCAGCACCGCGACGTTGCCCGCGGCCAGCGCGCCGACCAGCGGGGCGAGGATGAGCTGCAGCGGGTAGTTCCACGGTCCGACGATCAGCACCAGGCCCAGCGGGTCGCGCACGACCCGGCCCTGCGCCGGCAGCAGCCGCGACGGCAGTTCGGCACCTTCCGGTGACAGCCAGGCGTCGAGGTTGTCCAGCGTGTGGTCGATTTCGCCGATCACCAGGTCGAGCTCCGCGCGCTGTGCCTCGACGGCGTTCTTGCGCAGGTCCGTGTAGAGCGCGTCGAGGAACGCCGGGGCCTGCTCGGTGAGCATCGTCTTGAGGGCGGTCAGCTGGGCGCGGCGCCAGGCCACGGGCCGGGTGACGCCGCTGGTGAAGAGTCCGCGGAGTTCGCCGACGACGGCGGAAGCGTCGAACGCGCTGGTAGTCATGCCGCGAGCCTATCCGCCCGGACCGGATGGGGCCGGTCGTGAACTCCACCGTCCGGGTCACCGGTCTCGAAAGGACGGTCACTCCGGTCCTTTTCGGACATCCGAATGCGCGGCCGGGGCAATTGTCCTTCGCCCATCGCGGAACGACCCGGCTTCAGTCCCGCACGGGCCACTCGAGGACCTCCAGCAGGACTTCGTCGGGTGCCCCGTCGACCGGGCCCCGCACGGGCGGCGCGCCGGGCCTGCCCCAGTCGCCCGGGGCGAATCGCGCGCCGATGGTGTGCATCTGCTCGTCGGTCAGGTCGATGGAAACCACGTCCTGGTGGGTCCCGGTGGCGTGGTGGCCGACGAGCCGCTCCGGCGCGGCCGAGCCGCTCGGCACCCCTTTCCAGAGCCAGCCGCGCTGACGGGACAGGATGAGGGCACCGCTGGCCCGTTCCCAGGCGAGCGGGACCTTCGACCAGGAGTCGGGAGAATCGGTTCGGTCCGGCATGCCGCGCACCTTCTCGTGTCACACGAACGTGACAGCAAAGGGAATTCCCAGCTTCACCTGATCGAGTCATGCGGACCGACGGCGAGCGGGGCGGACCGCGCTGCCGCTCGACGCCGCCGTTGCTGCAGTCGGGTTGTCTCCGCGAACCCGGGCTCACCCGTCCACTCTGGACGGTCGCGCCCGCGAACGTCACCGATCAGGCAGCGATCGCCCCGCCGCCGACGGTCCGCGCCGACCGGGCCCGGCTCCGTCCGGACGGCACGGACCCTCGGCTCGCCCTGCCGGGTTGACTTTGCTGACACCTCGATGCATAGTTACGACCATTAACAGAGCGATGGATACTCACCGAGCGCCGAGGAGCCGACCATGAGCGAGACCACCACCCCCGCTGAAGCCACCCTGACCGTCACCGAGGTGGTCGTGCCGGGCAAGGTCGAGCCGTCCGGCCTGCGCGTGGTCCGGCGCACGCTGTCCGCGCCCGCCGCCGGTCAGGCGTTGGTGCGCGTCGAATCGACCGCCGTGTCGGCGGCCGAAAGCGCGATGCGCCGGGGCCGCTACTACGGGCAGCCCGCCTTCCCGTTCGTGCCCGGCTACGACCTGGTCGGCGTCGTCGAGGCCGTCGGGCCGGGTGTGGACCGTGCACTGGTCGGCCGCCGGGTCGCCGCCCTGACCAAGACGGGCAGCTGGGCCACGGCGGTCCTGCTGACCGCCGCCGACCTGGTCGAGGTGCCCGAGGGGATCGACCCGGACGACGCCGAGACGCTGATCGTCAACGGCTTGACCGCGTACCAGATGCTGCACCGCAGCGCGAAGGTGCAGGCCGGGCAGACCGTGCTCGTGCTGGGCGCCAGCGGCGGCGTGGGCACGATCCTGTCCCAGCTCGCCCGGCACGCGGGTGCCCGGGTGCTCGGCACCGCCAGTCCGCGCCACCACGATGCTCTGCGGGCGATGGGCGTGGAACCGATCGACTACCGGGTTCCCGATCTCGCCGCGCGGGTCCGGGAGCTGTCCCCCGGCGGCGTGGACGCGGTGTTCGACCACCGCGGCGGCGAGAGCGTCCCCGTCTCCTACGGTCTGCTCAACCGCACCGGCACGCTGGTCTGCTACAGCATCGCGAGCAAGATCGACGAAACCGGCCCGGTTCTGCCGGGATTCCTGCGGCTCCTCGGCAAACTCGCCCTGTGGGAGTACCTGCCCACGCGCAGGCACGCGAGCTTCTACAACGTCTGGACGGGCGCGGGCAAGCCCGGCACCGCCAAGCGCACGGCCTTCCAGGACCGCACCCGCGCCGACCTGACGTACTTGTTCGGGCTGCTGCGCGAGGGCGTCGTGCACGCGAAGATCGCCGCACGCTTCCCGCTGACGGAGGTGGCCGCGGCGCTGGAGCTCAACGAGTCGTCCGCCAGGACCGCGCTCGGCAAGATCATCCTCGTTCCCTGACCCGCAAGGAAACCGTCATCGTGAAGATCACCGTCACCGGCGCCACCGGCCTCATCGGCAGCAAGCTCGTCGCCCGCCTGCGACACCGGGGCGACGAGGTCACCACCCTGTCCCGGTCCGCAGGCAGCGACCCGCGGACGTGGCAGTGGGATCCGCTCGCCGGACCCGCGCCGGCCGGTGCCCTCGCCGGCCGGGACGCCGTCGTCCACCTCGCCGGCGAACCGATCGGACGACGGCTGACCGACGAGGTCAAGGAGCGCATCCGGCAGTCGCGTGTCCTGGGCACCCGCCACCTCGTCGAAGGACTCCGGGAGGTGCCCGAGGCCGAGCGCCCCCGGGTGCTCGCCTCCAGTTCGGGGGTCGCCTACTACGGGCCGCACGGCGCCGAAGAAGTGCCCGAGACGACCCCGGCGGGGCACACGTTCCTCGCCGAGGTCTCCGAGCAGTGGGAAGCGGAAGCCACCCGGGCCGAGGCGTCGGGCGTGAGGGTGGTGCGCATGCGCACCGGCGTCGTCCTCGACGCCCACGGCGGCACGCTGAATTCGCTGCTCGCCACCTACCGGATCGGCATGGGCGGCCCGATCGCCGGCGGCGCGTTCTTCGTGCCGTGGATCCACATCGACGACATCGTCGGCCTGTACGTCAAGGCGATCGACGACGCGTCGTGGAGCGGCGCCTACAACGGCACGGCGCCCGCGCCGGTCAGCCAACGGGAGTTCTCGAAGGCCATCGGCCGGGCCGTGCACCGGCCCGCCATCGTGCCGACGCCCGGATTCGCGCTGAAGCTGGCCCTCGGCGAAATGGCCGGCATGATCACCACCGGCCAGCGCGCCGTCCCCCTCCGCGCGCTCGAGGGCGGGTACACGTACGCGCACCCGGACCTCGACGCGGCCTTGGCCGACACCCTGAGCTGACGCCGGCTCAGCCCGCGACGGCACGGAGAACCGGCTGGACGGCGAACGGCCGGTAGCCGGCCACGGCGGGCAGGTCGAAGTGGTCGAACCGGCCGGACCGCAGATCCCAGCGCACCAGCCGGCTCCCGCCCCCGCGCTCGTGGGTGAACACCAGCGTCGCCGGGGTCTCCCAGAACGGGGCCGACGGGATCGCCGTGCTCAGGTCGCAGCCTTCCGGCAACGGGTGTTCCGCCGGTTCGCCGTCGTCGAGGAGCCAGATCGACGGCGGCGCGTACTGGAACGCGTAGAGCAGCTCACCGCCCGGGGCGAGCTGATACTGCCGGTCGGCGGGCACCGGGGTCCGGGTGCCCGCCGGGCGGTGGTGGAAGACGCCACCGGTGCCGCGTTCCAGCGCCGCACCCGAGAGCGGGTCGACCTGCCAGAGCCCGGGCGCCAGCGGCTCGGGGTCGGTACCCGGCCGCCAGCGGAACGTGCGGGCGGTGAGCTGGTCGCCGTCGGTGTAGTACAGCGCGCCGTCGACGACGGCGAGCGCCCGGCGGGTCAGCTCGTCGGTCCGGGGCAGGCTCGCGACCTCGCCGGTGGTGACGTCCAGCAGGTGCGGCCGGTCCCACGACCGGCGCCCGACGTGGTGCTCGACCCCGGCCATGAACCGCCCGTCCGCGCTGCGCACCGGGTTCGTCCCGAGGTCGACCGGCAGCCGCTCGGTGGTGCCGTCCCACCGCACCAGCGTCCCCGGGCCGCCGGACGTCGACACCGTGATCCCCGCCGTCGTCTCGTGGGCGCGATAGCGGTACCGGTCCGGGACGTGGCCGAGCACCACCGGCTCGCCCGCCCGCCACACGATGACCTCACCGTTTCCGCCGATGACCCCGGCCCGCGGCGGCGCTCCCGGGATCGTGGCCGGGTGCGCCGTGCGCGACGGCACCACCACCGGCACGGGCGTCGGCACCCGCTCCGGCTGCCGCCGTGGCTGCGCCGCGATGCCCTCGCCGACCCGCTGCACCAGCCGGTCCGCCACGGCGTAGGCCACCAAGCCGGGAACGTCGGCCGGCGCGATGAGCAGGCGCTCGGCGAGGTCGTCGGCCGGCGCGGGGTCGCCCCAGGCCGCGACGCTGGTGAGATCCGCCGCGACCCAGGTGTACCGGGCACTGGCGGCCGCCCGCTCCACCTGCGCGGCGAGACCTTCCGGCAGGGAGAGCCGGTCCGCCGCGAGCGGCGGGTGGTCGGCGAGGCGGTGCGCGTCGCCCTCCGCGACGAGCACGCCGGCGGCGACCAGCAGCGCGACCGCGTCCCGCTGGGTCACCGGCCGTTCGACACCGAGCTGCGCGCAGATCGCCGCGTCCGGCGGATCGCCCTGCAGGGGCTCGTCGAGCCACGAGTCCGGCCGGGGCGGCCCGTACCCGGCCGCGGTCCAGGCGGCCGACATCACGCCGTAGCCGAGCACCTGCTGCCACCCCGCATCGGGCGCGAAGAGCGCCGGCCGGGTCCGCCGCACCCAGCGGGGCAACCCGGGGGCGGCGGACGGCCAGAACTGCACCAGCCAGACGTCGCCCTCCTCCCCCGCCGCGGCCGCGCGGCGGGCGATCCGGGCCCGGAACAGCCCGCGCCGGCCGAGCTCCAGCGTCCCGTCGTGCTCGCCGCCGGTGAGGAAGCCCAGGGCGACCCGGCCGCTGCGGCTGTGGAACGGCGACTCGACGACGTCCTCCCAGTCGTCGAGCACGACCGGCGGCGGCGCGTCGTGGGCTTCGAGCCGCACCGACTGGAACGGGTCGCCGGCGTGGCCGTGCACCCAGCCGTCCCCGGCCGTCGCGACCGTCCCGGACAGGGCCTCGGTCGCCAGCTCACCGAGCAGTTCGTTCCCCAGCGGATCCAAGCCGTCCGCCGCGTAGCGGTCGCGGACCACCAAAGTCCCGTACTCCGGCAGGTACTCGTCCTCTTCCAAGATCCCCAGCAACGTCACGCCGCGACCGTAGCGAAACCCACCGACAGTTCTCGACGGCCTGCGGGTCCCGGCCGGACCCGCCTCAGGTGGCCAGCGCCTCGGTCGGGGGCAGCCGGGACGCTCGCACGGCCGGGTGGATTCCGGCGACCACACCGGCGACCAGCGCGGCGCCCACCCCACCGGCGACCCCGGTCAGGGGTACGACCGTCGGCCAGCCCCGCGACACCGCGTAGTCCACCGTGACGAGCAGCCCGACGGCGACGCCGGCCAGGCCGCCCAGCAGGCACAACGCGACCGACTCCGCGAGGAACTGCCCGCGGATGTGCCGCCTGGTCGCGCCCAGCGCGCGCCGCAGCCCGATCTCGCGAGTGCGCTCCAACACCGAAATGATCATCGTGTTGGCCACCCCGACGGCACCGACCAGCAGCGCCACCGCGGCGAGCCCGAGCAGCAGCCCCGAGAACGTCGTGTCGGAGATCTGCTTGGCCTTCAAGGCATCCGACGGCCTGCTGACGAGGATCTTGCCGGGATTGGCCGGGAACATCGTCTGCGCGAGGACGCCGCGGACGGCGTCGATCCGGGCCTCGTCCACCCGCACGTAGAGCACGGTGGGGTGGTCGTCGAACTTCAGGTAGCCGATCGCCGCTTGCCGTCCGACGAGCACCGACCGTTCGATCTCCGGCGCGAGCGGACTGGGGGCGAGCACCCCGACGACCGTGAAGGCGCGCTCGCCGAGCCACACTTCGGGTTGCCGCCCGCCCGGCTCGAGCGAGGTGATCCCGAGCCGGGTCGCGGCGACCGCGCCGAGCACGACCGTCGGGAACGCGGCGTTGGCCGGGCCGAGGAAGGTGCCGGACGCGACGTGCGCGCCGATGACCGGCAGCAGGTCGCCCTCCGCGGCGAGCACGGTCAGCCCGGAGCCCTCCGCGGCCGGGATGGCCCGCGAGCGCCGGACCTGCGCGTGGGTGTTGGCGACCTGGCTGACCGCCTGCACGGGCGGTATCCGCGCGGTCATCTTCGCCGCCACGGCCGGCACCGGCGGCAGCGTCCGCCCGTCGTCGCCGATCACGGCCTCCGCGCGCAGCAGGTTGGTGCCCAGCGCGGAAAGCTGGTCGCTGAGAGCCTGCTGCCCGGACGTCGAGATGCCGATGACCACGATCATCGTCGCGATCCCGATGCCGATGCCCAGCGAGGACAGCACGGCGCGCAGCGGGCGGGTCCGGGGACCGAGCAGGCCGAGCAGCAGAATGTCGCCGGGACCGAGCCGGACGCCCGGCCGCGTCACGACGGCACCACGCCGGCGAGCCGGGTCGTGTCGGACCGGATCCGGCCGTCGAGGATCTCCACCCGCCGCGGCATGGCGGCCGCGATTTCCCGTTCGTGGGTGATCACGGCGATGGTGGTGCCGCCGTCGTGCAGATCGCGCAGCAGGTCCAGCACCGCGGCGCTGGTGCCGGTGTCCAGTGCGCCGGTCGGCTCGTCGGCCAGCACCAGCGACGGCGCGTTGACCAGCGCCCGGGCGATGGCCACGCGCTGCTTCTCCCCGCCGGAGAGCTGGTACGGCCGATGGGTGCGGCGGTGGGCCAGCCCGACCCGGTCGAGCGCCGCCTCGGCGAGCGGCCGCCGCCGCCGGCGCGGCACGCCCGCGTAGAGCAGGCCGGTGGCGACGTTCTCGGTGGCCGTCAGGCCGTCGGCGAGGTGGAAGTGCTGGAACACGAAACCGATCTCCTGGGCGCGCAACGCCGAGAGCGCCCGGTCGGGCAGCACCGTGACGTCCTGCCCGGCGAGCTCGATCGAGCCGCCGGTGGGCCGGTCCAGGGTGCCCATCAGGTTGAGCAGCGTCGACTTGCCGGAGCCCGACGGGCCGACGATGGCCAGCATTTCGCCGGGTTCGATGGTGAGCGACACGTCGGTCAGGGCACGGACGCCGCCGGGATACTCCTTGCCGGCGTTGCGGATCGCGAGCACCGGCGTCACGACACGGTCACCACCTGCTGCCCCTCGGCGAGCCCGTCCCCGGCCACCTCGACCCGGCCGTCGGCGAACATGCCGGTCCGCACGGCGACGAGCTTCGTGCGGCCGTCGGCGACGACCTGCACCGCGTACCCGCCTTCCTGCAACGCGACCAGCGCGCCGACCGGCACGGCGAGCACGTCGTCGTGGTGCGCGAGGGTGACCACGACGCCGACGCTGCCGGAGTCCATCGTGGACACCTTGCTCTGGTCGTCGACGGCGATGGTCACGGACTGGCCGGGTGCGGCCCCGCCGGTGCCGCCGCCGGGCGACCCGGCGGCGCCCGCGGCCGGGTCGGCGTCGGTCGCCGTGACCGTGCCGGGGGTCCGGGATCCGTCCGGCAGCGTGAGGTCCACCTTGCTGCCGGTCTTGAGCAGGGCGACGTCGACCTGCGTGGGGTCGACCGGCGCGGTGACCTGCCGGGTGGTGCCGGTCAGGCCGAGCAGCTCCGCCGTCGCCGGTGCGCCCGGCTGCGCCTTCTGCGCGTCGACGCGGACCTCGCCGCTCAGCACGGCGACGTCCCCCATCCCGAGCGCACCGGTTTCGTCGAGCTTGTTCTTGCGCTGCCACGCCTTCAACGCCGTTGCCGTGCCGCCGGTGTAGGCATCGCCGGTGGGCGCGGTGCGGTAGCCCAGCGCCCGCAGGTTCGCGTTGACCTCACGGACGTCGGGTCCGGGCGTCGCCGTGGGGTCGATCGTCCGGTAGAGCGGCAGGTCGCCGACGAAGAGCACGACCGGCTGCGCGTCGACCGTGTAGAGCCGGCCGCCGCGGTGCACCACCGTGCCGACCGCGGGCAGCCAGGTCAGCGTGCCCGCTTTCCGTCCGGTGTAGACGGTGGCTTTGCCGTAGCCGAGGGAGCCGTTGAGCGTCACCGACGTCGTCAAGGTCGTCTTGACGACGGTCGTGGTCGCCGGCGGCGCGGGCTGCGCGGCGGCCGTGGGCGGCGCGGGCCGGGTGACGAAGACGTACCCGGTCGCCCCGCCGGCGGCCAGGACCGCCACGGCACCGATACCCGTGAGGACGCGTTTCCTCACTTGCCGATGCCCTTGGCCGCGACTTCCTTCTCGCACACCGGAGCGAGGTCCATGCCCTTGGAGATGGACGGGGCGTCATTCTGCGGTCCCCCCAAGCTGAAGCCCATCCGGTCGCCCTGCGGCGGTTCCTCGTCGACGTACCGCACGCCCTTGCCCCGCAGGCACTGCACGACCGCGTGCACGAAGTCGGCGGCGTGCGGGTTGGAGCTGTCCAGTTCCCACGGCGGCAGCGGGTGCTTGGACAGGCACGCCGCCTCCGCCCGCTCCTCCGCCTGCTGATCCGTCTCGCCCGGCACCGGGGCCGGGGCCGGCTGGCCCGAGCCGGAGCCGGAGATGACCTTCCGGCCCTTGGGGGAACCGTTCTGCGTGAGGCAGGCCGCGTACGGCGCGTTCAAGGCGTCCAGGTCGTCGTTGCTCATGTCGAGGCGTTCGCGGGGGCGGCCGCTGTCCGGCTCCGCCGACGGCGCGGCGGTGGTGGTCTTGCCGGCGCCCGGGGCGCCCGGGGCCTCCGGCGTGGACAGCGTGGCGACCTGGCCGGACGGCGGAGCCGGGTTCGAACACGCCGCAAGCGCGACCAGAGCGGACGCGGCGGCGAGGCATCGGAGGAGGTGCACGCGACCCACCGTGCCCGACGACTGTGAAGAACCTGTGCGAACGCCGTGAACGATCTTTCACCGGTCCGCGGGCGCGGGCATCCGCAGCGTGAAGGTGCTGCCCTCGCCAAGGGTGCTGGTGACGGTGACGTCCCCGCCGTGGGCCTCGGCGAGCTTGCGCACGATGGCCAGCCCCAGGCCGCTGCCGCCGGTCCGCCGGGTGCGTGATTTGTCGGCCCGCCAGAACCGGTCGAACACGTGCGGCAGGTCCTCGGGCGCGATGCCGGCGCCGGTGTCGGTCACGGTGATCAGCACGTCCGGGCCTGCCCGGTGGCCGCGCAGGCGGATCCGCTCGTCCGGCGGGGTGTGGCGGACGGCGTTGGTCAGCAGGTTGCCGACGATCTGGTGCAGCCGCACCGGATCGGCCTCCACGAGAAGGTCGTCGGGCACGTCCGCGTCGACGCGGTCGCCGTGCGCCGCCGCGATGTGCCGCAGCAGGTCCGTCGCGTTCACCTCGACGCGGTCCAGCCGCAGCATGCCCGCGTCGGCCAGTGCGAGATCGCGCAGGTCGTCGACCAGGTGGTGCAGGACCGAGGTTTCCTGCAGCAGCGAGGAAACCAGTTCGTCGTCGAGGTCGGCGACGCCGTCCTGGGCGGCGATCAGCCAGCCGCGGATGGTGCCCAGCGGCGTGCGCAGTTCGTGCGAGACGTCGCCGATCAGCTCGCGGCGCTGCTCCTCGGTGCGGGCGGTGTGCTCGGCCATCTCGTTGAACGCGTCCGCGAGTTCGGCGATCTCCCAGCGGGCCCGCACCTGCGCCCGTGCGGCGCCGTCACCGGCGCGCATCCGCCGCGTCGCCGCGGTGAGCGCGCGGACCGGGCGGATCACCCGGTTCGCCAGCAGCATCGCCACCCCGACCGTCAGCACCAGCACGATCGCGGTCACGCCGGCGATGCGCAGCAGCCCGGCCGAGTCCAGCCCGACGCCGACCTGCCTGCTGCTCTCCGCGGCGGTGACCTGGACGTGTGCGATCGGTGCCACGTACGGGCGCAACACCTGGCGCCGCGCCTCCACCAGGCAGCCGGCGATCTGCGGGTCCGCCAACCCGGCAGCCGGGCGGACCTCGCCGCGGGCGTCCAGCACGACGGTGGCGTCCTTGGCCGGCGGCAGGCACGTCTTCATCGCGTGCGTGATCCGCTCCAGGGCCGCCTGCTCGGTGGGCATCGGGGTCACCTGCGGGGTGTCCTGGTAGCCGATCGGCCAGCCGGCGGCGGCCAGGACCTTCGCGCACGACGACCGCTCCCCGTCCTGGGCGAGGCGCAGGTACGGGCGCCCGCTGGGCACCTCGATGATCGTTCCGCCGGGCAGGCACTTCAGGTCGTCCTCGATGCGGGCTTCGAGGTCCGCGTGTTCCTGCGTGGTCAGCTGGAACGGGCCGACCACCGCCGGGTCGATGCCGTCGGGGAACCGCGCGCCACCCGTCGCGGTGTCCACGGCCAGCGGGTCGATCTGCACCGACGGGCCGGTGGCCACCGGCCCGTCCGGGCCCGGCGAACTGGCGATAGGCGCGCCGCCGACGGGCGTGAGGACGAGCCGGGTGCCGGTGTACCCGGCCATCTCCACGAGCGTGGGCTGCACCGCGTGCCAGTCGGCGTGCTTGGCCGCGTAGTTCTCCAGGCTGCTGTAGACCTGGCCGGCGGCCCGGTCCACGACACCCTGCTGTTCGGCGATGGAGCCCGTCGTGCCCTGCACCGCCAGCCACGCCGTCGCCGCGACCGCCCCGGCGGCGACCAGCACCGTGCCGGCCAGGAGCCGGACCCGCAGGCCCGCCCTAGCCACCGTGGGCGATCTTGTAGCCGACGCCGTACACCGTGTGCAGGTATTCGGGCCGTCGAGGGTCGTCCTCGATCTTGCGGCGCAGGTTCTTCAGGTGCGCGTCGGCGGTCCGCTCGGTGACGAACGTGTCCTGGCCGTGCGCCCGGTTCAGCAGCTGCCGCCGGCTGAGCACGCGTCCGGGCTCGGCCATCAGCGCCTCCAGGATCCGGAACTCCGCCGGCGTGCAGTCGATCGGCCGGTCGTGCAGCCGCACGGTGTGCCGGATCTGGTCGAGCAGCAGCGCACCGACCCGCAGCGGCAGCACCGGCCGCCGATCCGGGGGGCCGGCGCGGCGCAGCAGCGACCGCACCCGCGCCATCAGCTCCCTCGGGTCGTACGGCTTGGTCACGTAGTCGTCGGCACCCAGGTCGAAGCCGGCGAGCTTGTCCTCGGCGGTCGACCGCGCCGTGACCAGCAGCACCGGCACGTCGGAATCCCGCCGCAGGGACCGCACGACGTCGAGACCGTCCAAGCCGGGCATCATCACGTCGAGGATGAGCAGGTCCGGCTGCCGCAGGCCCGCCTGGTCGAGCGCCTCCCGGCCGTCGTGCACCACCAGCACCGAGTGCGCCTCCCGGCGCAGGTACCGGCGCAGCAGCTCGGCCTGCTTGACGTCGTCCTCGGCGACCAGCACGAACGCGCACATCCCAGCCTCCCGCACGGCCACTGGTCGGCGATCCTAGGGCATCTCGCCGCCGGTGCCCGAGCACGGAGGCCCGCACCGGTGCCGGACCGGTGCGGGCCTCCGTGCTCAGGTCACCGCGTCAGGCGGTCGGCGGGGTCCAGTCGGCGGGCAGGCCGGACTGCGCCAGCAGGGTGGCCAGGCTGTAGTAGTCCCGGTCGCTGACGATCAGGCCCTGCCGCAGCTCGAGGATCGTCGTGGCGGGGATCGCGAACGGGGCCGGCGCGCCGTGGATCTGTCCCGCGTAGACCGTCTCGATGGCGATGTGGTCGCCGCCGCGGAACGACTCCTTGACCGTGACGTGCACGTTCGCGATCAACAGGTCGGTGCGCTGCTTCCAGGAGGCGACGCCGTCCCGGCCCGTCGAGACCACGTTGACGCCGAAGTCGGTGTAGGTGGCGTCGGTGGTGAACAGCTTCGCCAGCGCCTGCGGGTCGGTCCCGCCCCACGCCGACGCCCAGGCCGCCACGATGCCGGGGCCCCCGTGCCCGGGTTGACGGTGGTCGGCGAACGCGCTGCCGCTGACGGCGGTGAGACCGAGGACGGCGGCGGCGAGAACGGCCAGGACGCGCTTCACTGCGGAGATCTTCATGGTGGTTTCCTCACTGTGGTGAACGGGACTGTGGTGAACGGGACTGTGGTGACGGCTAGCGCCGCGGCGCGCCGGAAGAGCGGTCGAGCAGCAGGCGCACCGGCTGCGTGACGTGCAGGAGGAAGCCGCCGAGGAGCAGCTGCCACAGCACGAAGGGATAGATGGCGGTGCGTTCGAAGATGCCGGGCGGCAGGAGCGTGAAGGTCGCGAGCCAGATCACCGCGGCGACGAGGCCCACTCCGCCGAGGACGACGCCGGCGCGACCCACGGCCGCCGGGATCCCGAGCCGTGGCCACTGCCGGCCGAGGAGGACGGCCGAGGTGTTGGTACCCAGGATGGCCACCGTGGCACCGAGGTAGTGCAGCCACAGCGTGCCGTCCGCCGAAGTCGCCGGCGAACTGTGCACGATGCCGACCAGCGCGAACCCCGCGGCGATGGCCACGCCGAGGCCGCGCACGAGGACCCGGGACCGGTGCGGCAGGACCCGTCCGAGCAGCCAGGAGGCGGCTCCGACGAGGAGCCCCTGGACGACGAACGCCGTGTTCATCAGGGTGTGGGACGGGGAGCAAACCACCCGGTCGCCGTAGGGGCCGCAGTGCGGGTTGCCCAGGTCGCTCACGAAGTTTGCGCCGTAGCTGTAGCCCGGCGTCGTCCACGCGGCGGCGGCGACGGTTTCGCCGATCAGGAACACCAGCGCACCCAGGACGAGAGCGATCGCGGCGGCGGCGAGCGCGACGGCGGCGCTGCGGGTGGCGGTGGCGGATCTGTCGGGCATCGACGTTTTCCTTGCTCGAGGCAGAAAGCAGACGTTCAGGGCACCAAGATGATCTTGCCGACGGCGGTCCGGCCGGAGCTTTCGGACAGCTCCAGGGCCGCGGCCGCCTCGGCCAGCGGGAAGCGGGCGGCGATCTTCGCCGTGAGCACAAGCACCACCTCGGTGACGGCGGTGGCGGTGTTCTCGGTCACGACGGACTCCTCGACCTCGGCGACTGCTTGTCGCTCTGTTAATGGTCGTAACTATGCATTGGCGTGTCATACTGAGTCAACCCATAACTCGAAATGAGGTGCTCGTGATGCCCGAGCAGCAGCTGACCCGACGTGACCGGTACCGGCGCCGGACCGTCGCCGAGATCAAGGAAGCGGCCATGGCCCAGGTGCGTTCCGGCGGACCGGAGGCGCTGTCGCTGGCCGCGGTCGCGCGCACCATGGCGATGTCGGCCCCCGCGCTGTACCGCTACTTCGCCGGCCGCGACGAACTGCTCGCCGAACTGGCCGTCGACGCGCACCTGGCACTGGCCCGCACCCTCGAGGCCGCCGCGGCGGGCGCCACCACGCCCGCGGCGCGGCTGCGGGCGGTCGCCGTCGCGTACCGGGAATGGGCACTGGCCCAGCCCCACGCCTATCGCCTGGCCTGCGAGTCCCCCCACGGCTGCGTCGCCTCGGCCGCGCAGCGGAGCATGAACGTGCTCCTCGACATCGTGGCCGAAGCCGGCGCTCCCCCCGATGCGGTGATCCCGGCCCCGCTGCGCGCGCAGCTGCACCGCTGGAACGACGGCGCGGGCCGGCGCGGGCACCCGGCCGGCGTGCGGCACTTCGGGCTGGTCTGGTGGAGCAGGCTGCACGGACTGATCAGCCTGGAACTGGCGCAGCACACGGTGGGCATCGGGATCGATCCCGGCCTGCTCTACCGCAGCGAGGTCGAAACCATGGTGGACAGCCTGCGGCACGGCGTGACGGCCGGGTCGTCACGTTAGGGCACAGAGCGTGGTGACGGACCGGCAACAGTGCGACGGTCCGTTAGGATGCGGCGATGACCGGAGAACCGCCGAAGCCGAGCCGGCGTGAACGGCTGCGGGCCCAGACGCTGCAGGAGATCGAGGACAACTCGTTCGCGATCATCGACGCCGACGGCGTCCACGCGCTGTCGATCGCGGCACTGGCCCGGAGCATGGCGATGTCCGCGCCGGCGGTCTACCGCTACTTCCCGTCACGGGACGCGCTGGTGATCCATCTGATCACCCTGTCCTACCGGCAGCTCACCGACGCCATGGCGCAGGCGCTGCAGGGCAGCAGGCGAGCACCGCGCGCGCGGATCGGGCTGCTGGTCACGGCCTACCGCGACTGGGCACTGCGGCACCGGCGGCGCTACGGGATGCTCTTCGGCGAACGCGGCGGGGACCTGCCCGCCGACGGGGGCGGGCCGACCCCGCTCGACCAGGCGATGGCGCTGCTGATCGACCTGCTGACCGCCGTCGGAGACGGCTCGCCCGCGGACGGCACCACTGGCGACCGCGTGCTTGACGGGCAGCTGGGCAAGTGGGCGCGGTCGCAGGAGCGGCCGGACACGAGCGCGCGGGCGGCCCGCGTCGCCCTCATGGTCTGGACGCGGGTGCACGGGATCGTCGGCCTCGAACTCACCGGCATGTTCGACGACCGGGGCATCGACGCCCAGCGGCTGATCGACCTGGAGATCGACGACGCCGTCCGTGCACTCTCGGCCCCCGCGTAGGCCGGACCACCCTCACAACGCGGAGCGGAACACGTGGTCGCCGGAGCCGACGCGGAAGACCGCGTAGCCGGTGCGCAGACCCTCGAACCTGGCCTCCGGCGGCGCCTGCACGGCGCGGCCGTCCCGCGCCGGAACGAAGATTTCGGCCGTCGCTCCCGCAGGCACCCCGGTGCGCAGGGTGAAGCGGCCGTGTTCGCGGGTCCAGGCCGAACTCACCCGGCCCAGCGGCGAGTCGACGTGCGCGGACGCGTTCGTCAGGTCCCCGACCGGGTAGGGCTGGATCTTGACCGCGGTGTAGCCGGGCGCCGCCGGCCGGATCCCCGCGACGCGCTGGTAGAGCCAGTCGTCGACGGTGCCGAGGAAGGCGTGGTCGTGCGAACGTGAGGTGGCGGGCCACTCCTCCCACATCGTGGTGGCGCCGAGCGCCGTGAACCAGTACCCCCAGCCGGGGTACGCCGGATTCGTGGCCACCTGGTAGGCGAGGTCGCCGTACCCGGCGTCGGTGAGCGCCGGGAGGATCAGCTTCGTCCCCAGCGCGCCGGTGTTCAGGTGGACCCCGCGGGCCTTGATGTCGTCGACGAGGTGGGCGACGACCCCCGGGCGGTCCGCCGCGGGGACGATGCCGAGGCTCAGCGGCAGCAGGTTGGCGGTCTGGCGGTAGCCGGCCGCGCGGTCGTCGTAGTAGGCGCCGGCGGACTTGTCCAAGAACGTCGCGTTGAGCGCGTTCGCGATCGTGGCCGCCAGGTTTTCGAAGTGCTCGGCGTCGTCGTCGTGGCCGAGGGCGTGCGCGATCCGGGCCATCGCCGTGGCGGTCTGGTGGAGGTAGGCGGTGCCTGCGAGGCGGGTGCCCTCGGGCGGGAACGCGGCGCCGGGGGCGAGCCAGTCGCCGTAGCTGAAGCCCGTGTAGATGTGGCCGGTCTTGGCGATGTCCTGCTCGTAGTGGCCGAGCCAGGCCTTCATCGCGGCGTAGTTCTCGGCGAGCGGGCGCGTGTCGCCGTAGTACCAGTAGAGATCCCAGTTGATCAGCACGAAGCTCGCCGACCAGACCGGGTCGGCCACCTGCTTGCCGCCCACGGTCGCGGGCACGGTCTGGCCGATCGTCCCGTCCGGGTTCTGGTCGTCGCGGTGCGCGCGCATCCAGTTCTCGTAGAAGTCCCGCATGTCGAAGTGGGCGATCGCGGAGTCGGCCGACAGGTGCGCGTCCGCGGTGTAGGGCCGCTTCTCGTACATCGGGGTGTCGGTCGGGACGGAGTGCAGGTTGTTCAGGATCGTGTTCGCTTCGGCGTCGTCGTAGCGGTTGAGCAGGGAACTCGAGCTGGTGAATCCGCCGGTGGTGGCGACCGCCGTGTGGACGCGCTCCGGGGTGACCGATTCGACGGTGACGCCCGCCGGCGCGGCGATCTGGACGTACCGGAAGCCCGCGTAGCTGTAGCTGGGCCGGTAGGTCTCCAGACCCTTGCCGTTCAGGGTGTACGAGTACGACTGCAGCTGCATGCCGAACCCGCCGGTGTTGTCGGCGGTGCCGTCCGGCCGCAGCTTCTCGCCGTAAGTGATCTTCACCTGGGCGCCGGTGGGGCCGCGCACGGCGATCCGCGCCCAGCCCGCCGTGGTGGTGCCGACGTCGTAGACGTGCACACCCGCAGTGGGCGTGGTGACCGCGGTGACCGGCAGCCGGTCGGTCACCTTGACCGGCGGGAACGCCTCGGCGCGGAGCGTGCCCGCCGGAGCGGACACCGCTGCCGCCTGCCGCCAGCCGGCGTCGTCGAACCCGGGGCGGTTCCAGCCCGGCTGCTCCAGCCGCGCGTCGTAGGACTCCCCGAACCAGAGCGACTCCGTGCGGGTGGGCCCGTCGGCGACCTTCCAGCCGCTGCCGCTGGTGATCTGCTGGGTGCTGCCGTCCTGGTAGGTGATGTCGAGCTCGAGCTTCAGCTTCGGCTCGCTGTGCCACGGCGAAGCCACCCACTCGTCAGGGTTCGTCATCGCGTAGTACCCGCGTCCCAGGCTCACACCCACCGCGTTCCGGCCCGCTCGCACGGCATCGGTGACGTCGTAGGTCACGTAGAGAGCGGTCCTGTCGTAGACGGTGAACGCCGGGTCGAGCTCGTGGTCGCCGATCCGGCCGCCGTTGAGGTACAGCTTGTGGTAGCCGAGGCCGGCGACGTACGCGCGAGCGGACCGGATCGGCTTGTCCGCGGTGAACTCCTTGCGCAGCAAGGGTTCCGGCGGGGGCGGGGTGGTGACCGAGCTCCCCCACGGGCCGGCCCCGTACGCGGCCGCGACCAGCGCCTGCGGCCAGGCCGTGTCGTCGAAGCCGGGCTGCTGCCAGCCGGCCGCGGCGGTGTCGGCGGATTTCCAGGCACCGTCGGTGCCGAGGTCGGCCGGGGCGCCCGCGCCTTCGAAGTGCAGCTTGCCCAGGAACCCGGCCGGACCCGGCGCGGCGTTGGTCGCCTGGGCGGCGATCACGTTGCGGCCGGGACGCAGGGCGGCCGCGATGTCCACGACGGTCGCCGTCCGCCAGGAATCGGCCACGGGTGGCGAAGCCGCGATCTGCTGTCCGTTGACGTACACGGTGAAGCTGTCGTCGGCGGTGAGGTCGAGCCGGGCCGCGGTGAGCTGCTCGCCGGCGGGCAGCTCGAAGGTGCGCCGGAAGTACCGCGTCCCGGCCGGCGCCGAGTCGGCCGGATTGCCTTGCGGGTACCAGATCCAGCTCGCCCCGGCGAACGACGGCGGCGCCGAAGCCGCCGGCGCGCCGATCCAATCACCCCGGAACTGGCCTGGCGCCAGGAACGCTGTCTCGAACGACGCGGGCTCACTCCACCGCGCAGCGCGCTGGGCGGCGTCCCAGACCTGGACCCGCCAGAAGTAGCGAGTGCGCGCTCGCAGAGCGGGCCCGGCGTAGGGAACGTCGAAGGTTTGCGACGACCGCACTTCGCCGCTGTCCCAGACGTTCGCCGGCCCGGTGCGCTCGGTCGACACCGCGATCCGGTACGCCGACTGGCGGGCACTCCCCCTGGCGTCCAGGACCCAGCCCAGGCGCGGCCGGGCCACGTCGACGCCGAGCGGCTCGGCTTGGTGCTCGACCTGCAGCCCGCCGGCCGGCAGGCCCCCGAGGGGAGCCGCCGGGTAGGCCCCGGCGGGCGTCACCCCCAGGACCAGCAGGATCAGCGAGGCCGACGAAGTCGTCGTCAGGCGCGAGACCATCGCGTTCCCTCTCTCCGTTGACAGGTCGGCGTCACCGATATGAATCGTTTTAATCACGGCGGCGGGCGACATAGTAGGCAGAACGACTTCCCGATGACAAGATGCCAGGCCTGTTATGACAATCGGCGCCAGGTGGACAACATCACTGCCGCTGCTTGACGAAGACGACGCGAGACACGTACGGTATTTGATTGAATCGTTTCAATCGCCGGTTGATTCCTTTCCCCATCGAGCAAGGAGAAGTGCGATGAGCGAGCGTGAAACAACGGCCGAAGGCGATTCGAGGTTGTCCCGGCGGCACGTGCTCGCGCTCGCGTCGGCCGCGGTGATCATCGGAACGGCCGGAGGGTGGCCGGTGGCCGCCGCCGCGCCCGGCCCCGGGGATCCGGCGAAGCGGTTCGCCGAGCCGCGCCCGGACTCGCGGCCCACCGTGCTGTGGTTCTGGAACGGCACCGTCACCACGGACCTCGTGGCCGCCGGGCTGGCTGACCTGCGCGGCAAAGGCATCCACGAGGTGTTGGTGTTCCCGTTCGAAACCGCGGCGCTGAAGCCGGCGTTCTTCACCGAGGACTGGTTCACGCTCCTCGAATTCACCCTGCGCGAAGCCCAGCGCCACGGCATGCACCTGTGGCTGTTCAACGACGACTACTTCCCGAGCGGCCGCGCCGGCGGCCTCGTCGTCGACGGCGGGAAGGTCGGCGACCGGATCTACCAGCCGCGTCCGGACCTGCGGCTCAAGGGCGTCGGGCACCAGGTCCTGACCGTCACCGGCGGCGTTCCGGTGCCCCTGGTGAGCCGGGGGCTCTCGGTGGCGGACGGCCGGTTGCTGGTCGACGCCGCCGCCCGCGACGGCGTGACGCTGCTGCGCGAGGGCGCGCACTGGCAGGACTACGACGTCGTCGCGGAGGTCCGCGTCGACAGCGCCACGGCCGGACTGATGGTCCGCAGCGCCGACGAGGGCAACGGCGTCCTCGCCGACCTGCGCTCCGACGGTGCCGTGGACGTCTGGCAGCAGACCGGCGGCGCGTTCAGCCTGGTCCGGAGCGGTTCGCCGGTGCCGGGATTCGACGCGGCCGCGGAGCACGAGCTGGTGGTGCGCGTCCGGGGGACGACGTTGACGGTGTCGCTCGACGGCACTGCCCAGGCTCCGGCCGACGTGCGGTACGCCACCGGCCGGGTCGGCGTGCGCGCGGTCGCGACCCAGCGGTCGTCCTGGAACAGCCTGACCGTGCGCGATCCGGACGGCCGGGTGCTGTACGCCGAAACGTTCGACAGCGCGGCCGCACTCGACGCCTTCGACCTGCCCGCGACCGGCGTGCCACTGGTCGCCGCGGCCGCCCGGCCGGAGTCGTCGGCCGACCCCGCTTCGCTGGTGGACCTGACCGGGCCGGCCCGCGCGGGCGCCACGTGGACCCCGCCGGCCGGGCGCTGGCGGCTGGACCTGTTCACCGTCCGGCCGCTGAGCACCCCCACCGGCAGCGGCCGCGCCTACCTCGACCTGCTCGACGACGAGGCGGTGCGGCTGTTCGTGGACGCCGTGCCGGGTGAGTACGTGCGCCGGTTCCCGTGGGCGGCCGGGGCGGTCCTGCGCGGCTTCGCCGACGACGAGCCCTACCTGGCCTCGGCCGACGGCCCCTTCAACACCGTCCCCTGGTCCCCCACGCTGGACGCGGAATTGCGCGTGCTCGGCACGACACCGGGAATCGCGCTGACCGCGGTGCACGACAACGAGCTCGGCCCGGCCGGTCTCCGGCTGCGCGGACTCTTCTGGCGCGCCGTCAGCAACCGGTTCGCGGCCGCGTACTACCGGACCCAGGGCCGCTGGATGGCCGAGCACGGCCTGAAGCTGATCTCGAACCCGCTGTGGGACGAGTACGGTCCGGGCGAGCAGCTGCGCAGCTCCGGCAACCTGAACACCAACAACCAGTGGGCGCAGGTCCCGGGCACCGACCTGATCTTCGACCACTACCAGCGCGGCTACCACCGGACGCTGTCCCGGTGGCCGGCCAGCACCGCGCACCAGCTCGGGCTGGAGCGGGTGTACCTGGAGGCGATGGGCGCCACCGGCTGGGCGGTCACGCCGGCGCTGGTCCGCGAGGTCGTCGGGGCCTTCGCCGTGCGCGGGGTCAACCACACGCTGCTGCACGCGCGGTTCAGCGACGAGAACCAGATCGTCTACCCTCCCCCGTTCCAGCCGGCCAACCCCTGGTGGCCGGTGTCCACGCCGCTGAACGACTGGATCGGCAGGCTGATGGAAGCGTGCCGCGCACCCGGCCGGGCCCGGACCGCGCTGCTCCAGCCGCAACGCGCGGTCGAGTCCACTCAGGACACTCCCGCGATGGCCGCCCTCGACACGGCGTTCCTGACCACGGCGCACGCGCTGGAGGACGTCCAGGTCGACTTCGACTTCCTTGACGAAGGCGCGCTCGACGCCGACCCCGCCCTGGTGGCGCACGCCCGGCCGACCGGCTCGGAGCTGGTCGTGGGCCGGCAGGCCTACCGGATCGTCGTGGTGCCGCAGACGCCCGTCCTGGCGATCGGCTCGGTCCGGACCCTGATCCGCTTCGCCCGCGGCGGGGGCACGGTGATCGCCGTCGGCGAGCTGCCGGGCCGCGAAGCCGGCGGGAACGACCCTGGCCTGCGCGCCGCGCTGAACGAGCTGTTCACCGCACGCTCGGCGCTCCGGGTGGCCGACCCGGCGGCGGCTGCGGCGGCGACGGCCACCGCCGGTGGCGCGGCGGCGGTGCTGGAGCCACGCCACGACGACGTCCGGGTGCTCCGCCTCGACGGCGACGGTGGCGCGACGTTCGTGGTGCTCAACGAGCGCGGCGAGGCCGTGGACCTGACCGCGACGTTCCCGGCGACCGGCGTACCCGAGGTGTGGGACCCCGACACGGCCGGCGTGGCACCGGCGGGTGTGTGGCGGCGCGCGCCGTTCGGGGACGAGCCCCGCGGAGGCACGGCGGTGGTGCTGCGGCTGGAGCCGAAGGCGACGCTGCTGGTCGTGTTCCGCGCCGGGCCGGAACCCGCGCACGCGGTGTCCGCGTCGGCGCCGGTGGACCGCGTGCGGCTCGACGGCCGGGCCGCGACCGCCACGGTGCGGGTCACCGGGCCGGGACCGGTCACGGTGACCGCGACCGGCGGCGGGCGGGCGTTCTCCGGCACCGCAACGGTTTCCGACCCGCTCACCGCCGTCCCGCTCGGCGGCGACTGGGCGTTCCGCTTCGACCGGGCCGGGGCACCGGTGAGCACGCGCCCCCTCGGTTCCTGGACCGAGCTGGACGCGACGTACTCCGGTTCGGCCTGGTACGAAAGAGAATTCGACGTGCCCGCGGCGACCTTGGCCGGCCGCCGGTGGAGTCTCGACCTCGGCGAGGTCCACGAGGTGGCCGAACTCGAGGTCAACGGCCGGCCGTTCGAGTCACGGCTGTGGCCGCCGTACCGGTTCGACGTGACGGCCGTCCTGCGGCCCGGCCGCAACCGGATCCGCGTCCGGGTCACCAACACCGGCGCCAACACGCGCGGCCAGGCGGTCACGTCCGGCCTGCTCGGCCCGGTGACCCTGCGCCCCCACCGGCTCGTCGACGTGGCCCTGACCGCACGGTAGCCACCGGTCCGGCTCTCCGCGCCGAGGTGGCGCCCGCACCGCGATCACCTCCGCGGACGCCACCTCGGCGCCGCTGTCCGGCGGGTGGCGAGGTCGAACTCGCCGGGGCGCCGGACCGGCGCTGTGCGGGAGGGGCCGCCTACTCGGTCGTGCTCACCGGCACCAGCGTGGCCGGCGGCCTCCTGCCGAGCGCCGGCGCATCGTCCGATCAGGCCGCTTCGGCCAGCGCGGCCATCCGGTCGAGCGTGCGGCGCATGGCGCCGCGTGCCACCCGGCGGCCCAGGACGACGACCGCGCGCAGCGGCTCTTCGCTCAGGTCCCAGGTCTCGCGGACCAGGGTGGTGTCGCCGTCCGGCTCGAACTCGTACCGCCAGATCCGGCCACCGAAGACGAGGCGCCACTTGGCGGAGTCCTCGTGCGGACGGCTCTGCCAGGCGAACCGCGCACCGGGCACGGCCTCGATCACGGTGCTCGTCATGACGTACTTGCCGCCGAAGTCCATTTTCATGCTGAACCGGTCACCGACGCCGAGCGGCCGCACGGGTGAGCTGATGTCCATCGCGCCGACCAGGGAGCCTGATCCGTCGATGGTCCGGTGCTGCTCCGGATCGGCGACCATGGCGTAAAGCCGGTCGGCGGGGGCGGTGATGTGGCGCTCGACGGATTCGACCCAGCGGCTCATGCCCGCGAGCCTAACGGTCTCCCGGCCCCACGCGTCACAGCGCTGTTCCCACCGTCCGGTGGTCGGGCAACCGGAAATTGTCGGCATCGTTGCCGGTGTCTCGCAGCGCGAGCCGGCGTCCCAAGCCGGTCGAAAGGAACCGGTCGCGCAGCCAGATCGCCGCCCCGTGGGCGGGGACGAGCATCTTGACCGCCTTGCCCGCGCCCGCCTGACCGCGTTGCGCGTACGGGCGAAGACTGCTTTCGTACCGCGCGAACGCGGTCTCGAAGTCGACTCCGGCGGCCGCTATCTCGTGCGCCAGCACGTAGGCGCCCACGACAGCGGTGCCCGTTCCCATCCCGGTCAAGGTCGCTCCGCAGGCCGCGTCGCCCAGCAACACCACTCGCCCGTTCCGCCAGCGGGGGACGTCGACGCGGGCGATGGTGTCGCAGTACACGTCCGTGGCGTCCGCCAGGCCGTCCAAAAGCGACGGTACGAGCCAACCGTGCCCGGCGAACTTCTGCCGCAGTTCGTGCAGCTGTGCCTCGGGATCCAGCGGGGCGGTCTCCGCCGCGTACAGGCACAGCACGTTGGTCCGGGACGGGTCCTCCGCGTCGGGGAAGACGCTGACCAGGGTCCCGGGAGCGTTGTGGACCAGGGTCTCGCCGTGCAGGTCCGCCACCGCCGGGACGTCCCAGCCGGCGATGCGGTAGCCCAAGCCGGTGACGTAGTCCTCCTCCGGCCCGAAGGCGATCCTCCGCACTCCGGAGTGCATGCCGTCCGCACCGATCACGAGGTCGAACCGCCGCGCGGAGCCGTGCAGGAAAGTCACCTCGACGCCGTCCGCGTCCTCGGCGATGCTCGTTATCCTGTCGCCGAAGACGTATTCGACGTGTTCCCGGCTTCGCTCGTAGAGCAACCGGGACAGCGTTGAACGCGGAATCTCCAGGTCTCCCCCGGTGAATTCCGGCGGCATCGTCAGAATGGTTTCACCGGACCGGCGGACGAAGCGGGTAGTCCGGCCGCCGGTCCGGCTGCCGCGAACGGCCTCGAGAACGCCCATCCGCCGCAGCACCTCGAGGTGGGTCGCCCCGCGGAAATCGACGGCATAACCGCCGCGACGCAAGGCCGGGGCGGCCTCCACCACCGTGGTCTCGCAGCCGGAGCGGCCCAGCCAGTGGGCGAGGGCCGGGCCCGCCACACTGGCACCCGATATCAAGATTCGTTTCGGCATGCGCCGAGCATGGCAACGCGGGGCGAGCGCATCCACGGACTGCCGATCCGGGGCTACGGCGCACTCCCGGCGACGACCGTCCGGAGCCGGCCGGTCCGGCGGCGGCGCTAGCCTGGGAGCATGACGCGGCACCCACCGGAGCGGCACGTGTCCCCCGGCCTGCGGATGGACCGGCCGGCCCTCGGTGACTTCCTGCGCCGACGCCGGGAAACCCTCACCCCGGCGGACGTCGGCCTGGCCGCCGGCCGCCGGCGCCGCACCCCCGGGCTGCGCCGGGAGGAGGTCGCTCAGCTGAGCGCGATGTCGGCCAACTACTACGAGCGGCTGGAGCAGGCTCGCGGCCCGCAGCCGTCCGTGTCGGTGCTCAGTGCGCTGGCCCGGGCGCTTCGCCTCACCGGCGACGAGACCGGGCACCTCTACACCCTCGCCGGGCACGCCCCGCCCCGGCGCCCGTTCCCCCGATCCTCGGCGGCCGATCCCAGCCTGCTCACCGCGCTCCAGTCGCTGGGGCCCACGACGATCGGCCTGATCACCGACGACCTCGGCGCCGTGCTGGCCCAGAACCCGCTCAGCGCCCTGATCCACGGCTCCTTCGCCGGCCGGCCCGGCCTCGACCGGAACATCGTCTGGCGCTGGTTCACCGATCAGGCCTGGCGCGACTCCGTCGCTCCTCCCGAAGAGCAGGAGCAGACCAGCCAGGCCTACGCGGCCGACCTGCGCCTGGCCGTCGGCACGCGGGCCGCGGACCAGGCCTCCGCGCAGTTCATCGGCCGGCTGCGGGCGGCCAGCGCCTCGTTCACCGAGTTGTGGGAGCGCCACGAGGTCGGTTTGCTGCGGCCGGGCCCGAAGATCGTCCTGCACGCGCGGACCCGGCTCGAGCTGCGCTGCGCCGTGCTCCCGGGCCAGGAACCGGGCCAGCGGCTGGTGCTGTTCCGGGCCGACCCCGGCGGCCGGACGGACCGGGCGCTGGCGGCGATCCGGCCGGCCGGACGGCCGGCGCCTCAGTGGCGCTCGTGGGGGTAGTCCGGTGCGCGGTGCTGGAAGGACAGGATCGCGGGGTTGCGGATCGTGCCGTCCTGGATCTCCACCGCCCGCCGGACGGTTTCGTGGCGATCCCATGTGGAGGGTCCGGACAGGATCGCCCGCAGGTGCGGCAGCAGGGCTTCGCTGATCTCCCAGGTGGCCGAGTTCCACAGGTAGGACGGGCTGTGGTCGACGGCGTAGTAGGTGACGCCGTCGCCGACCGGGAAGGTCGGCTCGGCGAACGTCGTGGGCCGGGCCCAGCTGAAGCCCATGCCTTCGTCGCAGGAGACGTCGACGATGAGGCTGCCGGGGGCGAAGGCCGCGAGGTCCTCGTCGATGAGGAAGGTCAGGGGCGCGGCGGTGTCCTGCAGCACGCAGTTGACGACGATGTCGTGCTCGGCGAGGAACCCGGCCAGCGGTACCCGGCCGTGGTCGGTGACCGCGTGGCTGCGGCGGAGATCGCCCGGGTTGTTCGCGTCGTGGTCGATGTGCACCATCGTCGCGGAATGGATCGGTGAGCTGACCGCACTGAGGCCACGCGCGGTCAGGACGTCGACGTCGTGGATGCCGTGGGCGTTCAGCGCGGTCACCGAGCCCCGCGCCGTCGCGCCGAAGCCGATCACCACCGCCCGCAGCCGGCGGCCGTAGTCGCCGGTCGACCCGATCAGCTGCAGGGCGTGCAGAACCGAGCAGTAACCGGCCAGTTCGTTGTTCTTGTGGAAGACGTGCAGGCCGAACGAGCCGTCGCGGCGCCAGTGGTTCATCGCCTCGAAGGCGATCACGGTCAGCCGCCGGTCGATGGCCAGCTGGGTCAGCTCGACGTCCTGCACGCAGTGCGGCCAGCCCCACAGCACCTGACCGGCCCGCAGTTCGGCGACGTCCTCCCGCAGCGGCTTGGCCAGCAGGACGACGTCGCACTCGGCGAAGAGCTGCTCACGCGTGCGCAGCCCCGCGACGGCGGCCGCCAGGCTCTCGTCGGGCACGCCGAAGGGTTCGCCGTACCCGTGCTCGAGGTAGATGCTCTTCCGGAGATCGGCGTCGATCCGGTCGAGGTGGTGGGGGTGGATCGGCAGCCGCCGTTCGTTCTCTTTTCGCGAACGCGCGACAACGCCGAGACTGAGCTGGTGCACGGGTGCCCCTTTGGTAGGACCCAGTCTTAACACACCCAGCGCAGTCATCGTCTACGCTGAGTGATGTCCGACAGTGTTTCGCGCCCCCGCCGTGCCGTCGGCCGGTGTTCCTACGAGCCGAGGCGCCGGATGAGGTCGGCGGCCGCGGCGCAGGCCTCGTCGGTCACGACGTGCTCGGTCCCCGGCTCGATGGCCAGGTCCAGGCGCGCCCCGGCCGCCTCGAAGAGCCTGCCGGTTTCCACGACCCGGTACGCCGGGACCCAGGGGTCGTCCTCGATGCTCCGCAGCAGCACCGGCAGGCCGTCGAGCTCGGCGCCGGTGCGGGGTTCGATCGGGTCGGGCCCGATGAATCCGCCGGTCAACAGCACCGCGGCGCCGAGCGGGCGGGGGCGGGTGAGCAGCAGGTGCGCCAGCAGGCAGGCGCCCTGCGAGAACCCCAGCAGCACCAGGTCGGCGGCGGCCGTTCCGGCGTCGAGGAGCGTGTCGATCCGGGTCTCGATCGCCGCGAGAGCCTCGTCGAGGTGGGGCTGGTTCCCGGCGATCGGCTGCAGGAACGGCAGCGGGTACCAGCTGCCGCCCGCCGCGGCCGGCGCGACGAACCGCGCCGGCAGCGGACCGAGCCGCCCGGCGATCGCGTGCATGACCTCGGGCTCCTGCCCGCGGCCGTGCACGGCGAGCACCACGACGGACGCGTCGGCCGGTCCCCAGGTCAGGACCCGCTGACCGAGGTGGGGGTTCACCTCAGCCGTCGATCGGCTCGAGCGCCGCGAGCAGTTCGTCGCGGCGGTCCTCGAACTGCTCGGGCAGCTGGAAGCGCTGCCCCAGCTCGTGCGGTGATTCGTCGCAGTCCCAGCCGCCGTCGGCGTGGGTGACCGCCAGTTCGAACAGGGCTCCGGCCGGAGACCGGACGTAGACGCTCTTGAAGTACTTGCGGTCCTTCAGTTCCGAGATGTCGGTGTAGCCGCGGCCCTCGACCTCGAACTTCAGCTCGTCCTGGTTCTGCAGGGTGTCGGCGTTCCAGGCGAAGTGGTGGTGGGTGCCGGCCCCGTAGTGCCACGTCCCCTGCTCGTCCCTGCGGTTGACCGTGATCTCGAGGTGGTTGCCGTGGGCCTGCTTCCCGAGCTGCACCGCGATCCGGTCGCCGTCCTCGACGAGCCCCTCCTGGGCGTAGAACGTGTCGTTGGCGAACTCGACCGTGCGATCGGGCGTCGTCACGTGCACCCCGAGACCGTGCAGCCCGTGGATCGCGTACTCCGGCGGGACGCCGTGGCCGGCGTGGCCGACGCGGTCGTCACCCTCGTTCGCGACGAACACGTACTCGATGCCGCACGGGTGCTCGAACGCCAGCCGCCGCCGGCCGAAGACCTCCAGGTCGCGCACCTCGACGTCGTGCTCGGTCAGCCGCCGGTGCCAGTGGTCGAGGCTGCCTTCGGGGACCGACAGCAGCACCTCCCGGCTCTGGTTGGTGCCGCGCCTGCCGGACAGCCCGGCCTGCGCCCAGGGGAAGGTCGTGACCACGCTGGACGGGTCGCCGTTCGCGTTCGCGTAGTACAGGTGGTAGATCGGCAGCGAACCGTCGAAGAGCACGGTGCGCTTGATGAACCTCATGCCCAGCACCTTGACGTGGAAGTCGACGTCCTCCTGGGCCCGGCCGACCGACAGCGTGATGTGGTGGGAACCTTCGATGTAGGCCATGCGGGCGTCTCCTCGTCGAGCTGCGACCACTTCCGGCGCCACGCTACGAGCGCCCGGCCGCCCGGGCATCGGCGAAAAGTGCACGCCGATGTCGCGGATGTGCACAGCCGGGGCCGCGGCGTACCCTGACCGCGTTGCCCACGAGCCCCGGGAGCGGCCATGGCCGGTTCGACGAGCCTGCTGCCCACCGGCCGCGCCGTGCCCCGCACGGCCGCCAAAGTCGGCCCCGGCGTCTGGGAACAGCAGGTCAACACCGGTGTGTCGCTCCACTTCAGCTTCGAATTCGACGACCCCGGGGCCTTCGCCGGTTCCATCTCCCACCGGTCGGTGGGCGAGCTCGGCATGTTCGGCGTCGCGTGCCGCCGGCACACCGTGCACCGCCGTCCCGACGACCTGACACTCGCCGGCGACGCCTCCTTCCTGCTGACCCTGCAGCTCGCCGGGACCAAACAGGTCACCCAGGACGGCCGGTCCGCGACGCTGCGCGCCGGGGAGTTCGCGCTCTACGACTCGGAACGGCCGCTGACCCTCGACGTCAGCGACGGCTACCGGTCCGTGAACGTGCGGTTCCGCAAGGCGACGGTCGGTGCCCACGACGCGGAGGCGTTCTCCCACCTGGTGGCGCGGAAGTTCTCCACCGACCACGGCATCGCCCCCGTGGTGTGGTCGGCGATCCTCAGCCTGGGCTCGCTGGCCCCGGGACACCAGTCCGCCGGAATCCTCGTGGCGGGCAACGTGCTCGACATGACGGCGGCCATGCTGCGCGCGCACACCGGAGGCACCGGCCCGCTCGAACGCGACGACCGGGTCCGGCGCCGCCGGGCCGTGCTGGCCCACATCGACGAACGACTGTCCGATCCGGACCTGCGCGTCGACACGATCGCGGCGGCGTGCTTCGTTTCCGTGCGTCACCTGCACGCGCTGTTCGACGACACCGGCCACACGGTGACCGGCTGGATCCGCCACCGCCGCGTGGAAGCCTGCAAGCGCGACCTCGCGAACCCGGCCGCCCGTTCCGTCCCGGTCGCGGCGATCGGCGCCCGGTGGGGGCTCGGCGGGCCGTCCCACTTCGGGCAGGTGTTCAAGAACTCCGCCGGCGTGACGCCGGCGGAGTTCCGCCGGCAAGCGCTCGCCTGACGGCACCGGTGCGCCGCGGGATCAGGTGACGGTGAAGCTCGCGGCCGACAGGCGCAGGCCGTCGATGCGGAAGGTCGTGTACGACAGTCCGTGGCCGAACTCGTAGAGCGGGCCGGACTCCAGGTCGAGGTACTTCGACGTGTACTTGTTGGCCGGGTCGGCCGGGCGTCCGGTGTTCTCGTGGTTGTAGTAGATCGGGATCTGGCCGACCGCGCGCGGGAAGTTCACCGGCAGCTTGCCGCCCGGGTTCACCGTGCCCAACAGGCCCGCGCCGTGTGGCAGGAGGCCCATCGGCTGTATCGGCGGCAGGGACGTGACAAGGACGCCGAACAAGTGCGGCAGCACCTCGACAAGCCCGCCGGAGGCCGCCACGGCCACCCATCCGGGTGAAGTCCTAGCCTCGGGCCGAGGGCCCCGGCGAAGTCGAATGACCCAGTCGACCCGCGCGAGGACGCAAGCCGGCGAATCCGCGCGACTTGCCGGTCGCCGATGAAGCCAACTCAATGCCCGCAGCGGCCAACTCACCGGGAACGCGGGCGAGTTGGCCAGTCCGGGCGGCGAGTTGGCCGGACGCGACGGCGTGAAGTCGCCAACCGCACCGTGCGACGCGTCGACCCGCAGCGGGCACGGCTCTCTCGCGCGATCGGCCCGTGCCTCGGGACGGCGGCCATTGCTGCCGAATGGCCTGCTCCATCTGCCGTGCGACTTCGCGGAAGTGCAGCGTCCGGGCTTTGTCGAAATTCAACCGGTTCGCCGCGCAGTTCATTAATCGTTTTTCGCGAACCCAACCGCACTCCGCCACTCGGATCAGAGCCGTACCTGGGACGTTACGACCGTTTCCGCATCGGGACCATACCGTGACCGGGACCGGTGGCCCGGAATGAAACGTCCGGGCAGGATGCGGCGATTAGTACAGCGGGTGACCACCCCGCTACGCGAATCGGAGTAGCCGGCTGCGCTACCCGCACGAGAGCTGGTTACCCGGTTCGCGATGGGGGAACCAGGCCATTCCTGGCGGACGGGGACAAGATGCGCCGGACATTCGTCGTCGCCGACTTCGGTCGTCCTGCGGGGTACGAAGACCGGCTCAAACGGGTGCTCCACGATCTGCACGACGGCCTGGGACCGACACTCACGGCCGCGGTGCTCGGGCTCCGCGCGGCCCGGGACCTGATCGGCCGGGACCGGGCCGGCGCCGAACACCTCATGGCGCGGCTCGAGGACGAGCTCTACGGCGCGATCACCGACCTGCGCCGCATCGTGGCCGACGCGCGGCCCCCGGCGCTCGACGACGCCGGGCTCGTCCTGGCCGTGCGGCGCTACGCCGCCACCCTCACCGCCCGGGTCCCCGCGGAACACGGCCCGCTGCGCGTCGAGGTCGCGGTCCGCGGTGAGCTGCCCCCGCTGTCGGCGGAGGTCGAGGTGACCGCGTACCGGATCATCCGCGAGGCGCTGGTGAACGTCGCCCGCCACTCCGGGGCCCGGGAGTGCACCGTGCACCTCTGGCCGCTGGACGGCGATCTGCACGTGGAGGTCGTCGACGACGGGGTGGGCACCGACGGCGAGGCGTTGCCCACCGTCGGCGGAACGGGGCTGCGTTCGATGCGGGAACGCGCGGGCGACCTCGGCGGCGGCTGCCGGGTCGAGCCGGTGTCCTCCGGTGGCACGCGGATTGCCGCGTGGCTGCCGCTGGCCGCGGGGAAGTGAAGCGATGTTCGGCACGCTGCGCGTCCTCGTGGTCGACGACCACCCCGTCTTCCGGGCGGCGCTCTGCGCGATGCTCGACGCCACCGAGGGGATGGAGGTCGCCGGCGAGGCGGCCGACGGTCTGAGCGCGGTCGCCGACGCGGGCCGGCTGGAACCCGACGTCGTGCTGATGGACCTGAACCTCCCCGACCTCGACGGTGTCGAGGCGACGCGGCGGATCGTGAGCGCGAACCCGCACACCGGCGTGCTCATGCTGACCATGTTCGAGAACGAGGCCGCGGTGTTCGCGGCCATGCGCGCGGGCGCCCGCGGCTACCTGCTCAAGGGGGCGCGCAACGAGCAGATCATCCGCGCGGTCGGGGTGATCGGCGACGGCGAAGCCATCTTCAGCCCGGCGATCGCCACCCGGGTGCTGTCCCTGCTGGGCACGGCGACCCCGCGCGACGAGTCGTTCCCGAGGCTCACGCTGCGCGAAAAGGAAATCATGCTGCTCATCGCGCAGGGCATGGGGAACGCGTCCATCGCCGAGGAGCTGGTGCTGAGCCAGAAGACCGTGCGCAACCACGTGTCCCACATCTTCCGCAAACTCCGGGTCACCGACCGCGCCCAGGCCATCGCCAAGGCCAAAGAGGCCGGCATTGCCCGATCGGACTAAGGAAAGCGGGACATATCGGGACTCCATGTCCCTGGTCGGCAAGCCTCCGCACCACGATCCTTGGGGGTGGAGCGAACCGACGTCGCTCGAGGGAGGGGCTTCACCGATGATGATCACCGACCAGGTTCCGGTGCTTCTGCACGCCACCGACACCATCACCCACGCGGGCGTCACGGCCGCGCTGCGTTCACGGCCCGAAATCCGCTTCGCCGACGAGGACTCCACCGAGCCGGCCGTGGTGCTGGTCATCGTCGAGCGGCTGAACGAAGAGGCCCGGCAGCTGCTGCGCAGCCTCCAGCGCGCCGGCCACGCGGGCGTCGTCCTGGTCGCCGGGGAGGTGGAGGACTCGGAGCTGCTCGACGTCGTGGGCGACGGCGTGTCGGCGATCATCCGCCGGGCCGACGCCACCCCGGACACCCTGGTGCGGCTCGTCAAGGCCGCGGCGATCGGCGAAGGCGCGTTGCCGCCCGACCTGCTCGGCCGCCTGCTGTCCCGGGTGTCCCGGTTGCAGCGGGACGTGCTGCACCCGAACGGGTGGGACCTCGCCGGGATGTCGCAGCGGGAAACCCGGGTGCTGCGGCTGGTCGCCGACGGGTTCGAGACCAAGGAGATCGCCGACCAGCTGAGCTACTCCGAGCGGACGGTGAAGTCGATCCTGCACGACATCACCAACCGCTTCCAGCTCCGCAACCGCGCCCACGCGGTGGCGTTCGCCATGCGTGAAGGGCTGATTTAGCACGGCTACTCGACCCGGCCGGAGAAGGAGACCGACGGGGTGCAGTGGCCGTGGTCGCCCGGGTTCTGGCAGCTGACCGCGAGCACGATCTTCTCCCCCGGCTGGAACCGCCAGGCTTGCAGCCAGTGGTGGTCGAGGTCGCGGAAGTTCGCGAGGCCGACCTCCAGCAGGACGTTCTTGGTGCCGCCGGAATCCCGCAGCAGGCGCAGGGTTCCGGCGTCGCCGCGCGGGTTCTGCAGCACCAGGTCGGTGATCACCAGCGTCTTGCTCTCGTCCGGCATGGTGTAGGGGAACTCGGCGAACCGGTTGACGTTCGCGTCGATCTTCGCGTCCGCGGCCACCCGGAAGTCCGTCGGCGTCCCGTCGGCCGCGGCGGTCGAGACGCGGGGCGGCGGTGTCCCGGGACCGCCGCCGGGGCCCGCCGGGGCGGCGCCCGGCGGGGTCAGGCCGACGGCCTTCATCGCCTGTTCGGAGTTCTGCTTGGCCTGGTCGGCGTTCTTCTTCGCCTGATCGGCCCCGGTACCGGCGTCCTGCGCGGCCTTCACGATTTCCTGGTTCTGTTCCTGGGCGGCCTCGCGGGCGGCCGACTTCACCGCGGGCCGCAGCACGGTGAACCACAGCGTCACGAGGGCGAGCAGCAGGACGAGGAGTGCGGCGAGCGCGGGCAGCAGCCACTTCGGCAGCAGCTGCCGCTGCACCATGGTGCCTTCGGTCTTGAGCGGCTCGGCCCCGTCGGCGACGACGAACACCTGGAAGCGGTGCCGGACGGCCTGCCCCCGCAGGAACCGCTTCCGCGGCCGGGTGCGCATCCGGACGAACGCCGCCGTGCCCGGCGCCAGGTCGGCCCGGTTCCGCTCGAGCCGGAAGTCCAGCTCGTCCTCCGGGTCGAGCGGGCTCAGTTCCACCGTCACCGGCCGGTTGCCGTGGTTGTCGACGGCGACCTCGAAGTCGGCCTTGGAACTGCCCTCCACCTTGGCCGGCACCAGCTCGGCGGTCACCTCGGTGAAGGCGCCGACCTCGACGGTGCCCTCCTCGACGACCGAGCCGGCGGGGTCCTCGCTCGAGAACACCCGGACGCCGAACGGGATCGCCCCGGCGGGGACGTCGGAGGACCGCGGCGGCGCGAACCGCACGGTGACCGTCCCCGTCTCCCCCGGCATGAGGTTGACCGTCGCCGGTTCCGCGGTGGCCCAGCCACTCACGGCCCCGACCACGTCGATCGTGAACTGGTCGACGACCTGCCCGGCGTTCCGGATGGTCACCGAGCAGCTCGTCTCCTCGCCCGGTACCGCGGCCAGGCCGGCCTCGGACAGCGTCGCCGTTGCTCCCATGCCCGGAAGTCTCCGCTCCCGGCCGCGGGTCCGGCACCAGCGGACGGGTGTGCGGCCGTGCGCCGGTGGTTGCCCGTACGGGCAGTGGTTCCGGCCCCGCTCCGGCCGGTCAGCCGCGGGTGATGAACGGCGGTTGTTCCGTGCGGAGCACCACCAGGATCGGGTTCGACTGCACCGTCCCGAACTTCGGGCCGCTCGCCGAGGTGACCGACAGCGTGCGCGGCCCGATCAGGTCGTGGTGGAAGATCAGGAACTGCGCCTCGAACTTCCCGTCCACGCCCACGGTGACCAGTCCCGGTGTCTCGGAGATGCCCGCCGACCAGGCCAGCCGGACCGTCGCGCCCGGCGGGAAGTCCGTGCCCGTCACGCGCGGGACGAAGCCCAGCGGGCCGACGCCCGGATCCACCGTCACCACCGGCTGCCGGATCACCACGCGCGCACTCGCCGTGTTGTCCCTCGTGTCGGAGTCCGGTCCGCTCGTGCCGACCGTGCCGGACACCGGCGCGTCGACGGCGGCCTTGGCCGCCAGCGAGATCCGGACCTCGACGGTCTGGCCGGGGGCCAGCGTCCCGAGCGCACAGCTGCCGCCACCGGGCGCGCACCCCGGCGAAACCGACGTCGCGGGCAGCTGCGGCGGCAGCTGGGTGACCAGGCGGACGGCCGGCATCGGTGCCCCGGAACCGTTGTGCACCAGGAAGGTCAGCACGACGTCGTCGCCGCCGGTGAACAGCGGCACCGCCGACACCGCCAGCCCCACCGACAACGACCCCGGGGTGATCGGGGGCAGCGGCTTGTCGGCGACGGTGACGACGGCCGTGGCGGAGTCGTCCCGCGCGTCGGCGTCCCGGCCCGTCGTGGTGACCGTGCCGGTCGCGGCCTGCGGCCCGGCGGTGACCCCGGCGGCGCTGAACCGCACCCGCGCCTGGCCACCGGGCGCGAGCGCGCCGAAGGTGCAGACCAGGTCCGGCGTGCAGGTGCCGGCAGTGGTGATCGGCGCCTGCGGCCGCAGCCCGGCGGTCAGCCGAACGAACAGCCCGACCCCGGGCGACGCGGCGGCCCCGTGGTTGGTGACCACGAACTCGAACGTCGTGAGCCCGCCGAACGGGATCGTGGCCGGGACGGCGGTGGCGGTCACGCCGACGTCCGCGATCCGCTGGAACGCCGGTTGCGCGGCGCCGCCCGGTCCGGCGATCAGGGGCACGGGCGTGCCCCCGGCCGCGGGCACGACCTGGATGGCCGGCCGGGATTCGCCGCGCGCGCTGTCGAAGGCGACCAGTGTGCCGTCCGGTGACCAGGCCGGGTTGTCCACGGATCCGTCGTTCTGCACCAGGACCCGCCCGGGTCCGCCGTCGGCGGGCGCCACGCAGATCAACCGGTTGTCGTTCTGGAACGCGAGGGCGGCGCCGTCCGGCGAAACGTCCGCCGAGCCCTGCTCGCCGGCGCCGCACGGCGTCCCGAACGACGGCGAGAGGTCCCGCTGGGTTCCCGCGGCGACGCTGTCCGGCCCCGGGGTGAGCGCGACCTGCCACAGTTCCTGCCGGAACTCCCCGCCCGGGTCGACGGCCATGGCGGCGGTCTCGGTGGCGGTGCCGTTCCGCCCGGTCGCCGTGCACGTCACGGTGGTGGCACCGACCGGGAACAGGCTGCCGGACGACGGGGTGCAGAACGGCGTGAGCGGGGTTTCGAAGTCGGAGTCGATCGCGGTCGCCGGGTAGTCGATCACCGTCGGCGCGGTCCCGGTCACGGTCTTGTCGTGCACCGTGATCAGCGGCAGCCGCGGATCCTTGACCCGCACGGTGACGTCCTCGGTGTAGCCGGACCGGGCGGTGGGTTCGCCGTCCAGGCGGAAGTCCACCTCGCAGTGCAGGACCGAACCGATCGGCGCGGCCGGGGAAACCGTGACGGTTTCGGCGAAGTGGGCGTCGGTCCCGCCGGGTACCTGCTGCGACCCTTCGGGGCTGAAGGTCAGCGTCAGCCCCGAGTCGCAGTACGGCACCGGGAGCACCTTCACCGACAGGTCCCCGAGCCCCTTCACGACCGCGGCGCTGATGTCGGCCGCGTTCGTGCTCGGGGTCAGCACGCCGTCGGTGGCGGTCACCACCTGGGTCGCCTGGCCGCCCTGGCTGTCCAGGCCGCCGCCGGTGTTCGCGGCGGGTACCGCCACGACCCGGATGCCCTTCGCCTGCAGCTCCTTGATCGCGTCGGTGAGGTGCACACCCTTCGTGTGGTCCTTGTCGCCGCTCGGATCGTGGCTGGGCGCGTCGCCCACCAGCACGATGATCTTGCTGTTCTTCTCCTCGAAGCTGATGGCCCCGGTGGCGATCCGGTGCAGGGCGAAGATCCAGTCTTCTGGGGCGTCGATTCCGCCGCCGCCGGCGTTGATCCTGGTGAACGCATTTTCGACCGCGCCGAGGTCCGTCGTCAGACCCTGCTGGACCTGGAACGCCCGTCCGTTCGGATTGTCGGTGTCGGCCGGGTCGTCGCGGTCGCCGAACGCCGCCGCCGCGAACCGGGCGTTCGGCTGCTGCTTGGCCACCGTTTTCATGACGTCGTCCAGGTTGGCCTTCATCTGCGCGATCACCCCGCCCATCGACCCCGTCTGGTCCATGAGGAGCACGATGTCCGGGTTGGCCGGGACCCGGTCGGTCTGCACCGTCTTGGAGACCGAGCCCGAGGTGCCCTGGCCGACCGGCATATCGACCACCGACGGGTCCACTCTGGACGGTCCGGGCGGCACGGCACGGGCGGCCGCCCTGGTCAGTGTGATCTTGGTGCCGTCGGCCGACCACACCGGCTGCGAGTCCCGGGCCCGCAGGTACGGCGGCATCGGAATCTCGCCGAGGATCCGGCCGTCCGCGACCCGCGCGATCCGCACGGCGTCGACGCGGTGTTCGTTGCGGATGGTGGAGTAGGTGAACGCGATCATCGTGGCGTCCGGCGACCAGGCCGGGTGCTGCTCGCCCTTGGTTCCGTCCACCGGACCGGTCAGCGCGCGGGGAGCGCTGCCGTCGGCGTTCGCCACGAAGACCTCGGTGTCCGGGGACTCGCCGGTGCCGGCCTGGGTGTAGGCCAGCAGCGCGCCGTCTGCGGAGAACGCGGGATCGAACTCGTCGGTGTCCGGCCGGTCGGTGATGTCCCGGCGGTCGCCGCCGGTGGCGTCGGAGCTCCAGATGTCGGTGGTGTCGCCCGAGCGCAGCTCGGTGAACACCGGCCGGCCGTTCGCGCGGAACGTCGGCTCGGTCTCGCCGGTGCCGGACAACGCCGAGATGATCGAGACCTTGCCGTCGGCGATCTGCTTGACGTCGCCGAGTGGGTCCTGCGCGTGCGTGGTGAACGCCAGCCGGGCGCCGTCGCGCGACCACGCAGGCTCGGATGAATCGCCCGGGTCCGGGACCGCACGGGTGACCGCGCCGCCGGTTTCGGCCATCAGCACCACATCGCCCGCGGGGTGGAAGCGGGTCGTGGTGAACGCGATCCGCGCCGGCCCCCACGCGGGCTGGGTGTCCGCGGCCGGGTCGGCGGTCAGGCGCACCGGGGCTCCGCCGGTGAGCGGGACGGTGTAGATGTCCCCGGCCGGGTCGTCGCGCGTGCTGCTGAACGCCAGGCGCGTGCCGTCGGGCGACCAGCTCGGCGAGTCGTCGGCGGCGGGGCCGGAGGTGACCTGACGCAGGCCGCGGCCGTCCACGCCGATCACGAAGAGCTTCCTGCTGCCGGTGCGTTCCGAGGCGAACGCGACCGAACGGCCGTCGGGCGAAAGCGCCGGGTGGGTGTCGACGGCGTCGTCGTCGGTCAGCCGTACCGGAGCCTTGGCGCCGTCACGGAAGGAGAACAGCTCGCCGTCGCGTTCGGCGCCGCCGGGGGAAGCGGGGCGGTGGCTCACCCACACGAGGACGCCGTCGCCCGCGGACGCGTCGGAGTCGACGTTCCCGATGCCGCTCGGCAGCGCCGCCACCGGGCCTTCCCCGGTCGCCTCGGCCAGGCCGGTGGTGGCCGCGCTGACGTACCCGACGCGGTACGGCGCCGCCACCGGTGCGGGCGCCTGCGCCGCGGTCGGCGAAAGTGCTCCGCCGATCGCCCAGCCGCCGAGCACCGCGACGACCGCGCTGCCCGCCACCACTCGGTTCGCGCGCATGGTCGGTCCTCCCCAAACTGTCGGTGACTCAGCCGGCCTCGAACAGCTCGATCTCGGAGATCGCGACGTCCGTGCCGTTGAGCGAGCGGTGCAACCCGACCACGTGCAGCTCGACGCCGGTCGCGCCCGCGCTGTTCTCGATCGGGACTTCCTGGGCGTCCGGCGTGTCGGCCAGCACCATGTCGTAGGTCTTGCCGGTGGAGAACACGAGGTGCAGCTTCTGCGGCCGGTGCGCGGCCTGGAAGTTCGCCGCGTCGCCGGAGTAGACGATCGCCTTCCGCAGGTCCGCCGGGTGGTCGAAGGTGAACACCAGCGCCGGTTCCCGGTCGGTCGGGGCGGCCCAGAACGTGTTCTTGGCGTTGTCGGTGACCAGCGGCGCCGCGTGCCCGGCCGCCTGCGCGGTCGCGGTCACCTTGACCGGGTGCACCGGGTTCAGCTTGGCCTCGAAGATCCCGGTCACCCGGCCCCACAGCCCGGCCCCCGCGGTGTTGATCGCGCCGCGGAACGGCTGGTAGAGCGCGTAGACCAGCGCCAAGAGCACCAGCATCACCGCGATCACCCGGCGGATCATCTTGCCGGCGGTCCGGCGCGCGGCCCCGGCCCGGCCGGTCCGGCGGCGGACGCCGTCCTTGCCCGGCCGCGCCCCCGCCTTCAGCTCCTTCGGCTTGCGGCCGAACAGCCGTCGCCACCACGACGTCTCGACGACCTGGGACTCGGCCAGCGACGCGCCGCAGCGGCCGCAGAAGTTCCGGGTCGGCGCGTTGCCCTTGCCGCACCGGCCGCAGATCAGGTCCCCGGGGGTGAGGACGTCTTCTTCGACGGTCTGCCGCACCGGCTGCCGCACCGGGGCGAGCGGCTCGGCGGGCTGCACGACCTGCTGCCGCGCCACCGGCTGCGCCGCCGGGGCGGCCACCGGTCCGTCGTCGTCCCACTTCAGGTACCGGCCGCATTCGCCGCAGAACTCGACTTCGGCGGGACCCTGGTGCCCGCACTCCGCGTAGGTGACCATCCGCTAGCCCTCCAGCACTTCGACCGTGACCCGCACGTGGGCGGGCACCGCGTCCACCACCGTCGCCGTCAGCCGGCGCACGTCGATCCGGGCCGGGTCGGGCACCCGCACCTGCACCCGTACCCAGGGCGGCCCCGGGTCCGGCAGCGGTGCCCCCGGCTGCGGCGATGCGACGACACCGCCGCTGTCGGTCACCTCGACCGCGCCACCGGTCAGCAGCCCGACGTGCTCGGCGAGGCCACGCCGCGTCCCGCGCCACCGGTGCAGTTCGACCGAGCGCGTCACCAGCTGCCGCAGCTGCGCCGGGCTCCAGCTTTCGTCGACGCGCAGCGCGACCCAGTGCGCCAGCCAGCCGGCGAAGTCCTCCGGGGCCACCCCCGGGTCGAGGTAGCCCGCGAAGTTGTCCAAAGTGGACAGGACGGGCGCGAGGACCTCGTCGAGCGCGCCGGTGAAGCCCTGCACGAACCGGTCCTCGGCGTACACCGCGGGCAGCTGCTCCCCGATCGGGTGCGGGCTCGGCAGCCCACGGATTCCCGTCCTCATGCGCCCGCCTCCCGGACCCGGAGCTGGTGCCCGAACGAGAAGGCGAGCGCGTTCGGCGGCAGGTCGAGCCGGTCGACCTGATCGCCGCGTTCGCGCGTGATCGGATTCGCGGCGAACAGGCGCACGTCCTCCACCAGCTCGACGCCGGGAAGCCGTTGCAGCACCGCGAACACCTCACCCGACTGCACCGGGCGCCCGAAGGGCCAGCCTTCGCCGTCCGGGCCGCCGCTGATCGGGTTGAAGTAGTCGTACAGGGCCTGGGTCGCCCGGGCGCCGAGCGTGCCGGCCGCCGTCCGGCGCCGGGCACGCAGCCGCGCGACCACCGTGATCCCCTGGTAGAAGGGCGGTTCCACGGACACGAGCGCGCCCACGCAGCGTCGCTCGTCGAGGTACCGCTCGATCCGGGCGCGCATGCCGGCATCGAGCATCAAGGTCGCGAAGGCCAGCTCGCCGGTGTCGGGCACCGCGGGCACGACGAGGACCCGGATCGCGCCGGTCTCGCGGCCGTCGGCGCCGTGCGCCGCGATGCACCGCACCCGGGCCGCTTCCGGCGCCGCTTCGCGCGCGAGCTGCTCGTAGTCCTCGGCCGTGACCGCGCGGTCGCGGGTGCGCAGCAGCAGCGGGCCGCGGACCGCCGCGTCCCGCACCGATTCGCCGTCCACCCCACCGATCGCGGGACGGCGGTTCACCACGCTGCTCACGAACGGGATCGGGTCCCGTTGCACCTCGAGGACTTCGCGGGCGACGTTGCCGCGCCGGCCGCCCCCGGACCGGTATTCGGGCACGCGGATCGCGGCGGACTTGGCCGGGAAGGCCCCGTAGTACCGGAGACCGCCCTCGGGCTGGCGCACCGCCGGGCCGAACGCGACCTGCCCGAGGGCCCGGTCGAGCACGACGTGCCGGTCGTCCGGGCCGGAGTCGGCGAACGACCGGACCTCCGTCCACTGCTGCCAGCCGTCCGGGCCGGAGACCTCGACGACCAGTTCGCCGTCCCCGACGACCACCGGGGGACGGCCGAGCGGGAACCGCTGGCCCGGCGTGCCGTCGGACGTCCCGACGACCTCGTTGCGGATGATCTCGGCGTGCACGGCGCCGACCGTGCCGCCGATGGTCGAGGCCTCGACCGCGTGCAGCCGCGGCGACCGCTGGTAGAACGGCTGGTTCTGCCTGGCTTCGACCAGGCGGCACCGCAGCCAGCCGGCCCGGCGGCGGGCGAGCACCGACATCGTGTGCCCGGGCGGGACGTGCACCACGATGTCGCCGGCCCGGTTGAGCGCGCCGGTGCTGTCCCGGTCGACCTCACAGGCCGCCCAGCCGGTGCCGTCCCAGGCCTCCCACAGCCACGGCGGGTCGCGCGGGTCGACGCCCTGGCCCTCGACCTCGCAGTTCATCCGCAGCAGCACCGCACAGCCGGGGACGGCGTCCGACAGCCCGAAGCAGACTGCGTCACCGGGGGCCGGGGTCTCGGTGAAGGCGGCGGGGCCGCCGCCGACGAGCAGGTCGTCGGTGCGGTCGACCGGCGGCACGCCGGTGTCGGACGTGCTGGTCGCCAGGTGCGCGAACGAGCACGGCACGATGTCGAGCGTGCGTTCCACGGTGAAGACCACCGGGTCCTCCACCTCGTTGCGCACGCTCGCGACCTGCTTGCCGGCCGCGACGACCACCGGGACGTCGCGGGCGGCCGAGAGCCAGAACGTCACGTCCGTCCGCGCGGCGGCGGGCGGGAACAGGCGGACCCCGATCAGGTCGAGGAAGCGCAGGTAGTGCAGGTCGGGCACCCGGTTGAGCCGGTAGAGCAGCTGGTCGACCATCTGCGCGAACGTCTCGATCAGCGTGACGCCGGGGTCGGAGACGTTGTGGTCCGTCCACTCCGGACAGTTGCGCTGGACCAGGTACTTGGCCTCGTCGACCAGGTCCTGGAACCGGCGGTCGTCGAGGTTGGGCATCGGCAGGGACATCACGCACCGTCCGCTTGGGAATCGAGCGCGGCGGACTCGTGCGGTGGGATGACGTAGAACGGGAAGACGAGGTTGCGCGGGTCGTTGGTGCCGCGCAGGCTGTAGCGGATGTCGATCAGCAGGGTCCCGCGGTCGGCCTCGTCGAAGCTGACGACGACGTCGTCGAGGGTGATCCGCGGCTCCCAGCGCTCCAGCGAGGTGCGGACCTCGTAGGCGATCTGCCCGGCGGTCGCCGCGTCGGCGGGCGCGAACACGAGGTCGTGCACCGCGCAGCCGAATTCGGGGCGCATCGGCCGCTCACCCGGCGAGGTCGCGAGGATCAGCCGGATGCTCTCGACGACCTCGCGCTCGCCGCCGACCAGCGCGATCGAGCCGGTCGCGTCCGTGTGCAGCGGGAACGCCAGTCCCCGGCCGAGGAAGTCTTTCCCGGTCACCGTCACGTCAGCCTCCGATCAGGACGGTCGGGCAGCCCATGACGATCGGCGCGCCGCAGGTGGCCATGTCGCCCATCCGGGCGGCCGGCATGCCGCCGACCAGCACCGTCGGGCAGCCCGGCGGCGCGATCGGCGTCGGCGGGTGCACCGCGGGCGGCGGGAACGAGCACGTGTGCAGCGTCCCGACGTTCGCGGCGGGCATCCCGCCGATCAGCACGGTCGGCACGCCGGGCCCGGCGATGACGCCCGGGTGCCCGGTCGGGTCGCCGACCCTCGCGGCTGGTGGCATGTCGCTCCCCCGTCAGTTGATCTTGACCACGCTGCCGCGCACGGTGACGACACCGCTGGCGGTCAGCTCCGTCTGGCCCTGGCCGGCGACCGAAACCGTGGCGCCCTCGACCTTCACACCCGCCGTGCCGTTCAGCTTGAGCTGGCTGCTCGCCTCGATGCTGGCGTCGGTCTGGGACTTCACGGACACCTTCTGGCCCTTGAGCTCCAGCGGCCCGCTCCCGGCGTCGATGCTGACGCCGTTCTGGGCCTTGACCGTGACGCTCTTGCCGCTGGTCACCTCGATGACCTGGTTCTTCTGGTCGATCTTGACCACGAACTTCGCGTCCCCGGAGGACAGGATGATGCCGTCGTCCTCGGCGAACTCCAGTTTGTGGCCCTTCCGCGAGACGAACCCGCGCAGAGCCACTTTCCCGCTGTTGCCGTCGACGACCGGCTTGGTGAACTTCGATGGCGCCGTATCCTTGCTGTTGTAGAGGCCGCCGAGCACGTAGGGCGCTTCGAAGTCGCCGTGTTCGAAGCCCACCAGGACCTCGTCACCGACTTCGGGCAGCACCAGCGCGCCGCGGTCCTTGCCCGCACCCGCCTGGACCGTGCGTGCCCAGGTGCTCGTGAACTCCTTGTCCAGCCACGGGAACGTGAGCTTGACGCGGCCGAGCTTCGCCGGGTCCTTGAGGTCGGTCACCTGCGCGGGGACGACACCCGGCCACGACGAGTTCTTCGCCCCGCCGGCGACCAGGCCGTACAGCGAGCGTTCCTGGCGCCCTGACACGGCGAACTCGGTGGTGTAGCCGACCTCCTCGTTGAACAGGTGGCGGGTGCTGGTCAGCGTGTACTTGCCCGAGAACGGCTGGCCGACGCCGGTGAGCGTGACGGCGGTGCCGGCGCGCAGCTTCGGGTTGCCCTTCGCGACGCCGTCGAGTTCGGTGCAGGCGCCCCCGAACCGGTCGGCCAGCGCCTTGGCGGTCGCGTCCGCCTCGCCCTGGGTGCGCCGGGGTGCGGCGGCGTCGAGGAAGGGCGGGCTCGCGAACTTCCCGGCCAGCGCGACCGGATCCACCCCCGGCACGTCCGTGCCCGCGTTCTTCGGGGTCGCGGTGGCGGTGATCGGCTGCTTGTTCTCGTAGTCCCAGCCGTTGACCCGCACCTCGGGGACCTGCTCGGCCGCGGTGACGCTGGCGCGCAGGCTCAGCAGCGTCCCGTGGGCTTCGAGGACCAGCGGGTCGGCGGTCGCCTTGGTGCTCGTGGAGGGCGCGCCGGACGGCTTCTCCGGCAGCTCGAAGTTCAGCTTCCCGTCCCGGACGGCGATCTGCGCGCCGACCGCGTCGGCCAGCCGGGACAGGAACTCCCAGTCGCTGACGTTGTCCTGGCTCAGCTGGGTGTTCGGCCGGCCGCCGAAGCCCTTGACGTCGTCGATCTTCCCGGTGGGCAGGTTCGCGCGCCGGGCGACTTTGCGCACCACGTCCGCGATCGTCATGTTCGGGTACGCCGCGACCCGGCGGCCGCGGAACAGCCGGTGCGCGTGGTCGTACCCGCGGACCTCGGTGAAGGTGCCGTGCGGGTCCAGGTCGACGGCGACCGCGGTGACCTCGCCCGAGAGCAGGTCCTGCGGGGCTTCGGGGTCGGACGTCTGGACCTTGAGCTTGATCTTCGCCCCGACCTTGAACTTGCCCTTCTCCAGCACGACCGCGCCGGGGTCGCGGAAGCGCAGCACGAAGGTGTCCGGCAGGTTCCGGCTGTCGTCGACGTAGGCGTAGCCGAGCATCACCCGGACATCGTCGGGCAGCGCGGTGCCTTCGACTTCGACGACGAGGGTGTTCGTGAAGGTCTCGTTAGCCATCGAGCTCCTCCAGCGCGGGCACCAGGAGCCGGGTGCCGGGCCGCAGCCGCATCGGGTCGTCGATGTCGTTGGCGTCGGCGATCGCACGCCACTTGCCGGCGTCGCCGTAGGCGCGGAACGCCACCGAGGCCAGCGAGTCCCCGGCGACGAGCACGTGCGTGTCCCGCGCGGCGAGCGCGCCGGACGTCGGGTTCTGGCCGCCCAGCTCGCCCGAGATCTCTTCCAGGTTCACCGTGCAGATCGCCCGCACCGGCGTCCCCGACGGCGTGAACAGCGTGTACTTCGCGGTGACGGAGGCGACGTAGGCCGGGAACCCGGTCATGCCGCCCCACTTGAAGATCACCCACGGCGGCGAGGGCTTTTTGTGCTGGCGGCTGTCCTCGGTGGCCACGCAGCAGGTGAACAGCTGCTCGACCTTCTTGACGACGGCGTCGTTCATCTTGTCGGTGGCGTCGAGGAACATCTCCAGCGCGAGCTTCGCCGGATCGGACCCCTTGAACTGCGGCGGCGCGCTCTTCTTGGCGTTGGGCTGGGCGTCCCGGCCCCATTTGGCGTTCTTGCTGACCGAGAACTCCTTGGGGTTGAACTGGAACTCGATGTCGAACATCCAGTCGCCGGGCGGCTGCCCGGTCCCGCCGGACTGCGGCGGCTTGTGGACTTTCAGCACCGCGCGCTGGAGATTGCTGGGCGCGCCTGAGCTGTAGGCCGCCGTGGACTGGGAGCCGGCCGAGGTGAAGGTGACGGGCGAGGGCATCTGTCAGCCCTTCTTCGCCGGGCTGAGGAAGCCGTGGTGGGCCAGTTCGAGGGTCTCGGTGGCGACCTTGGGCGAGTCGGGCGAGAGCTGCGGCCCGCTCCACCGCACCGGGACGACGCCTTCGAGGGCCCAGCTGGCGATCACCTTGCCTTCGAGGGTGCGCGCCTCGATGGTGGCGGTCTTGCGTTCGATCCCGCTGGCCAGGCTGGCGAACCATTTGGTGATCTGCGAGCTGGCCTCGGTGACCGGGCGCGAAAGCTTGATGTTCGAGTACTTGATCCGGGTCGGCAGCTGCCAGACCATGCCGTTGTTGCCGCCCTCTTCCCGCTGTTCCATGACGAATTCGCAACCGAGCCCGTCGCAGCTGGAGAACGCGCCGAGGTTGCCGAGGTTCTTGTCGTCCAGCTTGACGACGTAGCACACGGCGACGGCCTCTTCGGTGTCCGGCATCGGCGCTCCTCCTTCAGTGCGGGCGATCGGTGAGCGCGCCCCGGCGCTCCCGGTCGAGACGGAGTTCGGTCTTGAGGCGGCGCAGCAGCGGATCGAACAGCTTCTTGACGAGCTCTTCGGTTTCCGGCGGCTGCTGGTGCGGAACCGCGGCCGGCGCGGACGCGGGTGCCGGTGCGGGTGCGGCGGCCGGTTCCGGATCGCGCTGGACGACCGGCGCGGGAGGCGGCGGCGGGTCCGGTGTGGACGGTCGGACCGGGTCGGCGATCCTCGCGACGGGCAGTGCTTCGGTCGCGCGGAAGGCCAGTTCGGCGTGCCGTGCCGGGACGTCGACGGCGTGCGAGAGCGAGGTGGCCGGATTCCCGATGGCCCGAGTCACGGGGAGTGCCGGGATTTCGGCCGCTCGTGCCACCGGGAGCGGCGGCATCGCGGGCGCCACGCCATCAACGGCAGGGGCGGCCGAGAGCTGCGCGGTGGCTCCCGCCATCGGGGCGGGCGCCCCTTGCGGGGTTCGCGCGACCGGGAGGGGCGTGGTTCCGATGGTGTGTGCCGTCGGGAGTGGTGTGGGGGCGAAGTCTTCGGGGGATCTTGCCACCGGGAGCGAGGACATCGCCGTTCCCGCCGTCGAGGCTGCCGGGCCTTCGAGGGACCGTGCCACGGGGAGCAGCGGCACGGCAGTTCCTGCCATCGAGGTCGCCGGGCCTTCGACCGACCGAGCCACCGGGAGCAGCGGCACCGCGGCTCCCGCCATCGGACTCGCCGCTCCCTCGACCGACCGAGCCACCGGCAACGACCCGGCACCTGCCGTCGAGTTCGCCGAGCCTTCAGCGGACCGGGCCACCGGAAGCAGCGGCACCGCAGCTCTTGCCATCGGACTCGCCGAGCCTTCAGCGGACCGGGCCACCGGAAGCAGCGGCACCGCAGCTCTTGCCATCGGACTCGCCGCCCCCTCGAGGGACCCAGCCACCGGTGACGACCCGGTACCTGCTGTCGAGCCTTCGAACACCCCAGCCACCGGGAGCAGCCCGTCGATGGCGCGAGCCACCGGGAGCGGAACACTCTGCGGCGCGTCTGTCGTCGCGGCAGGTGAATCCTCGGCGGCCCGGGCGACCGGAAGGGGCGAACTCTCGCTCGTCCGTGTCACCGGAAGGGATGCGGCCTCTGCCGCGCTCGTCACCGGGAGCGCCGGAGTCTCGAGGGCGCGTGTCACCGGAATCGGTGATTCCTCCGCCGCTCGTGCCACGGAGAGTCCCGAGGCCTCGGCCGCCCGCAGCAGCGGAAGCGGCGGCACCGGGCGCGCCGGGGTCTCGACAGGCCGCAACACCGGCAGCGGCGATCCCGACGCGGCGGAAGGTGCCGGGGACTCGACCATCCGGGACACCGGCACCGGTGACTCATCGGCCACAGGTGCCGCGGAAAGCGCCGAACTGCCTTCCGTTCCCGGCAACGGAAGCGTCGCAGTCCCGACCGTTCGCGCCATCGGCAGCGGCGAATCCTGCGCACCCGGCGCCACCGGGTTCCCGGCCGCCCCTGGCACCTGCCGCGGAGAATCCTGCGCGGCTGGTCCCACCGGCAACGCCGGGGTTTCGATCGCTCGCGCCACCGGCAGCGACGGCTCACGCGCCGCCGACCCCACCGGCACCAGCGGCTCGGCCGCCGGTCGCGAGGTCTCCGCCGCCCGCGACAGAGCCGAATCCGGCACCCTCGACACCGTCAAGGTCTCAGCCGCGCGGGACACCGGCAAAGGTGACTCCTGAGCAGTCGGTACGACAGGAAGCGCCTCGCCCGCCCTCGGCACCTGAGGCAGCGACTCCTCCACCCCTCGTGTCAGCGAAACCCCCGCCGACTCAGCGGCGCCCAGCACCGGAAGCGAAGCACCTTCGACAGCTCGCGAGACCGAAACCGACGAGCCCTCCCCCGTTCGCACGACCGGGTCCTCGCTGCTCCGCGCCACCGGCAAGGACGGGGAAACGCTCGTCGAGCCGCCCGGTGTCCCGGGCGGCTCCGTGGTCCCGGAGCGGATCTCCGGGGTGTCGAACGGGCGAAAGGTGTTCACCGGCGGCGAACCGGTCGTCCGCGATACCGGCTCAGCTGGTGCCCCCGAAGCGCTCGAGACCGGCGCAACGTCGTCCGCGAGCCGCGACACCGGAAGCGGCGGGTTCGACTCCGGCAGCATCGGCGCGCCGAGTCCGAGCCGCCGTGGTGCTGCCTGCTCGGTCCGCTGGACGAGCGGCAACTCGGGCCGCGCCGGCTCAGCCGGGGCCGGGGGTTGGGGTGCCGGGGGTTCCGGCGCCGCCACCGGGACCACCGGGGTGGCGCCGGCCGCCGGAGTGTCCACAGGGGACGGCTCCGCGATCGCCTGGAGGGTCCGCACCGGCGGGCCGCTCTCGGCCGCCGCGGACGTCAGCGGCGGCATGGTCTCGCGTGCGGTGACGACCGGCAACACCAGCGGCAGGTCCCCCGGTTCCCCGGTGGCGCCGGTCCGCTGCACCGAGGCGCCGCGAAGCCGGGACGGCGGTCCCTGCTCAACCAGCGGCATGGGTGTCTCGGCGGGGCGCACCAGATCATCGATGAAGCCGGCGGGTTCCGCCGGGCCGACGCGGTGCCCGAGCGGCTCGAGGTAGCCGGGACTCTGCCAGGACGACAGCGTCGAGCTGAACCGCTGCACCGGGTTGACCAGCGGGTGCTCGGCCAGGACGCGCTGGATCGGCGCCACGCTCCGCCACTCCGCGCGCTTCACCGGCAGCGCGGCCGGCTCAGGCGCGGGCGGCGGGCTCGTCTCCTTCCTGCTCCACCACATTCCAGCGTCACCGTCCCTGGCTCATCCGGGTGTTGATCCGGGCGATCTCGGCGACGTAGGTCAACCGGTCGGGGTGTTCGAGGTCGAGGATGTCGTCGAGGGACCAGTGCAGGTGGTAGGCCACGTACGCGACTTCCTCGTGCAGCCGGTCGGCCGCGTACGTCACGATTCCCCCAGGCGGCCACCGGCGACGTCGACGACGAAGCCGTGACCGCACTCGGGGCAGGCGACGCCCGCCCTGGTGTGGCCCTCGCTGTTGACCCGGCGGTACATGTCCTGCAGGAACGCCAGGTCCGAGGCGAACAGGTTCTCGATGACCCCGGCGTGCACGTCGGTGATGTCGCCGATCCGGGTGACCACCCGGGCCAGCAGCACCACCGTGAGGAACGCCGAGTTCTCGCGCACCCGGTCGTCGCGCAGCGGGATCAGCTCGTCCCGCGCGGTGGCCAGCCGCATCACCCCGGAGTGGTGCACCTTGCCCTCGTCGTCGACGTACCCGCGGGGAAGCTCGAACGCGAACTCCGTCCGCAGCTTCGGCCGTTCCGCCCGGGACTCTCCCGCCACCGCGGAGGCGGGGGCCTCCGCGACCGGCGCCGACGCCATCACCCTGCGCATCGGCTCACTCGACTTCCATCTGCTCGTAGGTGACGACGAGCTTCTCGGTGAGCACGCTCGTGTCGCCGGCCTTCAGCGAACCGATCTCCAGGCTCTTCGGCCAGGCGTTGGTGAGCTTGTAGCGCTTGAGCGCGGTGCCTTCGTAGTCGTAGACGATGATGGCGCCGCCCTTGCGCGCCGTCGCCATCTTGCCGAAGTGCGCGTCCTTGACCCACTTCTCGAAGCTGTTGTCGTCGGTCAGGCCGCGGGTCAGCGTGACCTCGCCCGCCTTCGGACGGCCGGGCAGCTTCTTGATGACGTACTTGCCGTCCGCGGTGTTCTGCTTGAGCTCGATGACGTCCTGCTCCATCTTGAGGCCGGAGACCTCGGAGATCTGCTTGATCTGGACGCCGTCGATCTCGAGCCCGAAGGAGTGGCCTACCGCCTTGTCAAGATCGGGAAGTGCCATGTCGGAGTCCTTTCATCACTCGTTGACCAGGCTGGTGCCACCGGACATCTGAGCCAGCCGGAAGATCACGAACTCCGCCGGCTTCACCGGGGCGATGCCCACTTCGCAGATCACCTGGCCGAGGTCGATTCCCTCGGCGGGGTTGGTCTCCCGGTCGCACTTGACGAAGAAGGCTTCGTCCGGGGTGAGCCCGAACAACGCGCCCTTGCGCCACTCCATCACCAGGAACGCGCTGATCGTGCGCCGGATCCGCGCCCACAGCGCGTCGTCGTTCGGCTCGAACACGACCCACTGCGTGCCGCCGAGGATCGACTCCTCGAGGTAGTTGAACAGCCGCCGGACGTTCAGGTAGCGCCACGCCGGGTCGCTGGAGAGCGTCCGCGCGCCCCAGACCCGGATCCCCTTGCCGGAGAACGACCGCACGCAGTTGACGCCGATCGGGTTGAGCAGCTCCTGCTCCGCCTTCGTCAGGTGCGTCTCGAGCGCGAGCGCGCCGCGGACGACCTCGTTGGCCGGGGCCTTGTGGACGCCGCGGGTGGCGTCGGTGCGGGCCCACACGCCGGCCATGTGGCCGCTCGGCGGGAGGTACGTGTTGGTGCCCGAGGCGGGGTCGAGGACCTGGACCCACGGGTAGTACAGCGCGGCGTACTTCGAGTCGTATCCGGCCGCGTCCATCCGCCAGCTGCGGACTTCCTGCGGGTTGAGCGCCGGCGGCGGGTCGATGATCGCCATCCGGTCGCCCATCAGCTCGCAGTGCGCGATCATCGCGAGCTGCACGGCCTTGACCGTGTCGAGGTCGATCAGGTCGCGCTGGTAGGCGGCCATCAGGTCCGGCGCCGCGACCATGGTGATCTCGTCGATCGCCTCCAGGCCGCCGAACCCGGTCCGGTCGGCCACGTCGCCGACGTAGTCGTTCGCCGCGACCCGGCCCGGGACCGGCGGTGCCTCCGCCTCCTTCGGCGGTGCCGAGAGCACCGCGGTGCCCTTGTCGGGCTTGGTGACCGCGCCGCCGGTGGCGACCTCTTCGATCGTGATCAGGCCGGACTTCTCCCGCACCGCGGTGACGACGTTCTCCTTGGTGCGCTTGGTCGTCACGTTGTGCGTCTCGACGACCTTGCCGTCCTGCTTGACCAGCACGGTGAACCGGTCTTCGGCCGGGTTGTCGCCGCTCGGTTCGGCGACCTCGACGGTGATCTCGCCGCCCTGCTTGCCCTCCGGCAGTTCCTTGGCGACGAAGCGGTAGCCGCCGAGCACGGCCTGGCGGGCGGTGATCTGCTTCGGCGCGGCGCCGTTGTCCTGGGCGCGCGACCCGCCGATGCGGACGATGTAGCAGTTGGTGCCACCGTTGAGGAAGTAGCCGTAGACGGACTGGGCCAGGTAGCAGCCCTCGAGGAAGTCGCCGAAGGTCTGGGTGAACTGACCCCAGTTGGACACCAGCGTCGGGGTGTTGAAGGGACCGTCCGCCGCGAAGCCGACGAAGGCGGCGACGGCGGTACCCACGCCCTCGATCGGCCGTGCGCCCGCCTCGATCTCCTCGACGTACACCCCCGGCGTGAGATAGGTGGGCATGCGTGCCTCCCTTGTCGACGCACAAGTCTTGTCCCGGCGATGCTGCTGCCGGCGCGTTCTTCGCGGAACGGCCGTGCGGCTAGGCCCGCGGGAACCGATCTCTGCCCTTAAAGGCAACTGCCCGTTCGGGCACCCGTGCCCGCCCTTCCGGTCGTTGGCAACCGGCCCGGCGCGGCCGACAGTTGAACCCATGGCAACGGGGCGGGACCAGGCGCCACGAGAGCCGTCCGCGCAGCCCGCGCGTCCGGCCCGTCCCGCGCGCCGGACGTCCCCGCCCGCGCTGCTGCGGCTGCAGGCCTCGGCGGGCAATGCGGCGGTGTCGGGACTGGTCGCGTTGCAGCGGCAGGGTTGTCCCGCTCCCCCGGTCGCGCCGCCCGGCGTGACGCCCGCGGCCGACCCGCAGTTCCAGTCGCTGACGAAGGACGTCGGCGCCCAGGCGAGAGCGGCGAAAGCGCACCCACCCGCCGGCGCGGAGGTCAAGAAGGCGCAGGACGCCGCGGTGGCCCCCGCCGACGACAAGGACGCCCAGGCCAAGGCCGCGCAGGCGGACAAGATGGCGGCGGCGAAACCGGCTGGTTTCGACAAGGCGGCCTTCATCGCCGCGGTGAACGCCGCGATCGCCAAGCAAGCACCGCAGAACCTCGACGAGGCCGACAAGTTCGCCGGCTCCGGCAAAGCCGACCAGGTCAAGACCGAGGTGCTGGGCAAGGTCACCAGCGGCAAGGACGCTTCGGCCAAGGACGTCACCGACCGGACGAAGGAGCCGCCGGACCCCAGCCGGGCCGTGGAAAAGCCGGTCACCCCGCTGCCGGAAGCCCCGGCCCCGCCCGCGCTGGCCCCGCCGGACGCGCGCAAGGCGACGCCGGACAAGGCGCCGCCGGAACAGACCGATCTGCGCGCCGGCCAGTGCGAGACGCAGGGCAAGATGGCCGAGGCCGGGGTCACCGAGGAGCAGCTGGCCCAGTCCAACGAGCCGGACTTCACCGGCGCGCTGGCCGCGAAGCGGGAGGGTGAGCAGCACACGGCTTCGGCGCCCGCCGCGGTCCGCGAGTCCGAAGCCGGGCAGCTGGCCGCCGTGACGGGCGCGGCCCAGGCGTCCGGGCAGGCCGCGATGGCGGGCATGACGGGGGCGCGTTCGTCGTCGGCCCAGCGGGGCCAGGCGGGGAAATCGGCCACGAAGTCGAAGGACGAACAGGACCGGGCGAGGATCACCGGCGAGATCAAGGCGATCTTCGACGAGACGAAGACGAAGGTCGAGGGTGTGCTGGGCGCGCTCGACGACCAGGTGGCGAAGAAGTTCGAGGCCGGCGAGGCCCAGGCCAAGGCGGCGTTCACCGCCGACCACCAGGCCCGGATGAAGCGGTACAAGGACGAGCGCTACGACGGGATCACCGGCGCGGCCCGCTGGGCCTACGACCTGTTCGCGAGCCTGCCCGCCGAAGCGAACAACCTCTTCCTCGAGGCCAAGAAGGTCTACGAGGTCAAGATGCAGGGCGTCATCGGCGACATCGCGGACTTCGTCGGCCAGAAGCTGGGTGAGGCGAAGCAGCTGATCGCCGACGGGCGGACACGGGTGCAGCAGAAGGTGGCGTCCCAGTCGCCGGCGTTGCGCAAGATCGCGGGCGAGGCGGCGAAGGAGTTCGGCAGCCAGTTCGACGACCTCGAGAAGTCCGTCGACGAGAAGCAGGAGTCGCTGGTCGAGGACCTGGCCCAGAAGTACAGCGCGGCCCGCACCGCCGTCGACGAGGAGATCAAGGCGCTGCAGGCGGAGAACAAGGGCCTGTGGGACAAGGCGAAGGAAGCCGTCGGCGGCGCGATCGAGACGATCCTCAAGCTCAAGGACATGCTGCTCGGCGTGCTGTCGAGGGCCGCGAACGCGGTCGGGCTGATCATCGCGAAGCCGATCGAGTTCCTCGGCAACCTCGTCAACGCGGTCAAGACCGGCGTCATGAACTTCGGCGCCAACATCGTGCAGCACCTCAAGGACGGCCTGAAGGGCTGGTTGCTGGGCAACCTGGCCAGTGCGGGCATCGAGATCCCGGAGTCGCTGGACGCGAAGGGCATCCTGACGATGGTCATGTCCCTCCTGGGCCTGACCTGGGCGAGCGTCCGCGCGCGGATCCTCCGGTTCATCCCCGAGCCGGTGCTCGCGAAGCTGGAGCAGACGTTCGAGGTGGTCAAGATCCTGATCACCGAGGGCGTGCCGGGCCTGTGGCGCTGGGTGGTCGAGAAGCTGGGCGACCTCAAGGAGATGGTGCTCGGCCAGATCAAGGAATTCGTGATCGAGAAGATCGTGAAGGCGGGCATCACCTGGATCATCTCGATGCTCAACCCGGCGGCGGCGTTCATCAAGGCGTGCAAGGCGATCTACGACATCGTGATGTTCTTCGTCGACAAGGCGGCGCAGATCAAGGAGTTCGTCGATTCGGTGCTGGACTCGGTGGAGTCCATCGCCCGCGGCGGAGCCGGGGCGGTGGCCGGGCTGATCGAGCGGACGCTGGCGAAGGCGTTGCCGATGGTGCTCGGGTTCCTGGCGAGCCTGCTGGGACTGGGCGGGATCTCGGAGAAGATCAAGTCGATCCTGGAGAAGGTCCAGGCGCCGGTCGGCAAGGTGATCGACTCCGTGGTGGGGACGATCGTCAAGGCGGGGAAGAAGGTCTGGAGCAAGCTCAAGCGCGGGGGCGCCGCGGTTGCCGAAGGCGTCAAGGGTTTCAAGGACGCGTTCCTCAAGAAACTACGGGCGAAAACACCCGTCACCATGAAGGGCAACAGTCACGCGATCTACCTCGACAGCCGAGGCGGCCGCCCGGTCCTCATGATGGCAAGTCATCCTGATCCACTGATCGACAAGATCGACCGGGCACTTGCCCATGGCACCGTGAAGAGCAAGCCCGCCATCGTCGGGCAGCTCGCCACCATGCGCGGCATGGTCGTCGGCCACGAGGGCAAGCTGAGCGCCGCCTTCGACAAGAGCGCGAAGGAAGAAATCCAGAAAGCAGAAGCCGAAATCTGGCAGCAGCGCCAGCTGATCGCGTCGACACTTCAGGCGATCGGTCAGGAAATCGACCTTGAACTCCTCATCGAGTCCACCTATGTACTGGGTGGCGAAATCCGTTCGGAGCACCGAACGAACGGAAAGTTCCGCCCGACGTTCTATGGTGGCTTCAGCGGCGCCGCCAATGCGAAGCGCGCGGGCGAACTCAGTCGCCTGATGAGCCTCAAGTTCAAGGAAGCCGCCAAGTGGAAGAACGATCCCGTCTACCAGCTGGGCTCGTCCTACATCTGCCCGGGGAAGGACTACAATTCGCCACACCTGGTGGCAGGCATCGGAAACACCGCGATCAACCTGGACCACAGAAGTCCGAGCGTGATCCAGCACTGGAACACCATCGGCCGGAAGTCGGACCAAGCCACCCGCAACACGTTCTTCAACAAGCTCGACAATCTCTACGGCATGTGCGGAACGTGCAACAAGTCCAACGGCGCAGCCGAAAGCGGCACGGGGATCTGGAACGTCGAACCAGGGTTCAAGGGCCCGGACGGAACGTAGCCGGCCGGGAGACGACCATCGGAATCAGGAAGCCTCTTCCTCGCCCTCTTCCTCCCGCTGCACATACGTCTGCGCCATCTTCTCCTCCGCGCCTTCTTCGGCCTCAGGCGCTTCCTCCCGCTGAACAGCCGCCGAATCGTCCGGAGAAGCGTGTCCGCCGTCCTCGCACCGTTGAACCGCAGGCCCAGCCGGCGCAGGCGCCGACATCAGCCGGTCCGCGTTCGCGACAGCCTCGCGCTCGAACCGGTCCGAAGGATCCGACACCTTCACCCCACCACCGGTGTCCGTCCCGTCCACCGGTCCGCTCCGCTGCTGGACCACATGCGTCAGCTCGTGCGCCAGCATGTGCTTCCCGCCCTCGGACGCCGGGTCGTACTTGTCGCGCTGGAACACGATGTTCGATCCCACCGTGTAGGCCTGCGCGCTCACCGACTTCGCCGAGTCGTGCGCTGCCCCGTCGGTGTGGACGCGGACGTCGGAGAAGTCAGCGCCGAAGCGGCCCTCCATGTCCGCGCGCGTAGACGTGTCCAGCGGCGCGCCGCCACCGGAACCGACGACGTCGTGGACCGGGGAACGGTCCTCCTCCACCAGCGAGGCGGTCCCAGCGTTGCCGACCGCGCGCTGCAGGCCCAGCATGCCCGCCGGGCCCAGGACGTCCGTGCGGCCGGCCGCCGCCGCGCGGCCCAGCAGGTCGTGGTCGTCCCGCTCGAGCCGGTCGCCCTTGGGTCGCAGGTTCGGTTCGAGATCGTTGTCGTGACTGTGCCCGCGCATGGCCGCTCCCTCCGCCGCCGTCCCAGCTTGCCGCGCCGCGGCGCCGCGCGCCAGACCGGCGGGTTCGGCCGGACGGGCAGCGAACACTGCCCGAACGGGCAGCTCAGCCGTCGGTCACCATCGCCAGGTAGGGCCCGAACTCCCGGTCCAGGCAGAGCCGGCCCAGCTTGCGGTACTCCCGAGCGACCGCGCCGACCAGGTCGCTCATCGCCACCGGGCGCCCCGCCTCGGCGGCCAGGTACGCACCGGTGACCGCGGCCGAGCGGATGTGCCCGCCCGCCAGTTCGAAGGCCTCGGCGAGGAACCCGAGATCGAGGTCCGCGCCCCGCGGCAGCCGGGCGCCGAGGCAGCGGTCCCACAGCCGGTGGCGGAGTGCGACGTCCGGGAGCGGGAAGTCGACGATGACGTCGAGCCGGCGGGTGAAGGCCTCGTCGAGGTTGGCCCGCAGGTTGGTCGCCAGCACCGCGATCCCGTCGAACGTCTCCATCCGCTGCAGCAGGTACGCACTTTCGATGTTGGCGTACCGGTCGTGGGCGTCGCGGACCTCGGACCGCTTGCCGAAGATCGCGTCCGCCTCGTCGAACAGCAGGACGCCGTTGACGCCGGCGGCCTCGGTGAAGATCCGTTCCAGGTTCTTCTCCGTCTCGCCGACGTACTTGTCGACCACGGTCGCCAGGTTCACGGTGTAGAGGTCCAGCCCGAGCGACGAGGCGATGACCTCGGCGGACATCGTCTTGCCGGTCCCCGAGTCGCCCGCGAAGAGCCCGGTCACGCCGCGGCCGCGCCCGCCGCCCGGGCGCATCCGCCACTCGTCGAGCACCTGGTCGCGGTAGCGCGCCCGCGCCGCCAGTTCGTCCAAAAGGGACAGCACACCCGCGGGCAGCACGAGGTCGGGCCAGCCGACGGCCGGTTCGATCCGCCGCGCGAGCCGCTGCAGGCCCGCGGCGTTCTGGCTCCGCGCGCCCGCCCGGACGTGGGCCGTGCGGACCAGCCCGTCGTCGGCCAGCGCCGTCACCCACGCCGCCTTCGCCGCGCGGGCGATCTGTCCCGGGCCCAGCACGAAGTGCGCGGTCGCCTCGCCCGGGTCGACGTCGGGGGCGAGCCTGCCGTCGAGGCGGCTGCGCCAGAGCTCCGCGCGGCTCGCGACGGACAGCGGCACCGCGTCGAGCTGCAACGGCGGAGCCGCGTTCCACCGCGGGTCCCAGGTCCCGGTTCCGTGCACCACCAGCGGGATCGCCGGGTGCGCCAGCGCCTCCAGCCGCGGGTCGTCCACCGGGCCCAGCACGATCCCGGCGCCGCGCAGCAACGCCTCCCGCCGCAGCGACGCGGTGAGCTCGGCGTGGCCGGGTTCGGCCTGCCAGCGCGCCGCGTCCACCACGAGCGCCGGGAACCCGGCCGTGGCGAGGGCGCCGACGCCGAGCTCTTCGGCGCCGCCACCGGGCTGTTCCTTCAGGTAAACCAGGCCGACGTGGCCGCGGATCGCGCGAGCGAGCCGGTCCTGACCGGGCACTTCGACCAGTTCGGTGCCCAGGTGCGCGCAGCCGGCGAGCTCGGGGGCGAGCCGGTCGTCGCCGAGCAGGTGGTTCACCACCCGGTCGGGGACGCGCAGCGTGCGGGAGAGGAACGGCCGTTCGTCGTCGCCCACGGTGAGCAGGCCGCAGGTGATCAGCGGCGAGTCGGCGTCGAGCCGGGCGCGGCCGGCGGCCGACGCCTCGGGGATCCCGCACAGGCGCAGCGCCAGCCCGGCGCTCGCGCGGCGGCGCGTCACGTCGTCGTTGAGGTAGCCGTAGAACTGCTCGAACCGGCTGTCCAGATCGGGTGCGAGCGCGACCAGCAGCAGTTCGACGTCGACGCCGGTGAGTCCCGCGCGCTCGGCGAGCGGGCGCAGCCTGCCGTCCGGGACGGAGTCGGTGAACGGGGTGAACGGCTCCCGGTGGCCGTCCAGCAGCGCGTCGATCGCTTCGTTGGACAGGTACAGGCCGCGGAAGGGGTCGTCGGGGTTCGGGTCGGCCGCGCGACGGCCGTCGACGGCGTCACGGATGCGCTGTTCGAGGCGGGCGAGCCGCTCGAACAGGTACTCCAGGCTCACCGCGGCTTCCGGTGGGTGCGCGCCATGGCGACCCGGCGCTGCCCTTCGACGGCCCCGGCCGCGGACACGTGGTGCCCGATGAGCTCGCCGTCGCCGGTGTCGAGCTTGAGGCCTTCCTTGGCGGGCGGCCCGGCCGGGTACACCCGTCCACTGTGGATCGGAGCGGAGACGACGACGTCCAGCGACGGCTTGAGTTCGCCCCCCAGCGCGGTCCACACGTCGGCGAAGGCGCGGTCTTCGGGTGGCGGCAGCGCGACGGTCATCGGCACCGGCAGCCCCATCTCGGCCAGCGACCCGGTGAGCACCTCGGCCGGTACGGCCTCGTGGCGCAGCAGGCCGAGCAGCAGGTCCGACAGCACGCGGTGTTCGTCCTCCGGACGCTGGGTCCACGCCGTGACCAGGTAGGACAGCTTGACGTGCTTGGGCGGCAGGTGCCGCGCCGCGACTTCCCCGCGCTGGTCGTACTCGTTGAGCAGCCCGCGCGAACGGCGCCGCATGTCCTCGCGCACGTCGTAGAGGTAGATGTTCACGGTCGGAGCGTTGCGCCGGGCCGCCCAGTCCTTGGTGGGCGCGTCGAAGGCGACGTCGACCTCACTGCCGCGCAGCGCCTCGTCCTTCACCAGCCGCCGCAGCGCCTCGTCGACCTCGTGGATCACCGGCGGACCTCCTCGCACTGGCGGTGCCTCCACGATGATCGCGGCGGCCCGGAGTGGCCAGCCGCGCAGCGGCAAACCTTCGGGTACGCCCGGCTGCCCGTACGGGCAATCGCCGGCCCTGCTCGCGCTGTCCGGGGAGGGGCGTTCCGACAGCGTGCCGGTCGAAGACGCGGCCCCGCCGATCTTGTAACCGCGCCCGGTGTCGCGACGACTACCGGTTCAGGAGAACGAGGTGACGCCATGCGATGGATTGCGGGCACGATCGGGCTGGTCTTGGGTGTGCTGGCGGCCGGCTGCGGGGGCCCGAGCCCACCGGAGCCGCGGACTTCGCTCGCCACCGACACCGCGACGACGGCCTCCGCCTCCTCCGCCTCCTCCGCCGAGCCGCCCGCCGGCTCGACGGGGCCGACCTCGGCGGCCGGGCCGGCGACCTCGGCTTCCCGGCCTGCCGGGTCGACCTCCAAGACGACCAGGAAGCCACCGCCGCCGGCGAAGAGCACGCCCACGACGGCGAAACCGCCGGCGAAGGGCTCGCCCGTGCGCACGGCGCCCATCGACATCGTCGGCAGCTCCTACGCTCAGACGGGGCCGTTGACGAAGGCCGAGCTGGCCGACGAATGCGGCGGCACGCTCTGCGTCACGGTCGCCGACACGGTCGAAGGACCGCCGGACCCGGACCTGGACTGCAAGGTCAAGCGGATCATCCAGCAGGTGCCCATCTACCGGGGCGACACGATCACCGTCGTGCTCGCCGACCCCTGTGGCGACTTCACCGAACCGTCCCCGACCACCGGGTAGCCGCGACCATGGTGAAGCGGCTCAGGCACCGCCCTCTTCGGCGCACGCCTTCTCCGGCGGAGGCGAAGCCCGAAAGCCCCTTGAGGGCGCTGCGGCTGCTCGGCTCGGTGATCGCGCCGACGACGCTGCTCACCGGGCTGCTGTTCTTCTTCGGCAGGCAGCACGCCAACTGGCTCCTCGACTACTTCGGGGTGCCCCTCTCCACGATGGGCCTGACCGCGCAGGACTACCTGGTCCGCAGCGCGGACGGTCTCTTCGCCCCGATCGCCGTCGTGATGGCCGCCGTCTTGGCGCTCCTCTGGCTGTACCGCTTCCTCCGTGCACGCCTCACCGAGGCGGCGTGGCGCCGGCTGCTCCGCGTCGCCACGCCGGCAGCCGTCGGGTGCGGGCTGGCCGGGCTCGCGGTGGCGGCTGTCGGCATCGTGAGCCCGGAAGCGTTCGCCGCGTCGTACGCCGTGCCGGGTGCCGGCCTCTCCCTGGGCGTCCTGTTCCTCGTGTCCGCCTCGCGCCTCCTCGCGGCGAGGACGGGACGGCCGCTGCCGGCCGCGGTCGCCACCGCGGAATGGCTGGCGGCGTTCGCCATGGTCAGCGTGGGGCTCTTCTGGGCCGTGGCCGACTATTCCGCGTCGGTCGGCGTGGGCCGGGCCATCCAGATCGAGGCTGCGCTGGCCACACCGCCGGAGACCGTGCTCTACAGCGCGAAAAGCCTGAACCTGACCGCGCCGGGCATCCGGGAAACCCCGTGCCGCAACCCGGACACCGCCTACCACTACCGCTACACCGGGCTGAAGCTGATCCTGCAGTCCGGTGGCCAGTACTTCCTCCTGCCCGTGCAGTGGCACAAGGCCGACGGGACCGCCCTCGTGCTGCCGCGCACCGATTCCCTGCGGCTGGAGTTCACCCCCGTGGCGGATCCGGACGTCCCGTGCTGAGCACGGGACGTCCGGCTGGTCAGCAGTGCGGCATCACGTCGTCGAAGGAGGCGCAGTCGTCCTGGTCCCAGGGGGTCGTCTGCCACTGCTCGGCCGTGAGCGTCCGGGAGGTGTCGCCCGCGACGAACTTCCAGGGCCCGTAGTAGTCGTTGCTGAACCAGTAGTTGCCCTGGTCGTGGGTGATGGCGTCCTGGACGAGCGTGCCCTTGTACGGGGACCACGACGGGTACGTCCCGTAGTTGGCCAGCAGCGCCATCTTGCCGCAGAGGCCGCTCGTGCAGCCGATGTGGGCCGGGTCGAAGCGGAACGTGTTGTCGTGCACCTCGACCAGCTGGGTCTTCCAGCGGCAGTCGTCGTACAGCGGCCCGGACGCGATGCCCGGTGCCGAGCACTGCGTGCGGTCGGTGACGAGCTTGGTGCAGGTGTTGATCGAGGTGTTGGCCGGGCTGTTGCAGAACCGGTCGGCGTTCTCCCATGCGGTGATGCCGGACCAGTTGTCTTCGAAGGTGTTGTCGTAGATGTCGATCAGGTGGGTCCGCGCAGGTACCCGCGGCTCGCCACCCGATTCGGACAGGTACACGCTCGCCACCGGGAAGTTGTCCCCGCGGTCGGAGCGGCGCTTGCCGGCGACCAGGCTGTTGCGCCGCAGGACGTTGTCGCGGAACACGAGGTTGTAGCTGATCTCGTAGAACATGGCCTCGGCGTCGTTGTCCTCGATGAGGTTGTGCTCGACGAGGAAGTCGTTGTTGTCGGTGTCGGCCCAGAGCCCGGCGCCGTGGTTGTGGTGGATCCAGTTCCCGCGGACGTCGGCCTTGTCGACCACCCAGAACTTGATTCCGCCGCTGCAGCCGCAGCCGGGACTGCGGGTTTCCCAGTCGTCGGTGTTGTTGCCCGATATTTCGTTGCCTTCGATGATCAGCGCGGTGATCGTGCTGTCCGACCGGTACGCGTTCATTCCGTATTGCCCGTTGTTGCGCAGGCAGCTGTGCCGCACCTCCTGGCGGGCACCGGCCATGATTCCCGCGCCTTTGTTGTTCTGCACGGTGGTGTTTTCGATGATCCAGTGCTCGCCGGAATCGTGGTTCACCACGCCCTGGTCCTGCGGGGCGACGAAGTTCTGGATCGTGAGCCCGCGGATGACGACGTTCTTCGCCTGCTGGGTGAAGGCCGCCCGGTTGACGCCCTGCCCGTCGAGCACCGCACCGGGGGCGCCGAGGTAGACGTCGCCGTCCTTGGGGATGACCTGCCCGAACGGGTCCAGTGCCAGCGTGTGGACGCCGGGGGGTAGCCAGAACGTCGTGCCCGGCGGCGACTCCTGCGACTTGCGGTAGAGGTCGCCGGGTACCGCGGCGTCGACGGTGACGGCGCCCGCGGGCGCCGTGGCGTTGGCCAGTGGCTGGTGATCGCACACCGGCCCGGGCGTGATGGTGGCCGCGGCCGCGGCCCCCACCGAACCGGGCGGTGCGACGAACGCGGCCAGCAGAACGACGGCCAGAATGGTTCTCATCGGCGACATGCCGTGAACCTACGCAATTTACCGCGAAACGGCTTGGTCCGAACGAGTCGATTCCGGCTCTTTTCGAGTGTACCAGGTAACGAAAAAAACAGTGATTACTCCACGACTGTGAATACCGACGACTGTGAATACCGTGGGAACAATATCTGGACGGCCCTGTTATCGTGGCCGGACGGGGACGCCCGGCCGAAAAACCGCGCCGATGCGCCCTCTGACGCGCGCCGCGGCGTGCCGCCGGGTGCGCCGCCTGCCGCGTTCCGGTCGACCGACCGGCCGAGGGCGCCACCGACGACCGGGGCACGGCGGCCGGGCCGCCCGGCGGCCGGACCCCAACTTTTTCGGCTAAACGGAGAACTACCTGAGCGAGTGATTTCGCGCCATCCATTCCGGCCACCGTCGCAGCGGCGAAGTAAGCTGTTTCGACTCCATTCCGGATCTGTCCTCCACTCGGCGGTTCCCGCGCACCGATCGGGTATTTGCGCAGGTCAAAGCCCTATATCGGCGGTAGCGTCACCTACCGGACAGAACAGCTGCCCCGACGTCCGGGCCCCCGATCAAACCCGGCGTCGCACTCAGGAAGGGAACCCCGAACAATCATGTCCACATTGCGACGACTGGCTGTCGCCGGCGCTTTCGCGTTGCCGCTTTCCCTCGTCATCGCCTGCCCGGCGACCGCTCATCCGCTCGGCTGGCCGAACGACTCCTGGAGCAACGACTCCTGGAGCAACGACTCCTGGAGCGCGGAAAGCTCCGGCAGCTGGGCCGGCATCGGTGGCGCGGGCACGACCGACACCCACGAGGGCGGGACCAGCTGGGGCCACCACTGGTCAGAGCAGGACACCGCGGTGGCCGGCATCGGCGGCGCCTACGTGACGCACAGCGGTGAGTCCGGCAACGACGGCTGGAACCACGCCTGGCACCACACCGTGCACAACGGCTCGGACGACGGTGACTGCGACGACTACGACGGGGACCACCACCACGGCGACTACTACCACCACGGCGACTACGACGACGACACCCCCGCCGTGACCGGGCACCAGGCCGTGAGCCACCCCGACCCGGTGGACCAGGAGCCTGCCGGTTACGTCCACCCGGTGTACGACGCCGATGACGACGCCGATGACGTCGGCTACCACGCCGAGTCGCAGTCGGCAGGCGTGGACGGCGCGTCGTCGGCGCACGTCGTGAGCCACGCGGGTGAGCACCACGCCGCCTACGAGGCGGAGAAGCTGACGGCCGGCCCGTACGGCGCATCGTCGGAGGGTGCGCACGCGCTGGCCGTGCCCGACTACGCCGGCTACCACGCCTGGTACACCGCGGCCGGCGTCGGCGGTGCCGCGACGCACTCGGTGTCTTCGGTGGCCGACGCCACGGACGGCGACCACTGGGTCGTCGACCACGACGTGAACGACGACCACGACTACGACCGGGGCTGACGTCCCCGGGCACAGCCGAGGCTGAGCGAGCCGGGTCCGCACTCCGCGGACCCGGCTCGCTCAGTGCGCGGAAACGGCGGACAGCAAGCCCAGCACCGCGGCCGACTTCGCCTCGTCGAGGAACCGCAGGCCCATGAAGTTGTCACCGGGACTGAAGCCGGGCAACGCCCAGACCGCTTCGTACGGCAGTTCGACGCGGCGGTAGTGCCGCAGGCTGTAGACGTTGCTGAACAGGCATTTCCCCGGGTCCGGGCGCCACAGGCGGCGCGCGAACCCGGGGTTCCGGAACCCGTGCCCCACCTCCGCGGTGGCCTGGACGTGCTTGCGGCCGGTGAAGAGCACGACGTCGCCGGTGGTCACGGTGTCCATCCGGCGGTCGTACTTGTCCTTGGCGCCCCAGAACCGGGCCCGGCCGCCGGGGTGCAGGGCGTTCAGCCGGGCGAGGTCCGCGGGGTCGAGGAGGTCGGCCAGCTCACCGAAGGCGACGGTCCGCTCCAGGGATTCCGCGCCGTACCGGAGCGCGTCCGCGGTGCCGTAGGCAGGTTGGATGAAGACCTGGGCCACGGCCTCACCGTAGCTCAGCCGCCGTGGGTGGTGTCGCTCTGGTAGTCGGTGTAGGTGTACGGGTTGTCGAGGATCTTGGTCTCCGGGACGTCCGGGTTCATCCCCTGCCGCCACGCCTCCTCCCCCAGCTGCGCGCGCAGGTGCTCGACCGTCTCCTCGACGCGCCGCCGGACCGCGGGCAGGTCGACGCCCACCAGCCGGCCGTCGCGCTTGACGACGCGGCCGTTGACCAGCACCGTGTGGACGTCGCCGCGCTGGGCCTGGAACGCCACGTGGCCGTAGGGGTTCAGCAGCGGGAACGACACCGGGGACGCGTCGTTCTTCAGCAGCACCACGTCGGCCTTCTTGCCGACCTCGAGGCTGCCCAGGTCCGAGCGGCCCAGCGCCGCGGCGCCGCCACGGGTGGCCCACTCCACCACCTGCTCGGCCCGCAGCGCCGCGTGCGTGACCGTCTCGCCCTTGGCGTGCGCTTCCAGGTGCTCGCGGGACCGGTCGGCGCCCAGGGTGGCGCGCATCGCGGAGAACAGGTCGCCGCTCCACCACACCGAGGTGTCCATCGACAGCGACACCGGGATGCCGTGCTTGCGCAGGGCCCAGGTGGGCGGATAGCCCTGGCCGGCGCTCTGCTCGCTCTCCGTCGAGACCGACACCGACCCGCCCGTGGCGGCGATGCGGTGGTAGGAGTCCGCCGAGAGCGACGCGCCGTGGACGTAGATCGTCTCCGGCGTCATGAACCCGTGGTCGTGCATCAGCCGGATGCTGTCGTCGCCGGTCGCGCCCCACACGCCGGCGTGCGTGGTCACCGGCACGCCGAGCTCGCGGGCCACCTCGAAGGCGGCCTTTTCCGGGAAGGCCGGGTCGCCGGTGACGTCGAAGGCGAGCTGGAAGCCGAGCAGGTCGTCGCCGGTGATGCGGCGGGAGACGAAGTCGCGGAACTCCGGCGTGCCGGTCCAGGTCGCCGGCGAGTCCTGGATGTTGCCGTAGGCCAGCACGAACCGGCCGGGCACCGCCTGCAGCGCGTCCGCGGCGGCGTCGGCGTGCTGGGTCGTCTGCAGGCCGTGCGACCAGTCGACCGTCGTGGTGACGCCCGCTTCGAGGGCTTCCAGCGCGCCGAGCACGTTGCCGGCGTAGATGTCCTCGGGGCGGAACACCTTGCCCCACTCGAGGTAGTACCAGACGAAGTACTGGGTCAGCGTCCAGTCGGCGCCGTACCCGCGCATGGCGGTCTGCCACAGGTGGCGGTGGGTGTCGATCAGGCCCGGCAGGACGATGCCGCCGGTGGCGTCGATCTCGGTCGTGCCGGGCGGGACGTCCAGCGCGGGCCCGATCGCGGTGATCCGGTCGCCTTCGACGAGGACGTCTTCGCCGGTGAGGACGCGCCGGGTGGCGTCGAGGGTCAGCACCGTGCCGCCGCGCAGGACGACCGGACCGTCGGTGGACTGCGTCATCACTGCCTCCGTTTGCGTACACTTGTCCGCTGTACGGACAATCAGTGGCGAAGTCACCCTCGCCCAGTGCCGCGCCGGTGTCAATCCCCGCCGCTACGCTGCGGGGGACGACAGCGGAGAGGGGAGGTGGCGCATGCCACGCGAGGGAACCGGTCCCGATTTCATCGAAGCACTGGCGCGCGGGCTCGAGGTGATCACCGCGTTCGAGCCGCACCGGCCGGAGATGACGCTCGCCGAGGTGGCCGCCGCCACCGGCCTGGCCCGCCCGACCGCCCGCCGGATCCTGCTCACCCTCGACGAGCTCGGCTACGTCCGCACCGACGGGCGCGGCTACGCCCTGACCCCGCGCGTGCTCGACCTCGGCGTGGCCTACGTGCGCTCGATGGGCCTGTGGGACGTCGCCCGGCCGCACCTGGAACGCCTGGTCGCCCGCACGAACGAGTCGTGTTCGATCGCCCAGCTCGACGGTTCGGACATCGTGTACGTCGCCCGGGTCGCGGTGCCGAAGATCGTGGGCCTGAGCGTGCAGATCGGCACCCGGTTCCCCGCCCTGCCGACGTCACTGGGCAAGGTCCAGCTGGCGGCACTGCCGCCGGAGGAGCTGGAGGCGGTGCTGGCGGAGCCGACCCGGTCGGGGCTGGTGCCGCGCTGGCAGCCGGACCGCGCCGAGCGGGACGCCGCCCTGCGCGAGGTCCGCGCCCGCGGCTGGGCACTCACCGACGAGCAGCTCGCCCTGGGCATCCGGTCGGTGGCGGCACCCCTGCGCGACGGGTCCGGGCGGGTGATCGCCGGCGTCAACGTCAACTGCCACGCCGCCGAGACGCCGGTCGAACGGCTGCTCGACCACCACCTGCCGCTGCTGCTGCAGACCGCCGGGGAGATCAGCGCCGACTTCTCGCGACTGGACGCCGTCCCGCACGTCACCGTCCCCGCCGGTCCGTGACCACCCTGCCCTGACCACCCTGCCTTGACCGCGGCGGCCCTCGGGAGCAAACTGCGGACACTGGTCCGTCAGACGGACACGAGTGGAGGAGTTGGCTTGGAACCATCCACCGGCCCCCTGTCCGGGCTGCTGGTCGCGGACTTCTCCCGGGTGCTGGCCGGCCCGTACGCCACGATGCTGCTCGCGGATCTGGGCGCCGACGTCGTCAAGGTCGAGGGTCCGCACGGCGACGAGACGCGCACGTGGATGCCGCCGGTGCGCGGGGACGTCTCGACCTACTACCTCGGCGTCAACCGCGGGAAGCGGTCCATCGCGCTCGACCTGCGCGACGATGCCGACGCCGCCGTCGCCCGGGAGCTGGCGGCCCGTGCGGACGTGCTGATCGAGAACTTCAAGCCCGGCGGCCTGACCAAGTACGGCCTGGACTACGCGACGGTCGCCCAGGCCAACCCCGGCAGCGTCTACGCCTCGATCAGCGGGTTCGGCGCCGGCGGCGGCGCGCACGTCCCCGGCTACGACCTCATGGTGCAGGCGATTTCGGGCCTGATGAGCCTGACCGGTGATCCGGAGGGCCCGCCGTACCGGGCCGGGATCTCGGTGTTCGACGTCATGGCGGGCAACCACGCGGTGATCGGCATCCTGGCCGCCCTCCGCCACCGCGACGCGACCGGACAGGGCCAGCACGTCGAGGTCAACCTGCTGTCCTCGGCCCTGACCGGGCTGGTCAACCACAGCTCGGCCTACGCCGCCGGTGGTGTCGTGCCGTACCGGATGGGCAACGCCCACCCCAGTGTCTTCCCCTACGAGCCGCTGCCGACGGCCGACGCCGACCTGATCGTCGCCGCGGCCAACGACGGGCAGTTCCGCCGGCTGTGCGAGGTGCTGGAGCTGCCCGACGTTCCGGAGGATCCGCGGTTCGCCCGCAACGCCGACCGCACGAAGCACCGCGAAGAGCTCCGGCCGATCCTCGTCGAGCGGCTGGCGAAGCGCGGCGCGGTGGACTGGTTCGACGCGCTGACCGCCGCCGGTGTCCCGTGTGGACCGATCAACACCATCGACGGCGGGTTCGCGATGGCCGAGCGTTTCGGGCTCGACCCGATCGTGGAGGTCGGCGACGGCGACCGCGCGGTGCCCACGACCCGCCACCCCATCCGGTTTTCCGCGACCCCGGCCGCCTACCGGCTGCCGCCGCCGGAGCTGGACGAACACGGCGCCGAGCTGCGGGCGTGGCTGACGGAGCCCGCCGATGCCTGACCCCGGCTACGAAACCGCCCTCGGTGCGTCCACAAAGGACAAGATCACCCTGCTCGGCCGGGACCTCGCCGAGGACGTCATGGGCACCGTCGGGTTCGGCGAGCTGGCCTTCTGGCTGGCGACGCAGCGTCGTCCGGCCAGAGGGGAAACCAGGGTCTTCGAGGCGGTGCTGGCCGCGCTGGCCGACCACGGCTTCACCCCGACGGCGATCGTCACGCGGCTGACCTACCTGTCCGCGCCGGACTCGGTCCAGGGTGCACTGGCCGCCGGGCTGCTGGGCGGCGGGTCGCGGTTCCTCGGCGTCACCGAGGACTGCGGCCGGTTCCTGCACGACGTCCTGTCCGGAGTGGACACCCTGCCCACCGGTGACGGCGAGTGGGACGCGCTCGCGCTCGAAACCGTCGAAAAGCGCCGCGCGGAACGGAAGTTCGTCCCCGGGCTCGGGCACCACGTGCACAAGGACGGCGACCCGCGCACGCGGCGGCTGTTCGAGATCGCCGGCGAGGAAGGCCTGCGCGGCCCGCACCTGGAGCTGTTCGCCGCGATCGGCCGGGTGCACCCGCGGGTGCTGGGCAAGACGCTGCCGCTCAACGGCGCCGGCGTCTGCGGCGCCGCGCTCGCCGACCTCGGGCTGCCGCTGGAGCTGCTGCGCGGGTTCGCGCTGCTCGCCCGCACGGCCGGGCTCATCGGCCAGCTCGCCGAGGAACTGCGGCACCCCGTCGCCAACGACATCTTCCTGTCGGTCGACCTGAACAACCGGTCGGTCCCGCCGGATCCGCACGCGTGAGAGGAACGCCGATGCAGCTGGTCACCGAGGACAACATCACCGAACTCGCCGCGCGGCGCTGGGCGAGCGCGCACGACCCGCGGACCGCGGAGCTGATGGCCGCGCTCGTGCGCCACCTGCACGCCTTCGCCCGGGAAGTCCGGTTGAGCGAAACCGAGTGGATGGCCGCGATGCGGTGGCTCACCGAGACCGGGCAGATCAGCGACGAGAAGCGGGAGGAGTTCATCCTCGCCTCCGACGTGCTCGGCCTGAGCATGCTGGTGGTGCAGATGAACCACGACTTCGACGCGCGGGCCACCCCGGCCACCGTGCTCGGCCCCTTCCACATCGAGGGTTCGCCGGAGAAGGAGTTCGGCGGCGACATGTCCGACGGCCTACCCGGGACACCGCTCTACATCACGGGCGCGGTCCGCGGCCTGGACGGCTTCCCCGTCGTCGGCGCGGTCCTCGACGTGTGGCAGGCCGACGAGGAAGGCGCGTACGAGTCGCAGATCGCGGACGTCGACGAGGCCCGGCTGCGCGCGAAGTACACCACCCGCGCCGACGGGACCTACTGCGTGCGCACGATCGCACCGAAGGGGTACTCGATCCCGATGGACGGCCCGGTCGGCGAACTCATCGGCGGCACCGACATCAGTCACTTCCGGCCTGCCCACGTGCACTTCCTGATCAACGCCGCCGGGTTCGAGCCGCTGATCACGCACCTGTTCCAGGAGGGCGCGCAGTACCTCGACAGCGACGTCGTCTTCGGCACCAAGCAGGAGCTGGTCGTCGCGTTCGAGCCGCGCGATCCCGGACCGACGCCGGACGGCGGCGTCTCGGACCAGCCGTGGCTCGAGGCGCGGTACGACTTCGTCCTGCAGCCGGTGTGACCGCCGGTGCGCGCGGCTGAGATCCGGACGCCCGGGCAGCCCCCGGTGGTGACCGACCGCGGGGAGCCCGAGCCGGGACCCGGCCACGTCACCGTGCGGGTGACGGCAGCGCCGATCACCCCGCTCGACCTGCTCTGCGCGTCCGGCACGTCCTACTTCGGCGTCCCGGCCACGCCGTACGTGCCGGGGGCCCAGGGCGTGGGGGTGCTGACCCAGCCGACACCGGCGCAACCGGCGGGCACCCCGGTCTGGTTCGCCACGGCGGCGGGCATGCGCCCCGGGGACGGCAGCATGGCCGAGTCGGCCGTGGTCGCGGCCGACGATCTGGTCGTCCTGCCGGACGAGGCCGACCACGCGCTCGTCGCGGCGCTCGGGCTGTCGGCGGTCGCGGCGTGGCGGTGCTTGACGGGCCCGGGAGAGCTGGCCGCGGGCGAGACCGTGCTGGTGCTCGGCGCCGGTGGGGTGGTCGGGCAGTCGGCGCTCCAGCTGGCGCGGGTGGCCGGGGCCGGGCGGGTCGTCGCGTGCGCGCGGTCGGACACCGCCCTGGAACGGGCCCGGCGGCTGGGCGCGGACAGCACCGTCCGGCTCGAAGACGGTGATGACGTCGAGCGGCTGGCCCGGCGGCTGGCTGCGGCCGCCGGGCCGATCGATCTCGTGCTGGACCCGCTGTGCGGGATCCCGGCCGCGGCGGCGTTGCGCACCCTGCGTCCGGGCGGCCGGCTGGTCAACCTCGGCAGCGCCGCCGGGGAAGTCTGCCCGGTCCCCTCGGCCCTCCTGCGCAGCCGGTCGCTGCACATCCACGGCTACACGAACAACGAACTCACCGCCGACGAGCGCCGGGAAGCGGTGCTGACGGTGGTGGGGCACGCGGTGGCCGGTGCCCTCACCGTCGAGCACGAGCGCGTCCCGCTGCGCGACGCCGGTGAGGCCTGGACGCGGCGGGGCCGGGTCGTGCTCGTGCCCTGATCAGCGGCCGTATCCCTCCGCGGCGAGTACCTTCCCCATCAGCTCGTAGGCGGCCGGGTCGTCCGGGGCCACGGTCGCGAGGCCGTCGACGTAGCGGTTGTACATGCAGAACGCCGCGGCGATCAGCACCGTGTCGTGCAGTTCGACGTCGGTGGCGCCCTCGGCGCGGGCCGCGGCGACCAGCTCCGGGGTGACGGCCCGGCCGGTCTCCCGCGTCGCGAGCGCGATCCGCAGCAGCGCCTTGAGTTTCTCCGGCACCGGCGCGTCGTCGACCCCGGCGCACGCCGCGTCGACCACCGCACGGCCACCGTCGAGGGTTTCCGCCGCCGCGGCGGCGTGGCTGCCGTGGCAGAAGCGGCATTCGTTGCCGTTCGACACCACCGCTGCGATCAGTTCCCGCTCGCCGACGGTCAAGCTGCTCGGTCCGCGCAGCAGGGTCTGCGCCAGTGCGTTCAGCGGCACCGCGGTCTCCGGCCGGAAGGCCATCAGCGACCGGATCCCGGGCAGCTGCGGGTCGAGCGGGATGTGCGGCATCGGTCCTCCTGGCGGGGCGAAAGATCTTCCCTCGAGTCTTTCGGCCCGCCGCGGCCCGGCCAACCTCCGTGTTGCCCAACCGGACCGCCGCCGAAAGCCGTAGCCCGAGGGTGGGATGGCGGCCGTGACCGCCCGGGGAAGAACACTCGGTGCGAATACACGGGGTGAGCAACGATCGTGCCAAAAACGGCCCCACCCTGGGGGGCGGCCGGTAGCGTGCGCGTCCATGCGGGTGATGAGGGGGACAGATGGACGACGCAGAGTGACCAAGCCGTGGCGGGCCGCCCCGAAGGCCGCGCTCTCCAGCCCGCTGACGCTGGTCGTGGCGGCGGTGACCTCGCTGCTGGCGTGCTTCCTCGGGACGGCCGCGGTCCTGCAGGCCTCGGCGGCCGGCGGCGCGGCCGTGACCTACCAGACGGGGATCACCTGCCCGGACAGCTACGGCCCGATGTTCGGCAAGGGCAACATCCCGGTGCGGGACATCCCCGCGGTGACCGGCGCGATCGAGCGGCACGCCGCCGCCAACGGGTTCGGCGCGCCCGTCGTCGGCGAGTTCACCAACGTGCTCCCCGGCACCGAGTTCAACGGCGATCCGCACTACAAGGTCCGCCTCGGCTTCCGCGACCGGATCGGCCTGGACCACCTGGCGCTGCAGCAGGGCACGCGCGCGCCGGGGCTGTGGCTGGGCAACGTGGTGGCCGACGCCGAGCACATCGGCGTCGGGACGAAGCCGAGCATCCAGGGCATCGCGCTGCCGCCGGTCACCGGCATCTACGGCGACCTGCTGGATCCGCCGCCGCGGTGGTGGTGCTCGCAGCAGTCCGGCGCCGTCGTCGACCGGCTGGTCGACGACCCGATCGACTCCATCGTCTTCGCGACCGACCGCGAGACGTTCGACGACTCGATCAAGGCGCTGGGCCTGCCGACGGTGCAGTACTTCCACGTCTCGTTCTACGAGCCGGCGCCCACGACGCTGAGTGCGGCGGAGGACCTCCTGCAGCGTTCGCGCGATCTCGTCGCCGACGTCCGCGCCGACCTGACCGCCCAGGGTCTCGGTTCCCTGGTCGCCGCCGACGTCCCGACCTTCGAGCGCTCCGTGCAGATTTCCCGCCAGGCACAGGACAACGTGTTCGTCTCGATCCTGCCGCTCGCGCTGATCAGCGTCCTGGTCGGCTGCGCCGGCCTCGGCACGGTCGCCCTGCAGTGGTACCAGCGGCGGCACGCCCAGCTGCGGCTGCTCTCCGCCCGCGGCAGCGGCCCCGCGGCGCTGGGCGGCCTCGCCGTCGCCGAGCTGGGCCTGCCGATCGTGCTCGGCGGCGCCGCCGGTGCGGGCGTGGCGAGGCTGCTGCTCGGCGTGTACGGCCCACCGGGGGCGCCCGATCCGGCCGCCGAGCTGCGCGCCGCCGGGGTCGCGGCCGCGACGCTGGTGGTGTCGCTGGTGCTGCTGGCCCTGATCGTCGCCGTGCGGGTGCACCGGGAGTTCGAGCTGGGCCGGGTGCGCCGCGCGGGCCACCGGATGCGGCTGCCGGCGTACTTCCCGTGGGAGCTCGCGACGGCGGGCATGGCGTGGCTGGGGTGGACCCGCCTGGCGCGCTACGGCACGACGTCACGGCTGGGCAATCCCCTGCCGCAGGTGGATCCGCTGGCGCTGACCTACCCGGTGTTCGTCGTGCTGACCGTGGGCCTGCTGACCGCGCGGCTGGCGTGGCTGGCGCTGCACGCCTCCCACCGGGCCCGGTTCTGGTCGCGCCCGGCGCTGCAGCTGGCGATCCGGCGGCTGGCCGGCGCCCGCGCCCCGGTGACCGGCGTGCTCGTCATCGGCACCCTCGCGATCGGGACGCTGGCCACCGGCATCGGCATCGCCGACGGCCAGGAGGCGGCGCTGGACACCAAATCGGCCATCTTCGTCGGCAGCAACGCCCGCCTCGACACCGACAGCCCGATCGGCGTGGGGACCGTCGCGATGCCCGCGTCGCTGGCGGGGACCAGCACGGTGGTCGGCGAGCTGACCGGGACCGGCAGCGTGGTCCTGGTGGTCGACCCCGCCACGTTCGCCCGCGGCGCCGCGGTGGACCGCGTCCCGGCCGGCGACCTCGACGGGCTGCTGCGGAAGATCTCGCAGCGGGACCCGCACGGCACGCCGGTGATCCGGATCGGGCACCGGGCGAAGCAGGACGGAAAGCTGCCGGACGGGCTGCCCGACGCGGTCGTCGCCGGCGACCTGCCGGTGTTCCCGATGATCGGCACGTCCCCCGGCTACGTCATCTCGCGCACCGTGCTCGACCACGCGCAGCTGAACGGCATCCCGAAGTGGAGCGTGCTGACGACGGCACCGATGGCGGAGGCGACCACCGCACTGCGCGCGGCGGGGGTGTTCATCCCGAACCGGATCAGCCGTGAGTCCGCTTTGGACGGTCTGCCGTTCTTCGTGGTGTCGTGGACGTTCTCGTTCGTGGCGCTGCTCGGCGCGGTGCTCGGGGTGGTGGCGATCCTGGCGCTGCTGGTCGCGGTCGAGGTCCGGCGGAAGCAGAACGCCCTGGCCGGTGCGCTGGTGCTGCGGATGGGCATGCGGCCGCGGACGCTGCTGGCGAGCCACCTGATGGAGCTGGGGGCGCTGAGCGGGCTGGCGATCGTCGTCGGGGTCGTCTGCGGGGTCTCGGTGGCGGGCCTGTCGGTGCCCCGGTTCGACCCGGCGACGTTCCTCGCGCCCCGGTCGGAGCTGCCGGATCCGCTGCCGTTCGTGCTGACCGTCGTCGTGATCGGCGTGGCGGTCGTCGCGCTGGCCGGCTGGATCGCGGTGCGCTCGGTGCGCACCGCCCGGACCGCGGAGCTGATCCGTGCCTGAAAAACCGATCTTCCAGCTGCGCGGCATCGGCGTCGACTACCAGACCCCCGCCGGGCTCGTCACCGGCGTCGACGACGTCAGCATCGACGTGCCCGCGCGCGGGATGACCGTGCTCGCCGGGCCGTCCGGCTCGGGGAAGTCGACGCTGCTGCGGGTGCTGGGGCTGTTCGAGCAGCCCGCACGCGGCACGCTGACCTTCCAGGGCGCCGACGTCGGCGCCCTCAGGCACCGGGAGCGGCGGGCGCTGCGGCGCCACCACCTGGGGCTGGTGTTCCAGAACCCGGCCGACAACCTGCTGGGCTACTTGAGCGTGGCCGAGAACCTGCACGCCGCCGCCGAGGCGGCCGGGACCGAGTGCAACGCCGAGGACATCCTCGGGCAGCTGGGCCTGCACGGCACCGGCGGGTGGAAGATCACCGCGCTGTCGGGCGGCCAGCAGCAGCGGCTGGCCTTCGGGTGCGTGCTCGCCGCGCGCTCGACGGTGATCCTCGCCGACGAACCGACGTCGCAGCTGGACGAGGCGTCGGCCGACCTGGTGCTGGACACCCTGCGGTACCTGGTGGACCAGGACTTCGCGGTCCTGGTCGCTTCGCACGACGAACGCCTCATCGAGCTCGGCGCGCGGGTGGCCCGGCTGCACAAGGGCGCGCTCGAAGGCATCGAAGAACGGGAGCCCCTGCCATGACCGAGTCCCTCGTGGAGGCCGTCGGCCTGCGCCGCAGTTTCACCCACCCCAGCGGGGACATCGAGGTGCTGCGCGGGCTGGAGCTGCGCGTCGGCGCCGGCGAGCTGGTGACGGTGTCGGGCCGGTCCGGGTCCGGCAAGAGCGCGCTGCTGGCGCTGCTGTGCGGGTTCGACTCCCCCGACTCCGGCTGTGTGCTGCTCGACGGCGTCCCGATCACCGGCGCCCCGCCGTGGCACACCTGCGCGGTGCTGCCGCAGGCCCTCGGGCTCGCCAACGAGCTGACGATCGCCGAAAACGTCGCCCTGCCGCTCCGGCTGCGCTCGGACGTCCCGCGCCCGTCCCCCGCGGCGATCACCGGCCGGGTCACCGAGCTGCTGGACGAGCTCGGCATCGGCGAACTCGGCGACCGCTACCCCCTGGAGGTGTCGTTCGGGCAGCAGCAGCGGGTGGCGCTGGCCCGCGCGGTCGCCGGGCGCCCCCGGGTCCTGCTCACCGACGAGCCGACCGCGCACCTGGACGCCGCGTCCACACCGCGGGTGCTGCGGCTGCTGCGCCGGTGCGCCCAAGAGGGCGCCGCGGTCATCGTCGCCACCCACGACGAGGAGGTCCACCGCATCGCCGACCGCCGCGTCCGCCTGCTCGACGGCGTCCTCACCGCACTGCTCGATTAGAGCCGCAGCACGATCTTGCCCCGCCGCGGCCCGGTGACGGCGTGCGCCGCGGCGGCCTCCGCCAGCGGGTAGACGGCCTGAAGCGGCACGTGGAACCGGCCTTCCCCGAAGAGCGCGGCGGCGTGCGGGAGGCCGTGGCGCCCGTCCGGCTGACCGCCCAACGCGCCGACGGACAGGCGGACGCCGTGCTCCGGGCCGCTGAAGTCGGCCAGCGTGACCACCTTCGCCGTCGTCCCCGTCAGCTCGATCAGGTCCGGCAGCGAACCCCGGCCCGCGACGTCGAGCGCCGCGTCGACCGGACCCCGGACGCGGTCGCGCAGGCCGGGGCCGTACGGGACGGGGAGCGCGCCCAGCTCCGCGAGGAAGTCCTGGTTGTCCGGTGCGGCCGTGCCGATCACCCGGGCGCCGCGAGCCAGCGCCAGGAGCACGGCGAGGCTGCCGACCCCGCCGGACGCGCCGTCGACCAGCAGCGTCGAGCCTTCGCGGACGTCGAGCAGGTCGAGCGCGCGGGTCGCCGTCTCGACGCCGGACGCGGCGCCACCCGCCTGCTCCCACGGCATCGACGGCGGCTTCCGCGTCCAGAACGCGAGAACCGCGAACTCGGCGCTCGCCCCGCCGAGCCGGGTGACGTCGACCGCGCCGAAGACCTCGTCGCCCACCGCGACGCCGTCGGCGTTCGCCTCGTCGACCACGCCCGCCGCGTCGACGCCGGGAATGTGCGGCAGCACGATCGGCGAGCGCGACCGGCCGGCGCGGATCGCCAGGTCGACCGGCGAGACCCCGGCCGCCCGCACCCGGATCCGGACCTCACCCGGGCCGGCGTGCGGCTCCGGCAGCGAGCCGAGGGACAGGACTTCAGGCGGGCCGAACCGCTCGAACCGGGCTGCGAACACGGGCACTCCTCATCTGGGGAACGTCCGCGCCTACGGTAGGAGCGAACACCGGCGACGAACGGGAAGTGAGAGCCGTGCGGGACGAACCGACTCGGAAACGCCGGGTGGACGCCGAAGACAACCGGCGGCACCTGGTGGCGGTGGCGCACGCGGCGTTCGCGCAGGACGGCTCCGGCCTGCCGGTACGCGAGATCGCGCGGCGCGCCGGCCTCGCGCCGGCGACGGTCCACCGGCACTTCCCGTCGCGCGACGACCTCCTCGCGGCCGTGCTCGACGGTCAGGTGCGGCGGTGCGAGCGACAGCTGCGGGCCGCGCTCGCCGACCCGGACAGCCGCCGCGCGCTGACCCGGACGTTCCACCGCTTCGGCGAATGGCAGGTCGCGGAGCGCGGTCTCGCCAAGGCGCTGAGCGGCGCGGCCTTCGCCGGACAACGCCACGAGCACGCCGAAGCGTTCGCGCGGCTGGTCGAGCGAGCCGGCGCGGAAGGCGTCCTGCGGCCGCGGGTCTCGGTCGACGACGTCCGGATCGCGCTGACGGCGATCACCTCGGCGCGCGCGCTGCCCGCCGCCCGCCAGCTGACCCGGGTGCTGCTGACGGGCCTGCTGGCGTAACCGATCAGGAATCGAGAAGCGCTGGTCAGCGGCCCGGGAATAGCGTCGTAGCCGTACCGCAGACCACGACTTCAGGAGCACCGCGATGAGCACCCAGGGGATCAAGACCGTCCTGCACCCCGTCACCGACCTGGCCGCGGCCAAGGCCGTCTACACCGCCCTGCTGGGCACCGAACCGCAGGCCGACGCGCCCTACTACGTCGGCTACGACGCCGAGGGCCAGCACATCGGCCTGGTGCCCAACGGCGCGCAGCAGGGCATGACCGGGCCGGTGACGTACTGGCACGTCGCCGACATCGAGGCGAAGCTCGCCGAGGTCACCGCGGCGGGTGGGAAGGTCAAGGACGAGCCGAAGGACGTCGGCAACGGGCGCCTGGTGGCGTCCTTCACCGACCCCGACGGCAACGTTCTCGGCGTGCTGCAGGACGCGCCGGCCTAACCGATTGCGGTGGCCCGGCTGACCTCCTCCCAGGCGGCCAGGTCCGCCGCGACGGTCTCGTGGTGGGCGCGGATCGCTTCGACGGCGTCCGCGCCCAGCGCGAGCCGCAACGGGGCGTCCTCACTGCCCACCGCCCGGACGATCGCCGCGGCGGCCTTGGCCGGGTCGCCGGGCTGGGTCCCGTCCATGGTTTCGACCGCTTCGCGGGTTCCCGCGGTCGAGACGGCGTAGGCGTCGATCGTGCGCGACCGGTGCATGCGGCCGCCACCGAACTCGGTGCGGAACGCGCCGGGCTCGACGATCAGCACCCGCACCCCGAACGGCGCGACCTCCGCGGCCAGCGCCTCCGAGAGCCCTTCCAGGGCGAACTTCGCCGCGCAATAGGCCCCGAAGCCCGGCATGGACAGCTGACCGCCCATCGAGCTGATCTGCACGACCGTGCCGCTGCCCTGCGCGCGCAGGTGGGGCAGCACGGCTTTGGTGACCGCGACCGCGCCGAAGAACATAACGTCCATCAGCGTCCGCAGTTCGTCCATGGTGAATTCTTCGACCGCGCCGACCGAGCCGTGGCCGGCGTTGTTGACCACGACGTCGATCCGGCCGAACTCCTCGAGCGCGGTCTTCACCGCGGTGTCGATCTGCCCGGCGTCGGTGACGTCCAGTGCCGCGATCCGGACCCGGTCGCCGCCGCGGTCCTGCAGTCCGGCCAGGGTTTCCGGGCGCCGCGCGGTGGCCAGCACGCGATCGCCCGCGGCCAGCGCGGCCAGCGCGATCTCCCGGCCGAAGCCGGCGGAGCAGCCGGTGATCAGCCAGACGCGGCCATCGGTGTTCGTCATCTTCGTGTCCTCCCAGTGCTTTCCTCCCTTCCATCCTGGAGAGGATCACCGGCGCACCGCCAACACCGATGTCCTGCCGCGGCTACAGTCTGAGCCTGTGACCCCCGAGTTGCGGCAGTTCCGCTACTTCGTCGCCGTCGCCGACGCGACCAGCTTCACCCGCGCCGCCGCCGTGCTGCACATCGCGCAGCAGTCGCTGTCCCAGCAGATCACCGTGCTGGAACGCGCCCTCGGCGCGCGGCTGTTCGACCGCGACGCCCGCGGGGCGCGGCTCACCGCCGTCGGCCGGCTCTTCCTGCCGGAGGCCCGCGCGGTGCTGGCCCGCGCCGAAGAAGCCGTCGCGACGCTCGGGCGGGCGGTGCGCGGCGAGATCGGCGACATCCGGCTGGTCTTCCTCGCCACGACGGCGAACTACCTGCTGCCCCCGGTGGTCCGCGCGGTGCGGGAGCGCTACCCCGGGCTGGCGGTGACCACCGCCGAGGCGCCGATCGCCGAGCTCGTCGAGGGCCTGCGCGAAGGCCGGTTCGACCTGGCGTTCACCCGGCCACCACTGGTCGGGGACCTGGCGTCGCGGACGCTGCTGACCGAAGAGGTGTGCGCCGTACTGCCCGTGGAGCACCCGCTGGCCGGGCGGGCTTCGCTGAAGCTGGCCGACCTGGCGGGCGAGCCGTGGGTCCTCACCCCACGCGGCAGCTGGGAACCGTGGCACCGCAGCTACGACGACGATTTCGCCGCCGCAGGGTTCACCCCGCGGGTGGTGCAGCGGGCCGCCACCGTGCAAGGTCTGCTCGGGCTGGTCGCGGCGGGCGTCGGGGTCACCCGGCTGGCCCGCTCGTCCCACAGCCTCCGCCGCACCGGCGTGGCGTTCGTGCCGCTGGACGGCGATGTCGCCCGCACGGAACTGGTGTGGTTGCCCGGCAACGACAACCCGGCGGTCCGGGCGATCGCCGACGTCGCGGCCGAACTGGCGGCGGCCACGGACCTGACTCAGGCGGGTTGACCGCTTTCGGTCGGCAGACCGGCGGTCACCCAGTCCTCGATGCCCGCGGCGTACTTGCGGACGTCGGTGTAGCCCAGCCGTTCCAGCTGCGCCGCGACCTGGCTGCTGTTGGCGCACGCGGGGTTGGAGCAGTACGTGACGATCGGCGTGGCCTTGTCCGGCAGCAGTTCCGGCGCCTTCGCCGCCACGTCGCCGGCGACGAGGTTGAGCGCCCCGGGCAAGTGCCGGGCCGCGTAGTACGACTCGGGCAGCGCGTCGACGAGGACGAGGTCGCCGGCGGCGAGCCCGGCGCGGACCGCGTCGCGGTCGATGGCCTCGGTCATGGGTGCTCCTTCAGAAGTTCTTGGCGGTGTCGCGGGCGGCTTCGCCGGCGACTCGGGCGGCTTCCCCGGCGTCACCGGTGAGGGTGGGGTGGAACCGGATCTCGGTGACGTCGTCGATGCCGGTCCAGTTCAGCCAGCCGGTGAAGAACGGCGCCTGGAAGTCCGCGCCGAACTCCGGGCCGAGGCCGGGGGCCCACACCGCGCTGGTGTAGATGACCGCGGCTCGCTTGCCCCGGCCTGCGAGCAGGTGCCGGTAGCCGGCGACCGGGTCGACGCCGAAGACCCAGCCGGGCTGGGACACGACGTCGACGAACTGCTTGAGCACGTAGGGCACGCCGGAGTTCCACATCGGCACGCTGAACAGGATCCGGTCGGCGGCGTCGAACCGGGCGAACGCCGCCTTCGCCGCCGCCCAGGCCGCGGCTTCCTCGCCTTCGGGTGTGCCGGCGCCGAAAACGGTCATCTTGGCGCCGGCCGCGGCCGGGCCGAACGCGGGCAGCGACCCGTCCCAGAGGTCCCATTCGTCGATTTCGGCGTCCGGGTGGAGGGTGCGGTAGGTGTCCAGGAAAGTAGCTGCCAGGCGCAGCGACTGGGAGTCTTCGCCACGCGGCGACGCGGAAATGTGCAGGAGGTCAGGCATTTCGGAGCTCCTCGGAAGGGGCAGGCTTTCGCCGGACGGAGAATCGGACTAGAGTCCGCTTATGCCTTCGCACCGTAGCGGACCGCAGTCCGCTTCGTCAACGCCGACCGAACTGCCGATCCTCGGCGCCCCCGTCCGCGAGCGCGCCGACGCCGCCCGCAACCGCATCCGCGTCCTCGAGGCCGCGGAAACACTCTTCGCCGAACGCGGAGTCGACGCGGTCACCATGGACGACATCGCGGGCGCCGCCGGCGTCGGCAAGGGCACCCTCTACCGCCGGTTCGGCGACAAGGGCGGCCTCGCCATGGCCCTGCTGGACCAACGGGAACGCGAGCTGCAGCAGCGCATCCTCACCGGCCCGCCACCACTGGGCCCCGGCGCGGAACCCGCAGACCGGCTCGGCGCGTTCGTCGAGGCCTACCTCGGCTTCCTCGACCGGCAGCTCGACCTCGTCCTGCTCTCGGAGACCGCGACGACCGGCGCGCGGTTCCGGACCGGGGCGCACACCCTGTGGCGACAGCACTGCCGGCACCTGCTCGAAGCCGGCGGCGCGACCGGCCCCGAAATCGCCGCGGACGTCCTGCTCGCGGCGCTCGCGGCCGAGCAGGTCCGGCACTGGCGACGAGACCGGGAGATCACCTCCGCCACACTCACGGAGTCGCTCGTCCGGCTGGTGCGGACCTGGCTGCCCCGTGAACAGTGACACACGGTGTCCGGGGCCGGAGTAGATCACCCGGTCCGTAGAATCGACGGCGATGCGACGTCTTCGGTGGTACTGGGGGGCCCTGGTCCTCGTGTGCGTGGCCCTGCTGGCCGGGTTCTTCGTCTTTTTCGGCTCCGAAAGCAGGCCAGGGCAGCCCCAACCGCGGCAGGGCCCGCCCGGCACCGGACCGCTCACCGTCGTCGCGATGGGTGACAGCACCGTTTCCGGCGAAGGCGCCGGCCAGTACACCGCCACCACCAACGGCCAGGGCGGCAACTGGTGCCACCGCTCCCCCAACGCCTTCGTGGAGAAGATCGCCGTCCCGGGCATCACCGCACACGTCAACCTCGCCTGCTCCGGCGCACCCGCCGAGCAGGTCGCCCTCGGCGACGTCAAACAGTGGACCGAAGGTTCCCAGGCGCAGCAGCTGGCCGCGCTGGTCAAGGACCACCGGGTGGCCGCGGTCGTGATCGCGGTCGGCGCGAACGACGAACCCAAGTTCTCCAACCAGGTCAACGACTGCTTCAAGGCGTGGTTCGACGCCGGCGGCCCCCCGTGCAGCACGGCACTGAAGCAGACCTGGCAGTCCAAAGTGGACGCGATGGTGCCGAAGGTGGCGACCGCGGTCTCGGACGTGAAGAAGGTGCTGGCTTCCGCCGGCTACGTCCCGGCGGACTACCAGCTGATCCTGCAGTCCTACGCGGCACCGATCGGCCCGGACCTGCCGGAGGACCTGCGCACCCTCAACGGCTGCCCCTTCCGGACCGAGGACCTGCGCTGGATCGCCCAGACCGGCATCGGCGTGCTGTCCTCGGGCCTCAAGACCGCCGCCCAGCAAACCGGCGCCCGGTTCCTGGACCTGGCCAAGGCGGGCGTCAAGCACGAGGCGTGCAGCGGCGGCGCGAACCCCGCGACGGAGTGGTTCACCCGCCTGACACTGCAGCTGGCCGACCTCGGCCGGACCGAGCGCGCCGGGCACGCGCTGCAGGAGTCGTTCCACCCCAACGCAACCGGCCACACGGCGATCGCCAACTGCCTGACGGAGTTCATCGCCGCCAAGGACGGCAACGCCTCCTGCCTCGCCGGAGCGGACGGCAAGCTCCACGCGGCCCCGGAGGTCGTGGCCCGCTGAGGCGCAGCTTCCGCAGTGGCCCGCTCCCCGCCCGGACGGCGGCGTCTCAGAGGTCGAGGGCGGCTCGCAGCGCGATGTCGATCCGCTCCTGGACGTCCTGGTCGATCTCGGCCACGCGCTCGTCGAACCACGGGCGGTAGAGCCGGGTGAGGTTGAGCGTCGAGACCCAGTAGCGGGCGTCGACGGCCACGCCGAGGATGTCCATCGGGTCGCGGTCGAGCAGCTCGGTGCCGAGCAGCCAGGGCCGCTCGGACTCGTTCACCCCGTCCGAGGACAGCAGCACCACCGTGCGCTGCCGGGCCGGATCGGTCGGGGGGTGGTACGTCCAGACTTCACCCCTGCGCACGCAGATCCTGTTCCGCCGCGCTGCGCTCGGCCTCGTCCGATTCCGCGACGGCCGGCTCCGGCCTCTGCGGGGTGTAACCCGTGCGCACCGCCTCGCGCCTGGCCGCCTTCGACAGCCAGGACGAGACCGAGATTCCGTGGGCTTTCGCGGCTCGTTCGGCGAATTCCAGTGCGCCGCTGTCCAGCGAAAGAGTGACCTTACGTGTTGCCATACCTTTTACCGTACCAGCGCCCCGGCCGCCGGACGGAGCGCCGGAGTCAGAACGTCGGCGAACGTCCCTCGAACGGCGTAGAGAGCACCACCGTCGTCCGGGTCGAGACCTTCGCGGCTTCCCGGATCCGGCGCAGCAGGTCCTCCAGCGCCAGCGGCGACTGGACGCGCACCAGCAGGATGTAGGACTCGTCGCCGGCCACCGAGTAGCACGACTCGATCTCCTTGATGTGCTGGATCCGCTGCGGGTAGTCGTCCGGCGCGCCCGGGTCGTTCGGCGTCAGCGAGATCAACGCCGTCAGCGGCAGGCCGATCTGCTCGCCGTCGAGCCGGGCGGTGTAGCCGAGGATGACCCCGCGCTGCTCGAGGCGGCGCACCCGCTGGTGCACCGCCGACACCGACAGGCCCACCCGTTCGGCGAGGTCGGTGAAGCTACGCCGGCCGTCGGACGCCAGCTCTTGGACGATCGACTGGTCCAGCGGCTCCAGGCCGCCGGTCGTCATGCGTCCAGCACGACGAGCTCGTGCGGCTGGTTGTTGACGGACTCGACGCCGTCTTCGGTGACGATGACGATGTCTTCGATCCGGGCGCCCCACCGGCCCGGCTGGTAGATGCCCGGCTCCACGCTGAAGGCCATGCCCGGCTCCAGCGGCAGTGCGTTCCCGGCGATGATGTACGGCTCCTCGTGCACGTCCAGGCCGATGCCGTGGCCGGTGCGGTGGATGAAGTACTCGCCGAAGCCCGCCTCGGCGATGACGTCCCGCGCGGCGGCGTCGACGGCCTCGGCGGTGACGCCCGGCTTCACCGCGGCGACGGCGGCGGCCTGGGCGCGCTGCAGGACCGCGTAGGTCTCGGCCACGTCGGCGTCCCGCGGCGCGCCGACCGCGTAGGTGCGGGTGGAGTCGGAGTTGTAGCCGGCAGGCAGCGGCCCGCCGATGTCGACGACCACGACGTCACCCTTCTCGATGACGCGGCCGGATACGTCGTGGTGCGGGCTGGCCCCGTTCGGGCCGGAGCCGACGATCACGAAGTCGGCCTGGACGTGGCCCTCCTCGACGATGGCCGCGGCGATGTCGGCGCCGACCTCGGCCTCGGTGCGGCCGGGCCGCAGCCACTCGTGGACCCGGGCGTGCACCCGGTCGATGGCCGCGCCCGCGTCCCGCAGCGACGCGATCTCGGCGGCGTCCTTGCGCATCCGCAGTTCGCGCACGACGGGGCCGGCCAGGGTCTGCTCGGCCTCCCCGAGCGCGGCCCGCAGCGCGAGCACGTGCAGCGCGGGGGTGAAGTCGCTGACCGCGACCCGGCCGGGCTTCCCGAGCCGGTCCGCGACGAGCTTGTAGGGGTCGTCGCCGTCGACCCAGGTGAGCAGTTCGACGCCGAGCTCGTCGGTGGGGACGTCGGCGTACCCGGGCGCCTCCAGCTTCGGCACGACCAGCGCGGGAGGGCCATCGGCCGGCACGACGAGGGTGGTGAGCCGCTCGAACGAGCCGCCGGCCTGGCCGAGCAGGTACCGCAGATCGGAGCCGGGCGCGATCAGCAGGGCATCGGTGCGCGCAGCGGCCGCGGCGGCGCGAGCGCGCTCCAGCCGGGCGCGCAGGGCGGCGGCATCGGGGGCGGGCGTGTGGAGGGATCGGCGCGACATGAGAGCGAGCCTAGTGGGGCGCCCGGCCGGAGCGCGCTCGCCCGGGCCCGCGACATGCCGGGCCGGGTGACACGGTTCCCCCGGCCACGAGGGGCCCGGGGTGAGGCGAGCACTCTCGTCGGAAGCACCAGGCGACGTGCGGCCGCGGGCGCACGCTCGACTGGTTCCCGGGCGGCGTTCGTCTGGTTCCGCGGCAACGTTCGCGGCGTGCGGCGCGGGCAAACCCTCGGCGGCACCAGGCGGCGTGCGGGCGGGCATCCCCGCCGCGCCCGTTCCGGGCCGCCGATGGGTGGCGCGCCCCTCACGCCGCCCCGGGGTCTGGCAGGCTGTGCGGGTGACCGGATCCCTTGCGCTGCTCGACTCCGCGAGCCTGTACTTCCGTTCGTTCTACGCCCTGCCCGACTCGATGCGCGCCGCGGACGGGACGCCGGTGAACGCCGTGCGGGGGTTCGCCGACACGGTCGCGCGGATCCTCACCGACCGGCGGCCCGCGCGGCTGGTGTGCTGCCTGGACGCGGACTGGCGGCCGAAGTTCCGCACCGACCTGCTGCCCAGTTACAAGGCGCACCGCGTCGCCGAGGAAGCCGGCAGCGGCCCGGACGTCGAAGAGGTGCCCGACACGCTCACCCCGCAGGTGCCCATCATCCTCGAGCTGATGGAGGCGTTCGGGTTCGCCACCGCCGAAGCCGCCGGCTACGAGGCCGACGACGTCATCGGCGCGCTGGCGACTCGCGAGAAAACCGATCCGGTCGAGGTGATCACCGGTGACCGGGACCTGTTCCAGCTGGTGCGCACAGAGCCGTCGCCCGCGTCGGTGATCTACGTCGGCAAGGGGTGGGCCAAGGCCGAACTGCTCGGGCCCGCCGAGATCGCCGAGCGCTACAGCCTGCCCCGCGAGACCGCCGGGCCGGCGTACGCCGACATGTCGGTGATGCGCGGCGACCCCTCCGACGGGCTGCCCGGCGTCGCGGGTATCGGCGAGAAGACCGCCGCGAAGCTCATCACGCAGTTCGGGTCGCTCGACGCCCTGCTGGCGGCCGCCACGGCCGGGGACGCCCGGGTCCCGCTCAAGACGCGGCTGCGGCTGAAGGACGCGGCGGACTACCTCGCCGTCGCCCCGACCGTGGTCCGGGTGGCGGTCGACGCGCCGGTCGAACAGTCCCGCCCCGACATCGTGCCCGCGACGCCGGCCGACCCCGGGCGCGTCGCCGAACTCGCCGAGCGGTGGAACCTCGGTCGCTCCGTCGAGCGGCTCCTCAAGGCGCTGCCCGGCGCCTGAGCCGCCCGGTCAGAAGTGCGTGCCGCACCACGGCGCGGTGACCGTGGTGAACAGCTCGTCGGCCCGCGCCACCGCGGCCGCGTCCCGCACTTCGATCCGGCCCGCGTGCGCCAGCGCCGTCGCGCTCCACTGCCCGAGGTAGAGCATGCCGAGCGTGTCGACGTCGAGGGCCAGGTCCGCGGCCGCGCCGGTGCGCCGCGCGCCGTCCGGGCCGACCTCGTAGTGCCCGGTGTTGGCTGGCAGCAGCCGGTCGGTCACCGCCAGCACCACCGGGCCGGCCGCGCGGTAGGTGCGGGCCCCGAGCGCGGCCGTGACGTCGACCGGCCGCAGCCACAGGTCGTCCTCGACGGCAACGGTGGCCGCGTGCCGGTGGTCGGTCAGCAGCAGGGCGAGAGGTTCGTCGACCGGGCGGTGACGGGCGTGCACCGTCGAGACCAGGTCCACCGACAGCAGGTACCGCCAGAGCGCGGCCCGGGCGGCCGGGCCGGCGGCGTGCAGATCGCGGACGTCCAGGACGACGCGGTGGTCCGGCGCATCGGCAGACCGCCGGTCGACCGTGCTGTACACGACGAAACCGTCGTCGCCGTCTGGTCCACTGTGGACAGCGACGAGGTGGTCGCCGTCCGGGCCCACGTGCCCGTCGTGCGAGATCGGCCACCACAGGTCCGGACGCCCGATCATGCCCGGCCGGTGCAGTCCGATCCGCCGGTACAGCGCCGGCACCGCCCGCACGGCCTCCTCGGGTGTGAGCAGCCGGACGTCGCCGCCGGCCGGGACGCACTCGTGGAGCCGGCCCGCCACCCGCAGGCTCTTGCCGAGCGCGGCCGAACCGTAGCCGAACCTCCCGTAGATGGTGGGTTCACTGGCGTGCAGGACGGCGAGCGGCAGCCCGCGCGCCGCGAAGTCCGCCAGCTGCGCCCTCATCATCGCGCTCAGCACCCCGCGGCGGGTCCGGTCCGCGCGGACGCCGACGCCCTCGACGGCGGCGACCGGCACGGCCCGCCCGCCCGGGACGGCGATCTCGGTGGCGAAGGAGCTGACGATCCCGATCGGGGTTCCGCCGTCGAACGCACCGAACTTGTCCGCGGCGGGCCAGGAATCCCCGACCCGGTCCCAGACGTCGTCGGCGACGCGCCGGGTGTGCAACGCCCGGCGCAGCAGGTCGAACGTGCTGCGCCGCTCTTGCTCGGCGATCGGGCGGACGTCGAAGGCGGTCATCCACCCGATCCTGCCGTCCCGGGCCGGACCCGGCACCCGGTTTTCCTCCGCTCGGAAGCGTCCGCTCAGAAGTGGCTGCCGCTCCAGGACGCCACGCGGGTGCCGAAGAGCACGTCGGCGGCCGCCGGAGCGGCCGGGTCACGCACCTCGATCCGGCCCGCGTCGGCCAGTGCCGAGGGGTGCCACGTGCCGAGGTAGATCATGGCCAGCGTGGTGACGTCCAGCCGAAGCCCGGCAGGGCGGTCCGTCCGCTCGGCACCGTCCGGGGTGACGCGGTAGGCGCCGCTGTTGCCCGGCAGCAGCGGATCGGTCACCTCCAGGACCACCGGGGCGGCCTGCCCGTACTCCCGGCCGGCCAGTGCCCTCGGGACGTCGACGAGCCGGATCCAGTGCTCGTCCCCGATCCGGTCGACGTTCCCGCTGCGGTGATCGGCCAGCAGGAGCTCGATCGGATCGTCGAGCGGGCGCGAGTCCGCGAAGACCCGGTCCACCAGGTCGACCCCGAGCAGGAACCGCCACAACCCGGCGAACGCCGTGGCGGAACCGGCGAACAGGTCCGCCACCTCCAGCGTCTTGGTCCACGGGTGGGCCGGCACGCCGTCGACGAAGTAGATCGCGAACCCGTCCGGGCCGCCGGGGCCGTGGTGCACGACCGCCTTCACCGGCGAGGTGTGCCGACGCGCCTGCGTCTCGTAGAGCCGCCACAGCACCTCCGGCCGGGTCATCATCCCCGGCCGGTGCTCCAGGCGGTCGTACACACCGGGGCAGGTTTCGAGCGCCCGGTCGAGGTCCAGCAGCTCCAGTTCGCCACCCACCGGGGCGTCCGGCCGCAGCCGCGCCCGCCGCCGGTCGACGCTGTAGGCGCGGTACCGCGTTGCCAAGCCGTAGCCGAACCGGCCGTAGATCCCGGCTTCCGAGGCGAGCAGATTGGCGAACACCACCCCCCGCGCCGCGAAGTCCGCCAGCTGCGCCGTCATCAACGCCCGCAGCACCCCACGGCGGGTGCGATCGGCGCGGACGCCCACCGACGTGACCCCCACCATCGGCAGCCGGGCACCGCCGGGCACCGTCAGCTCGGCGTCGAACGACCGCGCGGTGCCGATGAACTCCGGGTCGAACGCCCCGATCGCGCCGCCGGGCTGGTAGTACCGGGCCGCCCGCGCCCATTCCGTGTCGTCGGCCGGCGGGAAGTGCACGGTCTCCCGGAACAGGTCGCTCGCCGCCCGGTGCTCCTCGGCGCCCAGCGTCCGGATCTCGAAGTCACTCATGCCCGGATCATCTCCGGAAACGCCAAGGCCCGGCCACCCGGACGAACCGGTGGCCGGGCCTCGGTCAACGCTACTTCGAGACGGGCGGGGAAACCTCGTAGTTCCCGCCGTCGCCCTTGACGGTGATCGGCACCTGCTGCGGCTTGCCGGCGATCGTGGCGGTGCACTCGAACTTCGCGCCGTCCGCCACCTTCTGCTCGGCGGGACAGGTGACCCCGGTGACGCCGTCGATCTTGTAGGTCTCGGTCAGCAGCTTCTGCACATCGGTCTGCATCTGGGTGTTGTTGAAGACCTGCGTCTTCAGGAACCCGGGCGCGACGAAACCGAGGACGAGGAAGACGGCGACGACCACGACCGCCGCGACGACGCCGATCAGCAAGCCCTTCTTCGACTTCGCCGGCTTGTCCCCCTCCGGGGCAGCCGCCCCGGGGAACTGCTGGCCGTAGTCGTACTGACCGGGCGGCTGCTGGCCGTACTGCGGCTGGGCCTGCGGCCCGCTCTGCGGGTACGCCCCACCCGGCTGCTGCCCGTACTGCGGCTGCGCCTGCGGCCCGCTCTGCGGGTACCCGCCACCGGGCTGCTGCCCGTACGGCGGCGGCTGCTGACCCCACTGCGGCTGCTGCGGCGGGGCGTACCCCGGCTGCTGCCCGTACGGCGGCGGCTGCTGGGGCTGCTGCGGCTGACCCCACTGCTGCTGGTTCGGCTGCTGGTTCGGGTCGTAAGAAGGCTGCTGCGGCTGCCCCCACTGCGGTTGCTCCTGCGAGCCGCTCGGCGGGTACGCGCCGCCCGGCTGCTGCCCGTACTGAGGCTGCTGTGGGTCGTTGCCGCCATACGGCGTGCTCATCGTCTGCCTCCGCCTGCTTCGCTCATCAAGCTGTCCACCCCGAAACACCGGCAAGCCGCACACACGGTGTCGCTGGCGATCCAACCACAGGTCGGAGCCGAGCACACGTGTCCACGCTCATCACCCGCACTACCGGAGAGCAGGGCTAACACCGAGTTCACGCCGCACCCGCGGCCACGATCCCGCGGCGCAGGGCCTTCACCGCGTCGGCCGCCGCCGCCCCCACCGGGTCGGCCTTGCCGAGCACGTCGCGGATCTGGTCGAGCAGGTCGATCACCTGACGCGACCAGCGCACGAAGTCACCCGCCGACAGCTCCTGACCGTTGGCCTCGGCCGCGGTGAGCACCTTCTCCAGCGACTCGCCACGGGCCCAGCGGTAAACCGGCCAGGCGAACCCCGCGTCCGGCTCCCGCGTGCGGTCCAGCCGGTGCCGCCGCTCGTCCTCGGTCAGCTCCACCCACAGCCGCGCCGTCTCCTGCCACGCCTCCGGCACCGCCCCACCCGGCAGCCGGGGCTCACCTGCCGTGTCCCGGCGTGCCTCGAACACCAGCGTGGACACGACCGCGGCCAGCTCGGCCGCGTCGAGGTTGCGCCACACGCCGTGCCGGATGCACTCGGCGGCCAGCAGGTCGGACTCGCTGTACAGCCGGGTCAGCCGCCGGCCGTGCTCGGTGACGCGGTCCTCGGCGCCCTCCGCCGCACCCTTGGGGGAAGCGCTGCCCGCGGCGGCGAGGTACCCACGCTCACCGAGCAGGGCGAGGATCCGGTCGAACGCCCGTGCCAGCGAGTGCGTGGTCGCCGCCACCTTCCGCTCCAGCTGCTGGGTCTCCGCGGTCAGTCTCTGATACCGCTCGACCCAGCGCAGGTTCGCCTCGCGCTCGGCCAGCCCGTGACACGGATGAGCTCGCAAAGCCCGCCGCAACGCGGCCAGCTCACCGTCTTCGTTCGCCCCCGAACGCCGCGTCTGCCTGCCGGGCAGCGCAATCCCGGCGTTCCGCAGCGTCGAGGCGATGTCCCGGCGCGCCCGCGGCGAACGCAGCTCGATGTGCTTGGGCAGCTTGATCCGCCCCAGCACCTCCACCGGCGCGGGAAAGTCCGCCACCGACAACGGCCCCGACCACCGGTCCTCGGTCACCACCACCGGCCGGGGCTCCCGGATCGGGTCCAGCCCCGGGTCGACGACCACCGCCAGTCCCGCGCGGCGGCCGGCGGGCACGGCGATGACATCGCCCTTGCGCAGCTTCTCCAGCGACTCCGCCGTGCCGGCCCGGCGCACCGCGGTGTTCTGCCGGGACAACGCCTTCTCCCGCGTCGAAATCTTCGCGCGCAGCTCGACGTACTCCAGCACCTCGTCGAAGTCCCCGGTCACCGCGGCCGCATAGCCCTTCAGGGCTTCCTTGTTCCGCTCGATCCGGCGCGCGGTGCCCACCACCGACCGGTCCGCCTGGAACTGGGCGAACGACTGTTCCAGCAGCTCACGCGCCTCGGCGGCGCCGACCTGGGCCACCAGGTTGACCGCCATGTTGTAGCCCGGCCGGAACGACGACCGCAGCGGGTACGTCCGGGTCGAAGCCAGCCCGGCGACCTGCTTGGGGTCCACCCCCGGCTGCCACGCCACGACAGCGTGCCCCTCGACGTCGATACCGCGCCGCCCCGCCCGGCCCGTGAGCTGGGTGTACTCCCCCGGCGTCAGCTCGACGTGCGCTTCCCCGTTGTACTTCACCAGCCGTTCGAGCACGACCGTGCGAGCGGGCATGTTGATCCCCAGCGCCAGCGTTTCGGTGGCGAACACGGCCTTCACCAGCCCGCGGACGAACAGCTCCTCCACGGTCTCCTTGAACGCCGGCAACAGTCCCGCGTGGTGGCCGGCGATCCCGCGTTCGAGCGCTTCCCGCCACTCCCAGTAACCGAGCACCCCGAGGTCGCCCTCGGGCAGGTCCGCCGTGCGCTCCTCGATGACGCGCCGGATCTCGTCGACCTCACCCGGCCCGTTCAGCCGCAGTCCCGACCGGACGCACTGCGCCACGGCGGCGTCGCAGCCGGCCCGCGAAAAGATGAACACGATCGCCGGCAGCAACCCCGCCCGGTCCAGTTGCTCGACGACGTCGACCCGCGACGGCGGCCGGAACCGCGGCATCCGCGACGGCGCACCCCGCCGGCCCCGCGGCCCGTGGAAGCCGGCCGGCGCGTACTGCCGCCCGATCTCCTCCGTCCGGCGCAGCAGGGTCGGGTTGATCCGCAGCTCGGCCCCCGGCGCGTGCACGTCGTCCCCGGCGAACAGGTCGAGCAGCCGGTTCCCCACCAGCATGTGCTGCCAGAGCGGCACCGGCCGGTGCTCGTCGACGACGACCGTGGTGTCACCCCGGACCTCCACCAGCCATTCGCCGAACTCCTCGGCGTTGCTGACGGTCGCCGACAGCCCGACCACGCGGACGTGCTCGGGCAGGTGCAGGATCACCTCTTCCCACACCGCGCCGCGGAACCGGTCGGCCAGGTAGTGGACCTCGTCCATGACGACGTAACCGAGGTCGGTGATCGTGGACGAGCCGGCGTAGAGCATGTTGCGCAGCACCTCGGTGGTCATCACGACCACCTGGGCGTTGCCGTTGATCGAGGTGTCCCCGGTCAGCAGGCCGACGGCGTCCGCGCCGTGGCGGCCGACGAGGTCGGCGTACTTCTGGTTCGACAGCGCCTTGATGGGCGTCGTGTAGAAGCACTTGCGGCCCTCGGCCAGCGCCAGGTGCACGGCGAACTCGCCGACCACGGTCTTGCCCGCCCCGGTGGGCGCGCAGACCAGCACGCCGTGGCCGCCCTCGAGGGCCTCGCACCCGCGGATCTGGAAATCGTCGAACTCGAAGGACGCCTCCGCGGCGAAGCGCGTCAGCTGGGGGTACTTCCCACGGTGCGCGGAGGCCGCATAGGCCTCGGCCGGGGACGGAGCAGGGCTATCGGCCACCTCGTCAGGGTTCCACATCCTCCCGGCGGTCCGCACGCCGCGTGACGAACGGCGCGCCGATGGGACCATCGTATAGGGCGTTATACGCTGACGTGACGGCCCTGCCGGTGGGCGGTGGGACGACCGTCAGGCGAGAACGGTCAGCGCGCCCGGGACGCAGCTGACCGTCACCGGCACCGTGCCTTGGGGTTCCCCGTCGGCGTAGGCGGGCCAGGTGTTGCCCGTGAGGGTGACCGAGCGGGCGCGCAGGGTGCGGACGGCGGGGTGGGTGAGGTGCTTGCCGGTGCGCAGGCCCGGGAGCAGGCGGATCAGGACGCGGCGGGTGGCGTGGCCGATGATCGTGACGTCGAAGACGCCGTCCTCGGGGTCGGCGGTGGGGCTGGTTGCCCTGGCGGTGTTCGTGAAGTCGTCGGACGGCGCGGTTCCGGTGCACGTGTAGGTGACGGTCTGGTGCGGGGCCATCGCGCCGAGCGGTT
>NZ_JBEZYB010000026.1:0-101536 GCF_040638285.1 Amycolatopsis sp. NPDC026612
ACGCAAACGTGGTCCTGGCCGAGGCGCCGCCGGTCGCCGAGCCGGTCCCCGCCGCGGCGGGGACCGGGCCGGTGCTGCTCACGCTCAGCGCCCGCAGCGAGACCGCGTTGCGGCGGCTGGCGGGCGGGTACGCGGAGTGGCTGGCGGGCCTCGATGCGCCCGATGGCGGCCTGGAGCACATCGCCGCGCTGCTGGCTCGCCGGCGCAGCCACCATGGCCACCGGCTGGCCTTCGTGGCCACCGACGCCGCGGAGGCCGTGGCCAAGCTTCGCGCTTACACCGACGGCGAGAGCGGGCCCGGCGTCTTCGCCGGAGCCCCCAGCGGGCATCCGGCGGGCAAGCTCGCCTTTCTCTTCAACGGACAGGGGCCGCAGTGGTGGGCGATGGCCCGTTCCCTGCTGGAGACCGAGGGGGTGTTCCGGTCGACCGCGTTGCGCTGCGACGAGCTGGCCCGCCCGCACCTGGGCTGGTCGATCTTCGACGCGCTCGCGGCCGACGAGGCGGACAGCCGGGTCAACGAGACTTTCTGCCTCCAGCCGGCCATCTTCGTGGTCCAGGTCGCGCTGGCCGAGCTGTGGCGCTCGTGGGGCGTCAGCCCGGACGGAGTGCTCGGCCACAGCGTCGGCGAGTACGCCGCCGCCCACCTGAGCGGCGCTCTCGACCTCGAGTCGGCCGTGCGCCTCGTCTGCAAGCGGGCCCGCGTGCACTCCCGGGCCGACGGCACCGGCGGGATGATGTTCGTCGCGCTCGGCGCCGAAGCGGCCGGCAAGGTGTGCGCCGAAGCGGAAGGCTCGGTGTGCCTGGCCGCCGAAAACAGCCCACGCGGCTCGACGCTGTCCGGCCCGCACGAGGAACTCGACCGGGTCGCCGCCCTCCTGGAGCAGCGGGGCGTCTTCGCTCGCAAGCTCAGGGTCGCCTGTCCCTGTCACAGCCCGCAGATGGACCCGCTGCGCGACGAACTGGTCCGTGAACTCGCCGGTGTCGATGGAGCCCCGGCCACGATCCCGATGTACTCCAGCGTGCTCGCTCGCCGGATCGAGGACGGTGAACTCGACACGGACTACTGGTGGCGCAACTTCCGGCAGCCGGTGCTCTTCGAGGGCGCGCTGCGGGCGATGCTCGACGACGGCTACGACGCGTTCGTCGAGCTCAGCCCACACCCGGTGCTGCTCGGCTCGGTCCGCGAAATCCTCGACGACACCGGCCGCCCGGCCGTGACCGTGGCCTCGCTCTCCCGCGGCGGTGACGACCGGGCCGGAATGCTCGAGTCGCTGGGGGCGCTCTACGCGGCCGGCCGGAAGATCGACTGGGCGCGCCGCTACCCCGGCCCGGTCCCGGCGGCCCCGCTGCCCGGACCGGTCTGGCAGCACGAGACGCACTGGAACGAGACATCGGCCGCCAAGGCCAGGCGCACCGGCGGGCAGCCGCACCCGATGCTCAAGCGGGTCGACGCGGCCAGGCCGACCTGGGAGATCCGCTGGGACGACCACCGGCTCGCCTGGGTGCGCCAGCACGAGCTGTTCGGCACGGTCATCGTGCCCGGCGCCGCCTACGTCGAGGCGGCGCTGGCCGCCGTCCGCGAGCAACTGGGCGGCCCGGCCGCACTCGAGTTCGTCGACTTCGAGCGGTCGTGCGCGCTCGAGCCGGAGGACGTGCAGATCGGCCGGATCGAGCTGAACCCCGAGGACGGCACCTTCGAGCTGCACCACCGCTCCTTCGCCGGGGAAGTGTGGGCGCGCACGGCGCGGGGCCGGTACCACCCCGAGCCGGGGTGCGGCCGCGACGTCGACCTCGCGGCCGTCCGGCGACGCTGCCCCACCCGGCACTCCCACGACGACGTCTACGAAGCGTTCACCGGGCGGGGCTACGTCTACGGCCCGGCGTTCCGCGGGATGGCCGAGCTGCACACCGGCGACGGCGAGACCCTGGTCCGGCTCGCCGTCCCGGCCGAGCTCGCGGGCACGCTCGAGCAGTACGTGCTGCACCCGGCGCTGCTCGACGTCTGCATCCAGGCCGCGGTACTGGACGGCGCCGCGCGGCGGCCGGACGGGCTGATCCCCGTCAACTACGTGCCGTCCGGAGTGGATGCCGTTCGCGTACACCGGAACGGCAGGCCGCCGGCCTATGCCCACCTCCGGGTGCACACCCGTGACTCGCTCGCCCTGCACGCGGACATCGCCGTCCTGGACGCCGAAGGTGCCGTGCTCGCCGAGCTGGTCGGCATGCGCGGCGCCCCGGTTCCCCGGCCGCAAAGCCCGGAGGGGGCGGTCTCGGACCACTTTTACCGGATGCGGTGGCGCTCCTCGGTCCGCCCGGCGGCCGGCGCGGTCACTCTCGGCGCCCAGGAGGCGGTAGCGGATTTGAGCCTGCTCGATCCGGCGCTGGCCGGCGACAGCCCGCAGTACCGGGCGGACTTGAGCGACCTCTGCGCCGCGTATCTGGCCGACTGTTTCGCGCGTTTCGGCGCCGGACTCACCGCCGGGCGCACGATCAGCGTCGACGGCCTCGCCGGGCTGCTCCCGCTCTACCGGCCGGCCTTCGACGGCTTTCTGCGGTTCCTGACCGACGCGGGGATCCTGGCCGCCCACGACGACGGCTCGTTCCGGGTGCTGCGCGACGTCGACGGCGACCACCGCGCCCGCTGGGCCCGGATGCTGACCGCCTATCCGGACGCGCTGGGCGAACTGCGCCTGCTTCGCAAGACCGCGGCCCACCTGTACGCCGTGCTGACCGGTACGACCGACCCGCTCGATCTGCTGTTCCCGGACGGCGACCACGGCGAGGCCGAGCGCTTCTTCCAGACCGCCAAGGCCGTCCGGTTCCACAACGACGTCGTCCGGCAGGTCCTCGAGCGCGTTGCCGCCACCGCCGCGCGAGGGCGTACGTTGCGCGTCCTCGAAGTCGGCGCGGGCACCGGTGGCCTGACCGCGGCCGTCCTTCCCGTCCTGCCGGCGGACCGCACCGAGTACGTCTTCACGGACGTCTCGGCCGCGTTCACCGAACGGGCCAGGGAACGCTTCCGCGACTTCCCCTTCGTGGAATACCGGGTGCTGGACCTGGACCGCGACCCGGCCGGGCAGGGCGTCGACCTGCACTCGTTCGACGTCGTCCTCGCGTCCGACGTCGTGCACGCCACCCCCGACCTGCGCCGCACGCTGACTTCGTTGCGTGACCTGCTCGCCCCGGGGGGCCTGCTGGTGCTGGCCGAGGTGCTGCCGGGCCGGATCTGGGCGGACCTGACGTTCGGCCTCACCAAGGGCTGGTGGTCCTTCACCGACCGGGACGTGCGCACCACCGGCCCGCTGCTGGCCGCCGATCGGTGGGTCGGGTTGCTCCGCGAGGGCGGGTTCTCCGACGTCGCCGCGGTCGAGGACGAAACCGGCAACGACACCGCCCCGCACACCGTGCTGTTCGCCACCGGCCCGGAGAGCACCGCGTCCGCCGCGCCACCGGCGCCTGCGGCCGCCGATTGGGTGATCCTCGGCGACGACCCGGCGCTCGCCGCCGGCCTGGCCGCCCGGGTCCGTGAGTACGGTGGCCGCGCCCTGATCGTCCCGCCCGGCGATCCGGTGCACTTCGGCGACCTCCGGCCGGACCGGATCGTGCAGCTGTGGAACACGGGCGCCGAAGACGCCGCCGACCCCGCCACGGCGATCCAGGACCGCTGCGTCGAGCTCGCCGACGCGGTCCGGGTGTTCCGCGACTTCCCGGTCGAGCAGAGCCCCCGGCTCGTGCTGGTGTCCAAGGGCGCACACAGCCTGCACGGCGAGGCGGTGCGGCTCGGCGGCACCTCGGCGTGGGGCATCGGCCTGGCGGCCCGGCTCGAGCTGCCGCACACCCGCTGCCTGATGGTCGACCTGGACGCGGCCGCCGTCGACGATCTCGACCAGCTCTGGGCCCAGTTGTGCCGCGACGACGACGAATACGAGATCGCGCTGCGCGGGGGCGAACGCTACGTACGCCGCATCGTTGCGCATCCGGCCACGGCGGTGCTCGGCAGCGTGGACGCCCGTGCGTTGCCCGAGGAGCACGCGTACGCACTGGTCACCGACCACCCGGGGCAGCTCGACGAGCTGCGGTGGGCGGCCGAGCCGCGGCGGGCACCCGACGTGGGCGAGGTGGAGATCGAAGTCGGCGCGGTCGGTCTCAACTTCCGTGACGTGCTGGTCGCGCTCGGCCGGATGCCCTCCACCGCCGGCGGCCGGGGGCTGCGGATGGGCGCCGAGTGCGCCGGCCGCGTCACCCGGATCGGCCCGGACGTCACCGGGCTCGAGGTCGGCGACGAGGTGGTCGCGGTCGACTCGACGATGAGCACGCTCGCCTCGCACGTCACGGTGAACGCGACCTGTGTCGCTCCCAAGCCGGCCAACCTGTCCGCGGCCGAGGCGGCCACCGTGCCGCTGGTCTTCCTCACCGCCGCGATCGGACTGGGCCGCCTCGCCGCACTGCGCTCCGGCGAGCGGGTGCTCATCCACTCCGGTGCGGGCGGGGTCGGGCTGGCCGCGATCCAGCTCGCCCACGAGCTCGGAGCCGAGGTGCTGGCCACCGCCGGCACTCCCGAGAAGCGGGAACTGCTGCGCTCGCTCGGCGTCGCGCACGTCTTCGACTCACGCTCGCTCGCGTTCGCCGACGAAGTGCGGGCGGTCACCGGCGGAGCCGGGGTGGACGTCGTGCTCAGCGCGGTCGGCACCGAGGCCACCGCGCGCAGCATCGCGTGCCTCGCCCCGTACGGCCGGTTCGTCGAAATCGGGCAACGCGATCTGCGCGCGGACCGGCGGCTGGGTTTGCGGCCGTTCACGCGCAACCTGTCCTACTCGAGCTTCGACCTCCAGCAGATGATCGCCCAGCGGCCGGCTCTGGTGGCCGGGGAACTCCGGGAGCTGCTGGCCAGGTTCGCGTCCGGGGCGCTGCGCCCGCTGCCCCACCGCGTCTACCACCCGTCCCAGACCAGGGCCGCGTTCCGGCACCTCGCGGCGGGCGAGCACATCGGCAAGCTGGTGCTGGCGATGAGCGAGCGCGACCTGCCGGTGACCCCGCTTCCGGCGGCGGGTCCGGAGCGGTTCGACGGCACCTGGCTGGTCACCGGCGGGCTCGCCGGCATCGGCCTCGACCTCGCCGCCCGGCTGGCCGGGGCGGGGGTCCGGCAGCTGGTGCTGGTCAGCCGCTCCGGAGTGACCGGGCCGGAGACCGCCGAAGCACTCGACCGGCTGCGGGCGGACGGCGTGCAGGTGCTGGCCGAAGCGGTCGACGTGACCTCGGCGTCCCAGGTGGACGCGCTCGTGGCCCGGATCGACCGGGAGCTGCCGCCGCTGCGCGGCGTCCTGCACTGCGCGATGGTCATCGACGACGACCCGTTCACCGAACTCGACGAGCGCCGGTTCCGCGAAGTGCTCGAACCCAAGGTTCGCGGCACCTGGAACCTCGACCGGGCCACCGCCGGGCACGACCTGGACGCGTTCGTGCTGTTCTCCTCCACCACCTCGCTGCTCGGCAACGCGGGCCAGGCCAACTACGCGGCGGCAAACGCTTTCCTCGACCAGTTCGCCGACTACCGCGCGGCGCTCGGCAGGCCGGTGCTGACCGTCAACTGGGGCGCGATCCACGGGGCCGGCTACCTGACCCGCAACGAGCACGCGGCCCGCGCCCTGGCCGCCTCCGGGGTCGGCCACCTCGGCACCGAGCAGGTGTTCGAAGCACTGCGGCTGCTCTGGCGGGGATCCGCACCCCGGGTCGGTGTCACGAGGGTCGACTTCGCCCGGATCATCCGGCACTTCGGCATCGACGCCGATCACGAACCCCGGTACGCCGAGGTGCTGACCGGTGGCGCGCCGGGCGGACCGGCCGATGCGGACGGGCGCTCGATCGTGCAGCGGCTGCGGACGCTGGACGGTGACGCCCGCGTCGAGCTGCTCCGGACGCGGATCAAGGCCCGGTGCGCCGCCCTGCTCGGCGTGCCCGACCAGGAGTTCCCGCCGGATGCGCCCCTCACCACGATGCACATGGACTCGTTGCTGGCGGTCGAAGTCAGCTCCTGGATCGAGCGGGAGCTGGGCGTCACCGTCACCACGATGACGATGATGCGCGGGCCGAGCGTGGCCGACCTGACCACCCTCGTGCTGGACGGCCTGGACCTCGGACCGGTGCCCGAGGGCGGTACCGAGCCGGCGCCGCGGACGCCGCCGACGCCGCCTCGGCCCGAACCGGTACCGCGGCCGGCGGCACCGCGGGACGAGGACGAACCGATCCCGCTCACCGAACTGCAGGAGGCGTACCTGGTCGGCCGGTTCGACGGGCTGGGGCTGGGCGGGGTGTCCAGCCACGCCTACGGCGAGTACTCCATGCCCGATCTCGACCCGGCCCGGGCGATCGCGGCCTGGGACGAGATCGTGCGGCGGCACGCGGCCTTGCGGATGGTCGCCACCCTGGACGGCCGGCAGCGGGAGACCACGCCCACCGATGCCTGGCAGGTGCAGGTCGACGACCTGCGTGCCGATCCCGGGGCGGCGGACAAGGTTGCGGCCACCCGTGCCCGGATGTCGTGCCAGGTACTGGACGCCTACCGGGGGCCGTTGTTCGAGTTGCGGCTCACCCTGCTCCCCGGGGAAGTGCGCATCCACGTCAGCTTCGACCTGCTCATGCTGGACGCGCAGAGCATCTTCGTGGTGATCCACGAGTGGGGCGTGCGGTACCGGGGCCTTCCCCTGCCGCCGGCCGGGCCCGCCGGGGCGTTCCGGACCTTCGCGCGCGATCGGCGCCGTCGGCTCGAGGAAATCGGCAACGGCGCGGACCGGGAGCTGCTGACCCGCTTGGCCGGCGAACTGCCCCCACCGCCGGCACTGCCGCTGGCGACCGACCCCGACACCGTGCGGCGGCCCGAGTTCACGCGGCGCAGCGCCGTGCTCGACCAGTCCGACTGGAAGCGGCTGCGCGACGCCGCCGCGGCGCGCGGGATCACGGTGTCTTCGCTGTTCGGCGCGGCGTTCACCAGTGTGCTCGGCCGGTTCAGCGGGCACACCCCGTTCACCCTCGGGGTCCCCGCCTTCGACGGGCCACAGCTGGGCCGGGCCGCCCCGGCCATCGGCGAGTTCACCAGCGTGCTGCTGGTCGCGGCCCGGCCGGGCCCGGGCTCGTTCGAGGACTACCTCCGGGAGTTCCAGAGCTCGATGCTGGTCGCGCTCGAACACCGTGAGCTGGGAAGTGTGACCGTGCGCCGGGAACGGTCGAAGTCGCAGGACCGGGCGAAGAAGCCCGAGTCGGTGGCTCCCGTGGTGTTCACCAGCATGCTGGACAAGGACATCGGCAAGATGGACTGGCTGGGCCGCCGCCTGTACGGGCTGTCCCAGACCCCGCAGGTGTGGCTCGACCACCAGGCCATGCGCTGGGGCGACGACGCGGTGCTGACCTGGGACTCGGTCGACGTGCTGTTCCCGCCCGGGCTGCTGGACGAGATGTTCGACGCGTACCTGTCGCTGCTGCGCGGCCTGGCCCGCCACCGCGACTGGACCGCCGGCCCGGCGACGCTGAGCCGGCCCGAGCCGCGACCGGCACCCGTCCGCGTCGCCGAGTCGCCCCGGCTGCACGACCCGGTGCTGGCCCGGGCCGCCGCGAGCCCGGACGCGATCGCGATCCGCACCGACGAGCGCTCGGTGTCCTACCAGGACGTCGTGGGTGCGGCCGGAAAGGTGGCCGCGGCGCTGAAGAAGGCCGGTCTGCTCCCCGGCGACCTCGTCGCGGTCGGGGTGCCCCCCGGCTGGGAACAGGCCCCTGCGGTGCTGGGTGTGCTGCAGGCAGGCGGAGCCTACGTCCCGGTCGATCCCGCCGTACCGACCGGGCGGCTCGAGCTGCTGCTAAGGGACAGCACCGCCCGGTTCGCGCTCACCACCAGGGCCGCCGCGGGGAACTGGCCCGCCGGCACCCGGCTGCTCGTGCTCGAAGACGTGTGGAACGACCGGCCCGCCGACCTCGACGACCCGGGCACCACGAGCGGCGACCTGGCGTACCTGATCTACACCTCGGGTTCGACCGGGCGGCCCAAGGGCGTCGCGATCGAACACGGCGCCGCGCTCAACACGATCACCGACGTCAACGAGCGGTTCACCGTCGGGCCCGCCGACCGGTTGCTCGCGCTCACGCCGCTCACCTTCGACCTGTCGGTGTACGACATCTTCGGCACCCTGTCGGCCGGCGCGAGCCTGGTCGTGCCGGCGGCGGAACACCGCTCCGACCCGAAGCACTGGGCCGGCCTCATGGTCCGGCACGGGGTGACGATGTGGAACTCGGTGCCCGCCCTGCTGCGGCTGCTCGCCGAGACCACGGGGGACGACCTGGACTGGGCCGCCCAGCTCAGCTTGATCATGTTGAGCGGCGACTGGATCCCGGTGGACCTGGCCCGACGGCTCCGTGACCGGCTCCCGCACACCCGCCTGATCAGTATGGGCGGGGCGACCGAGGCCTCGATCTGGTCGGTGCTCCACGAGGTCGGCACCGTCGACCCGGCGTGGCGCAGCATCCCGTACGGCAAGGCGATGCGTGGCCAGGGTGCCGTGGTGCTGGACGAGCGGCTCGAACCGGTGCCGGCCGGCACCCCCGGCCCGTTGTTCCTCTCCGGTGCCGGGCTGGCCCGGGGCTACTGGGGCGACGACGAGCGGACCCGGCGCAGCTTCCCGGTGCGGCCCGCCACGGGAGAACGGCTCTACCGCACCGGCGACCTCGCCCGGGTCGGCCCGGACGGGGTACTCGAACTACTGGGCCGGGAGGACGACCAGATGAAGATCCAGGGGCACCGGATCGAACCCGGTGAGATCGAAAGTGCGCTGGCGCGCCTCGACGGGGTGCGGGACGCGGTGGTCGGCGCCGAAGGCGCCCGCGACCAGGACCGGCGGCTCGTCGCCGCGGTCCGGTCCCACCCCGGCTCGGTGCTCGATCCGGCCCAGGTGCGCGCGGAGCTGGCCCGCGAACTACCCCGTTACCTGGTGCCGGACCTGATCCGGGTGGTCGACGACTACCCGCTCACCGCGAACGGCAAGGTCGACCGGGGTGCCCTGTTCGGCGGCGAAGCGCCCGCACCCGTGGCTGACGAAGACGACGTCGCCGCCAGGGTGACTTCGGTGCTGACCGAGATCCTCGCCGGGTCCGGGTCGGCCGGCACCGACCTCTCCGAGATCGACTTCGGCACGGCCGGGCTGACTTCGATGGACCTGATCCGCATCGCGAACGGCCTGTCGTCGGAGTTCGGCCACCACCCCAGTCTCGAGCTGCTGTACGAGATCCGTTCGGCCGACGAGCTGGTGCGTTACTACACCGGCGGCACTCCGGCGGCTCCCCCGGCCGCTGCCCTGGGCACGGAGCCCGGGCCGCCGCCGGTGCTGCTCGACGTGGACGCGCGGGAGGAGGTCAAGGAACAAGCCCGGCACCGGCATCCCGGATCGCCGGCCGGCATCGGCCTTCCGGCCGGTGCCGAACCGGACCGTCGCCGGCGCAGCGTCCGCAAGTTCAGCGGCTCCAAGGTGCGGCTGGAGGCGTTCGGCGGCCTGCTCACCCAGCTGCGGCAGTGGACCGAGGACGGCACCGCCCGCCGCGCTTGGGGATCGGCCTCGGGCGTCTACCCCGTCGACGTCTACGTCCAGGTGCACAACGCCGGCGTGAGCGCGCTCGCCGAGGGCTTTTACCGCTACGACGCCGAAGGGCACCAGCTGGTACCGGTCAGTGACGACCCGCTGGTGTTGGCGGAGCACCACCGCACCAGCGACAACCGAGAGGCGTCCGAGACCGCGGGGTTCTCGCTCTTCCTGGTCGCCGACACCGCCGCATTCGAACGGCTCTACGGCGACCGGGCCGAGCCGTTCTGCCTGCTCGAGGCGGGTGCGATGGCCCAGTTGCTGACCACCACGGCGCCGAGCCTGGGTATCGACACCTGTCAGATCGGCCTGGTCGACTTCCGTGCCGCCAAAGCCGCGCTCGGCCTCGGCGAGAGCGAGAAACTGCTCTGCACGATCCTGGGCGGCGCCCGGTGACCACCGCACTCGCGCCGGGGATCCGGTGGCCCGGAACCGCCGGGAGCCCCGGCGTCGGCACCGGACGCCGGTTTCCCGGCACCCCGGCCCTCGGCGGTGCGGTGTGAAAGCCACGACGGCACCGCCGGACTTGCTGGACGTCACCGTCCCACAGCGCTCGCTGTGGGACGCGAGCCGGCGGCTCGCGGCCGAGCGGCAGGCCAACACCGTCGGCCAGTACGTCGAAATCCGCGGCCCGGTGGACGCGCGGGCCCTGGAGACCGCCGCCCAGTGCGTGATCGCGCAGACCGAGGCACTGCGGGCCCGGTTCGTCGAGCGGGACGGCGTCCTCAAGCAGCAGATCCTGCCTGCGGTGCGGTGGCGGCTACCGGTGGTGGACCTGTCCGGCTCCGCCGACCCCGCCACCGCCGCGGACGAATGGGCCGCGGCAGAGCACCGCGTACCCGTCTCGCCCGGCGACTCTCCGCTGTTCTCCACCGCGCTGCTCCGGCTGGGGCCCGACCACTTCCGCTGGTACCTGCGGTTCCTCCCGATGGTGATGGACGCCTTCAGCGCGGGCCTGCTCCTGCAGCGGGTGGCCGAGGTGTACACCGCCATCCGCGCCGGAACCGAGCCCGGGCCCAGCCCGTTCCGTTCGCTCCGGGCTCTGCACGCGGAACTGGACGAGTACCGGAAGTCCGCCAGGTACGACGACGACCGGGAGTACTGGCGCCGCCGTCTTGCCGGCGTGCCGGCACCGGTGCGCCTGGGGGCCGCCGGCCCCGACGCCCGGGCGGTGAGCGGTGCCGGCCTGGAACCACCGGCCGCACACCACATCCAGGCCACCGCGCAGGCCGCCGGTACGGCCTGGCCAGACCTCGTCCTGGCGATGGTCGCGGCCCAGATCGCGCTCGAGCGGGACGTCCCGGTCGTGACTTTGACCGTACCGGTGTCCAACCGGTTGACCGCGCTGGCCCGCAGCGTCCCGACGTACCTGGCCAACCGGTACTTGCTGACCGTGGCGGTGTCCCCCACCATGACTTTCCACGAGCTGCTGCGCCGAACGGCCGAGCACAACCGGGCGGACGTCACGCACCAGCGCCTGCCGTGTGAACAGGTGCTGGCCGACCTCGGTGACCGGGGCGAGTCCTTCGGCCGGGGTGATCCGAGCGTGAACATCACCCCGTTCCACGCCGAGCTCGCCCTGCCCGGCTGCGCCACCACGATGCACCAGCACCGGCGCATGGGCGCCACCGGCTTCGATCTCTTCGCGTCCGGCAGCCCGGACGCCTCCGGGCTGCGGATCAGTCTCGTGATGCGGGTGGCGCCCGGCGATCGTGACCTCGTGCCGGCGCAGGAGGAACGCCTGCTGCGGCTGCTGAACCGGGTCATCGACAACCCGCACCGGCCCCTGGGCGAAGCGGTGACACCGTGATCGGGCGCCGGCGACGCAGCCCGAACGCGGCCGGCCGCGCGAAGGGCCGGGGCGGCGGCCCGGTGCGGGTCGGACTCGTGGGCGCGGGACGGCAGGGAAGGACCCTCGGCCACGCCCTCATGGAGGTGGCCGGCGCCCAGCTCGTCGCGGTCGTGGATCCGCAGATCGGCTCGGCGCAGCTCGTCGCCGCGGAGTGCCACCTGCCGAGCTCCGCGGCCCGCACGAGGATCGGCGACTGCGATCGGTCCGATGCCGACGTGTGGATCATCGCCACGCCGCCGAACGCGCACCTGACGAACTTCGCCGAACTCCTGCGGCTGCCGACCCGGCCGAGAGCCGTGCTCTGCGAGAAACCGGCGGCGTGGTCTCTCCAGGACGTCATGCAGCTGGTCAGCCTGGCGAAGAACTCCGGAGTGCACCTGCAGTTCGGTCTGCACCTCCTGTCGGCCATCCCGCCCGCTGTCCTGTCCTGGCTGGCTGCCGGGGGCCTGGGCCGGCTGGTGGACGTGGCCGGGACGTGGCTCCGGGTGGACGGTGATCCGGACTGGGGACATTTCCGCACCGGCCACTGCCCGGGCGCCACCTTCGATCTGGGCCCGCACCTGCTCGGGGTGATGTTGCCCGTTCTCGGGCGTCGATCACCCATCTGCGCCGTCACTTCGAAGATGGTTTCAGCCCTGGCGACACCGCTTCTCGAAGGTGGGCCCATCCGTCGCGACTCCTCGGCGGAAATAGCGATGTTCCGGTCCCGGCCCGGCGGTCTCGAAGGGGCGGGCACCCTGTCCGTCGCGTGGTCCGGCCGGGGAACCGGAGCCGAACTGACGATCCTGCTGCGGGGCACCGAGGCCGCCTTCGCCATGCACCTGGACGAGGGGTGCGGCGACGCTGTGGTCCGCGTGCGGGTCGACGCGCGGTCAGCGCGGGCCACCGGGGTGGCGGGGAAATGGGAGACACCGGCGCGGGAGTGCTACATCCGGCAGCTGATCACCCTCGTCGAGGCCGCCGACGCCGGCGTGGCGGCCTACGTGCCCCCCGGTGCGCGTGCGCAGGACGCGGTGGCGAGCACCCGGCTGATCACCGCCGCCTACCAGTCGGCGGACAAGGACGGAGAACTGATCTCGTGGTGAACCCCCCAGGCGAAGACGAGCTTGCGACATCGGTCGTCCTGACCGGACCGCGGCAGTTCGAGATCGTCCGGGAACGTGTCGGGCCGCCGGACCGCACCTCCGTCCTCCTGCGCGTGACGCGGACCGGCATTTGCTCGGGTGACCTTGACCGGTGGCGACTCGGAGCACCGCCGGTCCCGGTCCGCCTCGGGCACGAAGTCGAAGGGGTGGTCTGCGCACTGGGCGAGGACGCGCCCCGGGATCTCCTGGGGCGCCGGGTGACGGCCTGGGTCCCCGGTGGCGGCTACGCGCAATACGTGTCCGCGGAGTCGGAGCACGTCGTTCCCTTGGTGCCCGGGGTCGACGGCGTCCTGGTCGAGCCGTTGGCGTGCTGCCTGAACGCCTGGTCCTGCCTGCCCGCGGCCGGCGGGGAGACCGCCGTCGTGGTCGGGGCCGGGTTCATGGGGGAACTCATGACCAGGCTCCTGGACATGAGCTGGTTCACCCAGGTCGTTCAGGTCGGGCGCGGACCGTCGGAGCGCCGGCACCCGGCCGGCGCTCGAACCGGGACCGGGACCGTGGGCGAAGAGAGCGCCCGGGAGGTGGTCGGGCAGGCAACCGGGGGCCGGGGAGCGGACGTCGTGGTGGAACTGACCGGAACCCAGTCGGGTCTCGAGCTCGCCGGCAGCCTCGTGCGGCGAGAGGGGACGCTCGTCATCGGCGGCTATCACCAGGACGGCCGGAGGAGTGTGGACCTCGGCGGGTGGAACCACGAGGCGATCCGCATCGTGAACGGGCACTTCCGCGACCCGAAGCGCGTGCTCGCCGCCATGCGCTGGGCCGCGAAGCTGCTCGCGCAGTCTTCCGTGGGGCACGGCGATCTGTTCACCCACTGCCTCTCGCTGGACGACATGAACGCGGGTTTCGAAAAACTCGGCGGACTGCGCGGAAACTACCGCAAAGGCGTGCTGGCCGTGCGGGACGAACTTGCGGATCCCCTGCCGTAACGGGAATTCCGGTGCCACCGGGTTCGCCGGCGCGATCCCGATCCGGGCGCTGTCGCCGAGACGAGGTGCGCGTCACGGCCGGAAATTTCCCGATACGATGGGAAAGCGGTGGGGAGCCGGTGGGTCGGCTCCGGCCGGATCTCGTGCTGCCGCGACGCTTGGAGGAGCTGGTGGACGACGTTCGCGTGACCGTCTGTGCTCAGGATCCGATCACCCGGGCGGGCCTGGTGAACTGCCTGCAGGCGCGGTCCGGTGTGGTCGTGAACGAGGGGCTGGACGGGGAACGGACCACGGTCGTCGTCGCGGCGTTCGACGATTTCACCCCGGAAGCCGTCGTCGAACTGCGGACCGTGACCGCCGGCTCCGCCAAGCCGGTCATCCTGCTGGTGGACGCGGCCGAAACGCCGGTTTCGCTGGCCGGAGCGGGATTTCGCGTGGTCGCGATCCTGCCGAGGGCAGCGGCGTCCGACGACCGGCTGGTGTCCCGGATCCACGCCGTCGCGGAGGGGACTTCGGATATCCAGGCGGACCTGGCCGGTCAACTGCTCGTGCAGACGGACCGGCTCCAGCGAGAGTTGCTCGGTCCGCCCGCGGCACGTGCGAGTGTGCTCGACCAGCGGGAGATCGACGTGCTCCGGATGATGGCGGACGGGCTCGCCACCCACGAGATCGCGCGCCGGCTGAACTATTCCGATCGCACCGTGAAGAACATCGTCTACACGGTCACCAGCCGGCTGCGCCTCCGCAACCGTTCCCACACGGTGGCCTACGCGATTCGAGCCGGGATCATCTGACCTTGCTCAGATGATCCCGTTGCGGATTCCGTGAGCGACCGCGTGCACGCGGTTGTGCAGCCCGAGCCGGGTGAGCATCGAGTGCAGGACGTTCTTCACCGTGCGTTCGGAGAACGCCAGCATCAGGGCGATTTCCGCGGTGTCCAGTCCGTCCGCGAGGAGCCGCAGGACGTCGGTCTCCCGGTGCGTGAGACCACTCAACGTGAGGTCCCGCGGAGCGAGCACGTTCTTGTGCAGCTGCGACAACGAGCGCAGCAGGCGTTCGAGGTGGGCGGCCGGAAGGCGTGCGTGGCCGCGATGGGCCTCACTGATCGCCCGCAGCAACCGGGCAGGGGTCGCCTCGGCCAGCGGCAACAGGATCGTGAGCCCGTTTTCGATCGCGGCCCACAGGTCGTCCTGCCGGACGTCGTCGGCGATCAGCACAAGCCGCCGGGACGAGGTCAGCACGTCTCGCAGGCCGGATCTCGCGGCGACGACGACGACGTCGGCTCGGCCGGCGTCATCGAGCACTTCGATGCCCGGCCGGTTCCGGAGCTCACCGAGAAGCCCGGTGCGCAGGAGCGGATCGGGAGCCAGCACGGTCACGCCGATCAGGGCACGCCGTACCTCCGGCGCATTGGTGCGCCCGGTCGTCGGGGCAGCTTGGGCGGACATGGGATCAACAAAGCGGTTCGGGGTGGCGATCGCAAGACCGGACGGGGGGCAGGTTTCCCGCGCGGGAAACCTGCCGGTAGCGGCACGGTGCGTTGTTCGTGCTTCCCGGATGCCCCTGCCGGCGGGACGTTGCCACTCGTCCGGCGGTCATCCCGGGCACGATTCACCGCCCGAACGGCGGACTGTGCCAGGACGGTCGCCGTGCCGCGGGGCAACCGCCCATACTGGCGACCGACATCGGAAGAAAGCCCGGAGGTGACCGAGATGCCGGCCGAGGAACTGCTCAGGGCGTTGGAACTCGAGGGAACCGCGGCCGGCGCCATGCTGGCACCCGGCGGCTGCGACGAGCGCGTCCCCGGGATCGCCGCCGAGCTGGATCGGTGCGTGGATCGGCTCGTGGCCGGGGTGGCCAAGCAGCCGACGCCGTACACGCAGACCATGTACGTCGATCTGCTGATGGGGTTGACCCTGACCGCCGAGTCCCTGCGCGCCCGGCACTCCGGTGACGGCGCGTCCGCCGTCCGCCACGCGGCGAAGGCGTCCGAGTGCCTCACGCGAGTCAGCATGCAAGACATGTGCAGCGGGTGACGGCGTCGCTCGGTTCATCGGCCCGGCGAAGACGGTGTGCGCTCCAGTTCGGCCAGAACTTCTTCGCGGCGCAAAGACACGTTCTGCTCCGTCAGCGCGTCCAGGGCGAGGTTCAGGCATTCGCGGGCTTTCGGGTACTCGCCTGCCTCACGCCACGCCGTGCCTTCGTGAAAAGCGATGGTGGCGACCAGGTGCGCGCGATCCCCCGCGGCGTAGGACGTATACGCCGTCCGGGCCTCCCGGTAGCTTTCCGCGGCTCGTCGCCACTGCTTCAGCTCCTTCAACGTGTGGGCGATTTCTTCCACGACGAATCCGATCATCCACCGGCGGGATTCGGGCGAGGCTCCATCGCGGTGTCTCTCCGCGTCCTCGATCAGCTGCTGAAGCACCGCAAGCGCCTCGTCACAGCGGCCCGTCGCCCGCAGCACCCGGCCCAGCCGGTAGCGCAGAGGGGCCTGCATGGACCACCATCCGAACTCCTCGGCCAGCCGGGTGGACTCCAGCGCCTGCTCCCGCGCCTCCTCGGACCGCCCCAGCCGCATCAGCGTCGTGCCCAGGTACGCATGTGCCCACGCCTGCTCCTGCCGGTCGTCCACCTCCTGCGCCACCGCGAGCGCCTCCTGGTGCGTGCGCAGAACCGGTTCGTCGTCGCCCCGATCCCGCCGGGCCCAGCCGAGGAAGTTCAGCAAGGTGGCCAGGTCGCGCCGGCTCCCGAGCGTCCGCGCGGCGGCAACGCCGAGACCGAAGATGCGGTCCCAAGGGTGCCTCATGAATCGGGTGTCGGAGTACCAGTGCATCGCCTTGGCCAGCTCGAGCACCTCGTGCTCCCGGCCCAGCCGCATCGCCAGCTCCTGCGCGGCCTGCCAGTTCCCGGCCTCCAGATCCAGCCATCCGGCCGCCTCGTCCTTCGAAGCGAACTGGTGGTTCTCCCGGGCGTCGGGAAAGAACTCCCGGCCGGCGGCGATCGCCGTGCCGAGGAGATGGTCGAGCACGGCGCCGGTCAGCCGCTCGCGCGCGGCCACCTGCTCGTCGGCCTCCAGGCGCTCCGCGGCGTAGATCCGGATCAGGTCGTGGAACTGGAAGCGACCCGTGGTCTGCGTGGCCTGGACGAGGTTGGCCTCGGCGAGCTCTTCGAGGTGCAGGCGCACCTGTGGCTCGGTCGCCGCCGAGACGACCTCGGCCAGCTCGATCCCGAAGTCCGGTCCGGGCACGGCCGCCAACCGGCGGAACAGGACCCGCGCCGCGGCCGACAGCCGGCGGTAGGAAATCTCGAAGGCGGAGCGGACCTGCAGGTCACCCGAGGACAAGGAGCTCAACCTGAGCCGCGCGTCGCGCAGCTCGTTGACGAGGTAGGCGAACGACCAGTGCGGGCGGTTCGCCAGCCGGTTGGCCGCGATCCGGACCGCCAGCGGCAGGTGTCCGCACAGCCGGACCAGCTCGGCCGCCACCTCGGGCTCGGCTTCGACCCGAGCGGAGCCGACGGTCACCGAAAGCAGTTCGACGGCCGCCGCCCGGCTGAGCGGGTCCAGCCACAGCCGCCGGACGTGCTCCAGCCCGCCGAGCGCCCGACGGCAGGTGATCAAGGTCAGGCAACCGCGGCCGGTCGCCAGCAGCGGGCGAACGTGCGCTTCGTCGGTGGCGTTGTCCAGTAACACCAGTACGCGGCGGCTGTCCAGCAGGACGCGGAGCAGGCTTGCCTGCTCCGGCTCCGAAGCGGGGATCTGGGCCGGCGTCACGCCGAGCGCACGGAGCAGCCGATCGAGTGCGCCGCGTACAGCAAGCGGCTGGTCATCCATGCCGCGCATGTCGACGAAAAAACAACCGTCCGGGAATCGGTGGCTCAGTTCGTAGGCCGCGGCGACGGCCAGCGACGTCTTTCCCACGCCCGGAGGTCCGATGACGGCGACGACGCCGCCGGCGGTCGCTTCCGCGCGCAACCGGGCGAGATCACGCACCCGCCCGACAAGGGACTGCACTCGCGGCGGAAGCGCACACAGTGCCGCCGCGGAGAGGTTCGGAACGCGACGCCGGCCTTCCTTCGCGGCCGCCAGGAAAAGCTCACGCTGCGTACCCGTCAGCGTCAAGGCAGCGGCGAGCACCTCGGCTGAGCGTTGCTTGGCTCCCTGGGCGCGGCCGCGCTCCAGGTCCCGCAGCGCGCGGATGCTCACCCCGGCGAGCCGGGCCAGCGCCGCCTGGCTGAGGCCGGCCGCCCGGCGATGGCTCAGCAGAAGCTTGCCGAACGCCGACGACTGCTCGTTCACCTCGTCCATGACCGTCCCCCTCGCCCGTCACGCTCCGTCGCCCCGGTAGAATATCGGCACCGGGGAACCTGCCCCCTCCGCGCCTTGCTCCTTCGTACCGCGACCGCTTTTGTCGGATGGCCGGACTTCGCCGCCCCGCGAGCGAAAGAACGAAACCCGAGAATCGTCGAGACCGCAGCACGCCCGGATCATATCGTGCAGAACTCCGTGCCCGAATACCCGCCCGGGCGGCGAGCGGTCCTGACGTATCAGGGCCACCGGAAGGGAATTGCGCGTGAAGCACGCAGCGGCGATTCGTTTATGGCGCAATGCTTGGGATGAGTTCACGCCGTTCCTCGACTACGACGTCGAGATCAGGACGATGATCTGCTCCACGAACGCGATCGAATCGCTGAACGCCCGCTACCGGCGGCCGATCCGCGCGCGAGGGCATTTCCCGACCGAGCAGGCCGCGATGAAGTGCCTGTACCTTGCGACCCGCAGTCTGGACCCGACCGGAACCGGCCGCGCCCGATGGACGATGCACTGGAAGCCAGTGATCAACGCCTTCGCCATCACGTTCGGTGACCGCTGACCGGAAGCCGAAACCTACTGATCAACAACGCCGGAAACACCGATCACGGGACAGACCCCGATCAGATTGCGTTCGCCTTGAAGCGCAACAGGTTTCCCGACGGGTCACGCGCTTCCAGCCCTTCTACCGAGAGCGCGTGGGGATAGGCGGCCGCGGCGAGCCGCTCGGCCAGTGCGCGCACGTCCTTCGCCGCGGGCAGCAGCAGGTCGACGCCGACGAGGTGCGCGGTGTCCTCGGGAGCAGGCTCTCCCCGTCGGGGCTGAACCGGTTGGCGAGGACGAGCAGGGCCACACGCACTGCCCGCCTCGTGATCGAGCACCTGCCGGCCGCTGGACCGCGCGTAGTAGTCCAGGCTGCGGTCCAGGCTGGCGACCGTCAGTTCGACGGCGCCCAACGTCAGGTTCGCGTGCAGCCGACCGGTCGTCCCGTTGGTCGTCATTTCTTGTTCTCCTTGTTCGTGCCGGCGAAAAGGCGCTCGAACGGTTTGGTCAGGGTCGAAAAGACAGACATACCCTTGAAGAACATGATCATCTTAATCGGTCGGCCGTCGACGAACATCAGATCGAGACCTTTCTGCGACCCCGCGGCCGATTTGGCGCCGCGTGGGAACATCGTGTTCTCGTATCGGGTGAGTGCGGTTTCGACGTCGGAACTGCCGAGGATCTCCCGCGCCAGGTCGGCGCCGTCGATCAGCGCGATGTTGGCGCCTTCGCCCGCGAACGGCGACATGAGGTGCGCGGCGTCGCCGACCAGGGTCACGCCGGGAACCCGTTCCCAGCGCAGGCCGGTCGGCAGCGCGTAGATCGGCCGGGGCCAGATGGCGCCGTCGTCGCACTCGCGGATCAGGTCGGTCAGGGCCGGGACCCAGTCGGGAAACTCGCGCAGCAGCCCCGCCCGAGCGGATTCCGGTTCGCGCCAGTCGATACCGCTGTCGGCGACCCAGTTCTCGGGGACGCGCAGGCCGCAGGCGAACGCGATGGTGTTCCCGCCGTGCCCGCCGATGCACTTGTTGTCCGACAGCGCGAAGAAGCTCCCCCGCCCGGTGAGTGCGAGCGCGTCCGGGTGTTCGGCCACCGCGTCGGTCAGGCGCATCTCGACCAGGGTGATCCCGGTGTAGCCGGGCTTCTCCGGAGTCAGCAGGGGCCGGATCCTCGACCACGCGCCGTCCGCGCCGACGACGAGATCGGCGCGGATCGCAGAGCCGTCCACGAACTCCAGTGCATGCCCCGCCGTGACGGGCCGCGCGGCGACGACCTTGCGCCCCCAGTCGATCGTGCCCGGCTTCAGCGACTCGACGAGCAGCTGCCGCAGTTCCGTCCGATCGATTTCCGGCCGGCCACTGCCGCCCACCGGTTCGCGCCTGTCGACATGCACTCGCCCGGTTTTGTCGAGCAGGCGCATGTCCTCACCGCCGACGTGCGTACGAGCGCGGAACTCCTCGTAAAGGCCGGCTTCCTTGAGCGCGACCTGCCCACTGTCCTCGTGAATGTCGAGCGAGCCGCCCTGCTGACGAGAATCCGGCGTGGCGTCCGCTTCGTAGACGGTGACCGGTATTCCGTTCCGCTGGAGAATTCGCGCGCAGACGAGACCGCTCAGGCCCGCGCCCACAATGGCGATACTGCGTGTAGACATGCTGATTCACCCCTCTCCTCATGGAGAAAACGTTTCCGTGGCCGACAAAAGGTGCTCGCGACCGGACGACGCCCGCTGCCCCTGAGCGCCGGGGTGGCCACCTGGCGAACAGTATTCGTGACAAACACTGTTCGTCAAGTAGTTGACGAACAGTGTTTGTCACGAATACCATTTGCCGGTGCCCCAGCGTGATCCCTTCGGCGCCTCCGGAGTTCAGAGCCGCCGTACCAGACCGGCGAAACCGCCACTGAGCCGCGACGCGATCGTCGAGGAGGCGCTGCGCCAGATCACCTCGGAAGACGACGGCACGATGAGCCTCCGCAAGATCGCGAAGGCACTGGACACGGGCCCGGCCTCGCTCTACGCCTACGTCAAGGACATGAGCGAACTCCAGGCGCTCGTCCTCGACCGCGCACTGGAAGCCGTCAAGGTCGACGAGACAGCAGGCTCGTGGCGCGACCGCCTCGAAGCGCTGCTCCGCTCCTACATCGAAGTCCTGATGAGGAGCCCGGCTGTCGCCATGATGGCCTTCCAGACCACCGCCGTGGGACCCAACGCGCTGCGCATCGCCGAAGCCCTCCTCGAACTCCTCGCCCAAGCCGGCGTCGACCAGCTGAACGCGGCCTGGGCCATCGACATGCTGACCATGTTCGTCACCGCTACCGCGGCAGAACACGCGGATGGCACGGCCCCGGGAGCACCGGACGGCCCTGTGGCCCAGGCGATCAACCGCGCTCCGGCGAACGACTACCCCCGCATCCACGCCGCACGGACCGAGATCATGTCCGGCACCGGCGACGAGAGGTTCACGTGGTCGGTCGACGTCCTCGTCCGCGGCATCCTCTCACGCGCGCAGTCCTAGCCCAAGTTTCGGCGCAATGGGTGCCAGGCACCGAAGAGGAGGGCGCCGGCTTCTTCGCGAGTTCTTCTGTCCCTACCCCGACACCGTCGCGGGCGCCGAACCCACCGAAAGGTCGCCGCGTGGGTTGCCGACGTCCTCTGCGTCACCGACGTCGAGCTCGCGCTCATCGACGACCGCACCACGGACGCCGTCGGTGTATCGCCGGCGGATCGGCCGGAGGCCCTTGCGCATCCGGTCGGTGTAGAACTTGCCGTGCAGGTGGTCGACCTCGTGGCCAACCAAACGAGCGATTCCGCGCTCGAACACGGTGATCTTGGTCGTGCCGTCGATGGCGGCGTGCTCGACGCGGATGATGTGCGGTCGTGGGACCTGGCCGCGGACGTCGAAGAACGGCAGGCATCCCTCATACTTCGCGACGAACCTTCCCGGTGCACGTGACTGTCGGCGCGTTGCTGGTCCACAACGATGCCGAGATCCTGCTTGTCGACCCCTGTTCGCCTCGTTCACCGGCGAACTCCTCGACCCCTCGAACGTGATCAACCGCCTGACCGAGGCAGTGACCGCGGTCGGCTACGAGTGGGTGACCAGCCACGTGTTCCGGAAGACGGTCGGCACCGTGCTCGACGAGGCCGACCTGCCGATCACCGCCATCGCCGACCAGCTCGGCAACACCCCCGCGGTCGCGGAGCGCCACTATCGGAAGCAGCGAATGGCCAACGCGGGGAACGCCGATGCCCTGGAGACGATGATGCCTGCGGCGACGCGGTGACGGAGTTCTTGATCACCAAATCCTCCCTCCAGGCGTCGCCGGCCCACAACGCAGAGAAGCCCAGGCCGTTGGCCTGGGCTTTCTCGTCTGGAAGCTCCCCCGCCCGGACTCGAACCAAGAACCCTCCGGTTGACTAGAGGTTCTAGCCACCGGTCGACGTCAGTCGAGCCAGCTGGGATATTTGCATTCGCTCATGCCCTGATTCGGTGTCAGTCGGCGCCAATCGGTGCCGTTTATGGAGCATAAATGCTCCCTCGTTCGGGTTTGCCTACCTGATGGAACCGCTGTGCTCCCCCAGCGGCACGGTATGGATGGATGATCCATCGCTTAGCACGAAATCATCTCGGGCCAGCTCCTCGTTTCGCCAACCGTCACCGAACTCCAGGCCCACACCGAAAATGATCGTGACCTACCTTGCCTGCCCGTTAGTCGTCGTCGGTTCGGCCGCGTTGGTTCCCGGGGACGGCCGGCACGGCGCCGGACGTCGTCGGCCGGGCTTGCACCTCGACCCACTGCGGCACGTTGCGCAGCACCTCTCCGCCCGCGGTCACGTCGCCCATGTTTCCGTAGCGCACGCTGATGTCGCCGTAGCCGATGGCGATGCGATGGCGACCGAACGAGATCGACTTCGCGGCCCGCTCGGCGACGACCCCCTCGCTGAGACCCGGGTTCTCGGCGCGGATCCGGGCGAACTCCTTCTGGAAATTGGCCAGGTTCTTCCAGGCAAGGAGCCCGTCCATATTGGCAGGACCGCGACGGAAGTAGCGCCGGAAGGCGTCGAGCGCAGCGCGGAGGGATTCCTCCGTCCACCCGAAGCCCCTGGCGGTGAGCCGCACGGGCGTTCTGTCCGGCATGGTCGCGTTCGTCGGGTCGATCGTGAGGTGGGGGCCGCCCTTGGGTGCCCCATTGGCGTCCAGCTCGACCTCGGCGACGCCGTACTGGGCGCCAGTTTGGGTGTCCGTCAGGTCGCAGACCATCCCATGCCCGGAGCGGTCGGGCTCGAGGTCGCCGGCCTTGATCCTGTCCGCGTTGTCCACGACCACTTCGAGGCGGCCGCCGGGAGGCGGCCGGTAATCGCTGGTCCGGCGCGTCTCCGCCGGGTCCACGGTTGTCCCCCGGCTGGGGATCCGGTCCGTGATGCCCTTGATAACGCCGTGGAAGATCCCGATGATCAGCGTGTTGGCGACCAGATGGTCGTCCCATTGACGCCCGGCCGCGAGGTTGGCGACCACCGTGCCGACCCCCGCAGCACCCATCACCAGCAGGGTCCCGCCGACCAGCCCGAAACCGTAGAACGTCGCGGCCAGGCCGGCGGCCCCGACGAACGCCCCGAGGATCGCGGCGTGACCGACGCCGTCGTACCAGTGGCGGTCCGGGTTGGGATCCAGCAGGTTCCCCGTGATCTGGGCGGCCGCGAATCCGGCGGCACCGGCCGCGGCACCGACCAGGAGGACGACAGCCAGTGCCGGGAGGCTGAACGGGGCGGACGCGATCAGCAACGCGACACCGACCCCGACGCCGATGGCGACGACCGCCCCGACGACCAGGGTGAGGACGAACCTCCAGTCCGCCATCCCCTTGATCGCCTGCCACGTGTCCGACAGCTGGTGCGACACCCAGCTGCCCAGCCTGCCCAGCCAGCTGTCCTGGGCGTGCGCGGCATCGGCCATTGCGGCCGGAACCTCACCGCTGCGGTCGTTCGCCTGGCTGATGGTGGCGTCGGCGCCCTCGTGAAGCTTGCCGGTCGCCTGGCCGACGCCAGCCTGGATGCTGCTCCCGAGATCCCCGACCGTGCGATCGACGTCGGCGACGACCTTGTTCACGTCGCCGGTCACCTGGGTCTTGGCGGCGTTCACCGTCGCGTCGGCTTGCGACTTCGCGGTGTCGGCGGTCGCGGTGAGCCCTGTCTGCGCTGTGGACCGCAGCCGGCTCGTCGCGTCGGCAGCGTCGCCCGACAACGCCTGTCCCGCCAGCCGGGCGCCGCCGGCTGCCTGCTGGACCGCCGCCGCCGCGTCCTGCTGTTGCGACGTCGCCGATGCGTCGAGCCCAGGACCGAGCTGATCGAGGCTGCCGAGGGCCGGGTGATCACCGCCGTGCTGTCCCGATGCGTCAGGTGCGGTCATGGCCGGGGTCTGCTCGGCCTGCCGTTGGGCCTGTATCGGCGGCGCGGGGTTCTGCGCCGCCGAGCCGGCGAGCGTGGTGATCGCATCTCGGCCGGCCTCGTCCAGCATCTGGCTCGCTTGCCCGGCGATCTTGGCATGGGCGGCGAGTCCCGCGGAGAGACTTGCATCGACTGCGGCCTGCCCCTCGGCCAACATCGCCGTCGCGCGGCCGCGAGTCGCCTCGTGCAGGTTGTCGAGCGATCCCATCACTCCGGTGCCGGCGGCGCCGACCTGCTCGTGGCCCTGGCTCACCACCGCGCCGATGCCCTGTTTCGCCGCCGTCAGGACACCTCGCACGCCTTCAGCGGCGCCGTCAGCGGTCTTGCCGATGTTGTCGACGGTCGGCTGTTCTTCCGCGTTGACCTGCTCCTTCGCCTCGCCGGCCTGCTCCGGCAGGTGCTGAGCGGCGTCGTGAGCGTCCTCGCGGAGTTTGCCGGCGTAGTCATGGGCGACTTCTTGCACGGCGGCGGCCTTGCGCTCGGCAAGATCGGTGTCGCTTTCCATGCGGCGCTGGTTTTCCGCCTCATGACGCCCGAGCGCGAGCACCCGTTCAGCCTGCTGATGGGCGTGGTCACCGGCCCGGCGGGCCTCGGCCTGACCGGCTGTCCCGATGTCGTCGCGGGCGGTGGTGAACACAGCTTGTGCCCGTCGGCGCCCGTCAGCCGCGATCGCGCCGAGGCGAGCCGTCTCCGCCTGACTCACCTGGTCGGCCTTCGCCTTTGCCTCAGCACCGTGCGCGTCGACCGCACCCTGCGCAGCCTGCTGATCCTGGACGACAGCGGCCTTGGCAACCCGGAATTCGGCCTCCGCGGCGTTCCTGCCCTCCTCGATGCCCCCGGCGACGGCACCCCGCTCCTGCGCGGCGACGCCTCGCAGCTCGGCGGAGGCCTGCTGCGCATTGGTGACGGCCCGCTGCCGAAGCCCGTCGATCCGGCCGGCGATCGAGTGGCCCAGACCGACGAGACCGGGGTGGGATTCGGCGAAAGTGTGGAGCTGCGAGAGGGCCGCATCGCTTTCGGGGCCACGCCCGTTCGCCTCGTCCATCGCGATCGCCAGCTCGTCCGGATTGGCACGGCCCGCCGCTGCTTGCCCGGCAATCGCGGAAGATGTCTGCTCAGGTGCGATGTTGTCCTGGGGCGGCGATGGCACCTGTACCGGTGGACGCGTCGGCATCGGCGCGTCGAGCGCGGCGCGCAGCGACGTCTTCGCAGATTCCGCCGCTGCCTGCCCCTGTTGCCGAGCATCCTGCCGGTCGGATGTTCCCTCTTTGGACCGGGATTCGCGCTCAGCCTGGCGGCGGCTGTTCTCAGCCGGACGGTCACCGCTCCCACGGGCACCGGCGGCCGCCTCGGCCATCCGGCCGAACGCCTCGCGCGCCGAGTCGACGGCCGCCTGCCCTCCGGCCGGTTGCCGCTGAGTACTCAGCGCCTTCCCCGACCCGACCAACCCTGCGACAGCGGCATTGCCTGCAAGACGCTGGAGAGCGACCAGGTTGGCGGCAGGGTGTGGTCTTCGCTGACGGCTCCCGGGCTCCTTGGGCTGTGCGGCGCCGCGCTCACCGACCTGCCGCTTCATGGGAGGCCTCCGTTGCACCCGAGTTCTCCTCGCCGAGGCTACGCGGCACATTTCCTCCAGCAGGGATCCGTTTGGCCAGCGCCAAGGGCAAACAGGCCTGCCCGAATGGTCATCCGACTCGTGGATCGGTCGAAGTGCTTCACAGCAAGTCGGCGGGATCAAGCAGCAGAAACCCCAATCCACGGTCCAGCGCCGCGGCGGCGGAACGGTCCGCTTCGACGGGATCGGCGACTTGAGCCTGGCCACCATCGCAGCGGACCTGAGTGCCCGCGGACACAGCAGCGTCGCGGGGAGTCGGCGTGGTCATGCCCACGTCATGTGGATCGATTCGACATGCCCGCGGGTCGACACCGTCAACTTGGATGGCGGCGGCGCCGAGCGCAGCAGCCGCAATCCGCCGAAATCCGACCACCAGCGCTCGGCCGACTGATTGGTATCCGACAAGCGGCCACGCGCTCCGCCCAACGGTTCGTTTGGGCGGATGGACAAGCATCAGCGCAGCTCAGATCTGCGAACTGAATCAATGGTTTCACAACGTTACATGTGTTCAGCACGTTAATTTGCCCATTGTCTCCGATCAGGATGCCGGCAGATTTCCGAACATCGACACCTTCAGCAATACCGACATCCTTCGACGTATTCGTTCCAGCCACCGCGACCTCGACCACGTCGGGAGAATCGGATTGTCGTAAGCTACTTATCGTCTCGTACAGGTTATCTACAGCCGCACCCGAGGCCCTGGCACCGCTCCGCAGCGACGCCGGCGGCAGGTGCACCGGCCGGGCCAGCACAAGCTCCGCACGTGCAACTTGCAGATCCGCGTTGCCGCCTGGCGCCTTTTCCGGCTTCACGGTGGCTTCTCTTCCCGCAGATCGCGATTCATGTCAGTCACGCACCGCGGTGACCTATTTGATGCGAGCCGCCGGCAAGGAGGGAGAAATTTCCGCGATGCGGGGGTTGTGTATACACTCCACAGAGGAGCACGATATTCGTGCGCTCACCTACTGGTATATACCGCATCAAGGAGCAGGAATGGCCCAGAAGGTCCTCGTCGAGATGCTCGACGACATCGACGGCACACCCGCCGCGCACACGATCCCGTTTTCCCTCGACGGCGTCACCTACGAGATCGACCTCTCCGAGGACAACGCCGCCACCCTGCGCGACGAACTCGCCCGATACATCGGCGCCGCCCGTCGCACCGGCGGCCGCAAGGTCCGCGTCGCGACCGGCCGGTCGACCACGACCGCCACTGACCGCGAACGCAATCAGCAGATCCGGACGTGGGCCAACGCCAACGGCTACGACGTCTCGGAGCGAGGACGTCTCTCCTCCGAGGTGATCGCCGCGTTCGAGCAGGCCCAGGTCGCCGAGGCCGAAGCGCCCGCGAAGGCCCCGCGCAAGCGCGCCCCGCGCAAGAAGGTGGCCGCCGCCAGGAAGTGACGACGATGACGGCCGATCACCGGGGAGAGATCACTGCAGTCATTCCGTCGGCGACGAAGACACCTCACCCTCGTCGCCGACGGCCACTTCTCCCCGCACCATCTTCCCGAATTGCGGATCAGTGCTGAACCGGATCCGCACCCCGACCGCCGAGCGCGGCACCCACCCGTGCACTGGCCGCACCCGCCCCAGTTGATGCGCGAAGCCGAGCACCGCCCGCGGTGACGGGTCGGAGGTCGCCGTCGGCAGCAGCTCGAACCGGACACGGGAGCGGAGGTGGTGGGAACGGAGGTGTCGGTGGAGGAAGAAAACCGCGATCAGGGGGAAGTTGACGCTGGCCAACATGTGCGAACGCGCCGCCAACGCGAGGGCCACCGCTCGTTCCGCTCCAACTCACCGACGTCATGACGGTTCCGCCTTCCTCGCTTGCCCCCTCCATGAGACAAGGCAAGGCCTCGATTCGGGACCTTCCATGCGCGTCGGGGCGTGAACTTGGGCAGCGACAGGCCGACCCACGCGCCGTCAGGGGACGAGGAGGTGAACCGCAGTGGCCATACGGCCGAGATACGCTTCCCGAGTTTCGACCTGGTGCTTCAACCCGACCGACGCGCTGATCAACGTCTGCGCGACACCGGCTGCTGTCTCTCCGCCCACCGCCGCGACGACGAGTTCTTCGAACCGCTTCGGGGCCGTGTCGGTGATCGCCCCGAGCAGGTCCGGATTCTGCTCGATCACCGCCGGGACGTCGCGGCTCATCGGCCCGACATAGCGGCCGGCCCACCGGTCGAACGCGCCGACCAGTCGCTCCCGCAACGGCTTGCCGGTATCGGCGAGAATCTCCTCGGCCGCCGCGAGGTCCTGCTCGATCGCCCGGGTGACCGCCGCCCGGAACAGGTCCTGTTTGGACGAGAACAGAAAGTACAGCCCAGGCCGGGAGATCTGAGCCACGCGCGCAACTTCCTCCATGGAAGTTTTGCGGTACCCGTACCGGGCGAACGTCAGCAGCGCCGACTCGAGCACCGCGTCCCGGCGACCGGTCTCGGTGGCGTCCGGGGCTTCGGGAACGACCATGGCACGACTGTACGACGTTCGACTTCACTATACAAGTTCTGTTCAGTACGTATAGTCGGTCGTATGACCGGGCCTCAGCTCATCACCACGCCGTTCACCGCCGCCAGCACCGCGGACGACGTGCTGGCGGGCGTCGATCTCACCGGCGTTCGTGCGATCGTCACCGGAGCGTCATCCGGGATCGGCGCGGAAACCGCCCGCGTGCTGGCCGCCGCCGGGGCCGAGGTGACCCTCGCGATCCGGAACACCGCCGCGGGGCCCCGTTCGCGGGTCGCCCGGCTCGACCTCGCCGACCCCGTGTCGGTCCGCCGGTTCGTGCGGGAGTGGGAGGGACCCTTGCACCTGCTGGTGAACAACGCAGGCATCGTCACCGCCGGACCGGCCCACACCGCGCAGGGCTGGGAGCTGCAGTTCGCGACGAACCACCTCGGCCACTTCGCCCTGGCCACCGGCCTGCGCCCAGCACTCGTCCGCGGCGCCGCGGACCGCGGCGAGGCGCGGATCGTCTCGGTCAGTTCGACGGCGCACATGCGCGCCGGCGTCGACTTCGCCGACCTGCACTTCGAACACCGCACGTACGACCCCCAAATCGCCTACGCGCAATCGAAAACGGCGAACTCGCTGTTCGCGGTGGAGGCAACCCGCCGCTGGGCGGCCGACGGGATCTTCGCGAACACCGTCAACCCCGGCGGAGTCGCGACCGGACTGCAGCGGAACTTCACCCCGGCGCAGAAGGAATCCCTCGCCGCGGCCGAAGCCGCGGGCATCTTCACCTACAAGACGGTCGAGCAAGGGGCGGCGACGAGCGTCGTCGCGGCGGTCGCACCAGAGTTCGCCCACACCGGCGGCCATTACCTCGACGACGCACAGGAGGCGTACACCGTGCCGGACGCCGCCGAACTCGCCGACCACCCGCACGGGGTGAAGGCATGGGCCCTCGACCCGGCCACCGCGGAGCTCCTCTGGAAGGTGTCGGCCGACCTGACCCGGGACTGACCGCAGTTCAGCTGGCGCCGACGATGACGTCCGCCTCCGAAGAGGCGATTCACCTGACAGGCAAGCCTCAAGGAGCACAACCCGGTCGAGCCCGACGATGCGGTCAAGAACTCGCTGGCCGCGTCGCGCCCAGAGCTCGTCCGATGGAGTCGACCCGGACAGGCTCCCCGAAACCCGCCCGGCCGCGCCGGAAGCCACCGTCTCGTGCAGCACGCGGTAGTCCGGGTCGAACCGGCGCTGGAAACCCACCTGCACGCGAGCACCCGTGCGGCGGGCCGTCTCCGCGATCGCACGCGCCTCGGTCAACTCGGCCGCGAGCGGCTTCTCGCAGAAGACCGCGATGCCCTTCGCCATCGCCGCGTCGAGCACCTCGGACCGCGCGGACGCCGGTGTCACGACGACCACGGCGTCGACGTCCTCGACGAGCGCCGCCGCGGTCGGGCGGACCGAGCCGCCGACTTCCCCGGCCACCCTCCGCGCCGCGTCCGGATTATTGTCGCAAATAAGCAGTGAATTAGCGGGAAGCATTCGTGCGAGATTCCTGGAATGCACCGAACCCATCCGGCCAACACCGATCAAACCGATTCTCATCGTCACCGAAATCCCCAGAATTTCACGCCTGCCGGTCATTACCGTCATCGTATCCTCAGAGTATTCCGGGCAAGTCGATCGGTCAATCAACCGGGAGTTCCGGTTGACCAGTGCGAGGGCCGGACACGTCAAAGCACCGGTCCGCCGTCGAAGATCCGGCGGACCGGCGCGAAAACCGGTGTGGCTGGGCGGTGTTATTCGTCGCGAAGCGCGGCGGCGGGCAGGCGCCGCTGCAGTGCGAACAGCGCCACGATCGCGAGCCCGTTGAGGGCCGCGAGCGCCACCCAGGGCAGACCGTGCGCGACGGCGAACAGCGTGGTGAAGAAGCCGGGGCCGACGATCTCGGCCAGGGTGAAGGAGTACTGGAAGATCGCCAGGTACCGGCCCCTGGTCTCGGCCGGCGCCGCGGCCGCGGCGAGCCCTATCGACACGGGCGCGTGCATGACACTGGCGGCGGTGAAGACCACCACCGCCCCGATGAGCACCGGTATCCCCCACCCCAGCTGCCCCGGCACCAGCACGGCGAACAGCAGCGCCCACGCGACCCACAGCGCGGCCGCGGCCGCCAGGATCCCGGTCCGCCGGAACGGGCGCAGCCGCAGCACGACGGGCGCGGTGAGCAGCGAAACCGCGATCGTGTTGCCCACCAGCACGGCGGAGACCAGCCACGCGTCGGCGTCGAGGTGGATCACCACCAGGGTCGGCAGCGCGAGCGGCAACATCATGCCGGACAGCGCGAACACCACGTTGACCCCGATGAGCCCCAGGTAAGGACGGTCCCGCAACAGATCGCGGTAGCCCGCCGGCCCTGCCGCCCCGGGTTGCACGGGTCGCGGCGCGCGCACCACCAACGCGATCGTCACGGCCGCGATCGCGAAACACCCGGCCGTGCCGAACGCGATCAGCCGGAACACCTGCTCGCTGGTCTGCGGGTTGGCCAGTGCGATGCCGGTCAGCACGCCGCCGACGCCGAGGCCGCCCGTGCGGGCCATGTTCGACCAGCCGTACCAGTAGTCCTTGCTGCGTCCCCCGGAGGACCCGTCGACGTAGTCGGCGATCAGCGTGAACACCGAGGACCAGAAGAACCGCACGCCGAGCGCGGTCAGCACGGCGGAGACCAGGATTCCCGCAGGCCCGGTCACCAGGCCGGCCGCGAAGTAGCCGAGCGCCTGCAGGACCTGGGCCAGCACGACCAGCGGGCGGGCACCGTACCGGTCCGCGAGCGCGCCCGCGAACACCGGGATCGGCAGCTGCATGATGTTGGCGACGCTCAGCAGGACGCCGATGAGGATCAGCGGGACGTCGGTGATCTTGGTGAAGAAGATGAGACCGAGCGGCAGGAACAGTCCATTGCCAATCGAGTCCACGACGAGCGCGACGATGAGGACGGCGCCGCCTCGACTGCGAGGTGACGAACGCGGCGGAATGCCGGTGGTTGATTCCTCGATTGCCAAGACCCTCGAAACCTTTCTCTCGATTGACCGAACCGGAGACTACCGCCGTGGACCGCGGTTGCACACCGAATATGTTGCACATCGACCGACGTTGCCCCTGCCGCACAAGCGTTGCCAGGCTCATTTTCAGTCGATGAATTCCGCCGTGGCCCTTGCCACGAGCAGGTTATGCCACTTCTATCACCCCTGGGGAACAATGATCGAAGAAATGCTGCGGACCACGGCCGCCGCCGTGCCCACTCACGACGCGATCGTCCACCTCGACCGCAGGATCAGCTACGAGGAGCCCTACCGGTCCGTCCGTGCCGGCGCCGACGGGCTGCGCCTGCACGGCGTCGGGCCCGGCGGCACCGTGCTGCTGGCGCTGACCAACTGCCCCGAGTTCGTGGTGGTGTACTTCGCCACGGCGCTGCTGCACGCCAAGGTCTACGCGAACGCTCGTGGAATCAACGCTGATCACGAACTCGACGTTGTCCTCCAGCGTGCCCAGGGAGTCGTCTTTCACGATCACGTGCTCCAGGATCCGGTCCCAGGTCCCGTCCGCGGTCCACTTCCGCAATCGCTCGTGTGCGGTTTTCCACGGTCCGTAGCGTTCGGGCAGGTCACGCCACGGGGCACCGGTCCGCTCGTGCCACAGGATCGCGTTGATCACGTGGGCGGTGGCTGCGCCACCGCCCACCCCGCCGGCCGGTCTACGCAGGCAGCAGCGGCACGATCCTGGCCAAGGCCTTGTCTGTCAGTTCACCACGTCCGACCACGTCACATCATCTGCACACGATCATGAACAAGATCCGCAGGACACGCCCTAGTCTCGATGCGCACAGCTGGGGTTATGGGAAGTGTCCGAGGGGGACTCGAACACATGTTCGTAGCATCCCTGCAGTAACTGTTCAGGCCATTTCGACAATTGTTGGTAGCCAAGGGTTTCCGGTGATGGCGTCGCGGAGTGCAGTGATGATGTGGAGGCTGTTTTTGCGGGCGGTGGAGATGTAGCTGCGGACGCGTAGCCAGGCGTGGGCGCCGTGCTGGGTGCGCCAGCCGCCGGAGATCTTCAGCTGGGCTTTGATCATGCGTAGGTCGCGTTCGGCTTGGTTGTTGGTGAACGGGACGGTGAGGTCGCGGGCGAAGAGCAGCACTTGGTGCTGGTAGTCGCGTAGGCGCACCAGCAGGTTCCGTGTCTTGCTTTGCTTGCGGCCCCGATCCGGTGGGTGCAGCAGCAGGCCAAGATGGACGGTGCGGACGAACCTCGAGAGCAACGGATCGACGATATGGGCGGGGATGGCGTCCAGGCCGGCGTCGCGTGCGGTATGGGCAGCGGTGTTGAGCTGTTTGAGGGTCTTCATGGCGATTCTGGGCCAGGTGTGCTCCGGAAAAGCCTCGCCGGCCGCGACCAGCTCGCGCAGATGATGGGCGTTGCAGCGGGCGTGGTTGCGCCCGAAGTCTTGATACGACATCAGTCCGTCGTGGACCGCGACGCCGCGGAACCGGGTGAGGATCCCGAAGTCGTCCATCGCCTCACCACCACGCTGACGGTGAGGCAGGTAGGCGGTCAACAGGGGCGTGCAGGCGACGTGCAGCCACCAGTTCTTTCCCTCGACCCGGATACCGGTCTCGTCGAAATGCGCCACCGGCGCGGCCTGCAACGCCTGCTCGACCCGCTCGGCGAACTCGTCGAGGTTGGCGGCGACCGGGGTGAGGACACCGGCGACCCAGCCGGTCGACACCGGCAGTCCCAGCAGGTCCGCCAGCAGCTGCGCGGTCCGCGCGACCGGGATGTGCTGGTAGGTCAGCAGATAGATCGCCAACGCGGTCACGTTCGGTCCGTAGCAGGCGGGCGCGGTCGCCTCGGCCGGTCCGGGCGCGGTCGTGACCTGGCGGCATCCGCGGCACCGCAGCCGGTGCAGGCGGTGCTCGGTCACCGACGGGCGCACCGGTGGCAGGTCCACGACCTGGCGGCGGATCACCCCGGCACGGTCGGTGCGGCGCAGCCCCGCGCCGCATCCCGAGCACGCCGACGGTGCGTGGTCGACGATCATGTCCGGATTTTCGACCAGTGACAGGTTCGCTCCGGGCGTGCCGGGCTGTTTGCCCTGCTTGCGTCCGGACCTGCCCCGCAACGACTTCGGAGCGGGTTTGGCGAACCGGTCCGAGGATGGCGGCATCGAGGAGTTGCCCGAGTTCGTGCCCAAGCAGCGCTTGAGCGCGACGACTTCGGCCCGCAACGCGGTGATCTCCTCCCGCGCACGCGCGAGCTCCACGGCCTGCGCTGCGACCAGCGCGGCCAGCTCGTCATACGACGGACGAACACCCTCCCCCACAACAAGATCATCCCACAGTCCCGCTCACAGCCCGGAAAGGACCTGAACAGTTACCCCTGCACGGGATACGTGTTCACGACGAGGTCTGGCCGCGGCGACCGAGTTCGCCGTCGGCAGGGCGCTGACGCGTTCGCTTGGTGAACAGATCCAGGTCGACCGGCTCCAGGTGCCCCCGACGATGCCGAGCTCACGGTCGACATCATCTGTCTGCACAAGTGGGGCGTCGAGTTCGATGCAGTATTCGCAACAGAGTCGTTCCAGGTGCCTCCGTATTGTCAGGTGGAAATTGTCAGGTGGAACGCATGTATGGTCGCTCGGCACAATTTGTGCAGTTGAGCACTCGCCGCCGAGCTGCTCAGCGCGCCGCTGCCCCGACCAGATCGTCGGGCAGCACCCACAGCCGCGCGGCCTCGGCTCGGTTGGGGCGTAGCCAGCGGTGCCCAGTTCGCATGGGGACACGCCTGCGATGCGGTGATCACGACCGTGACACGGACAGCCCCAGATCGGCTCTGGCGAGCGCTCGGAGGTCTCGGTTCGATCGCGACCCATCGACCGATCGCGCTGAAACTTTCATCGGCGCGAGGCCACCGGCGTGGCGACCTGAACGGGCGGTCACCGAAGCGCCCGCCGGCGATCGTGCGTCGGCGGGCGGCGCCCCGGTGGCCGGCTCCGCCGGCGATCGAGCACGCTCAGCATTCCGGGAAAGCCGTGCACAGACGTGTTCGATCACCCCGCCGCCGTACCCCGCAGCGCGATAATTGCTTGCCTCCAAAGGATCCACTGCGAAAGTTTCGCGCGGCACGCCACGGCAGGCAGGCCGGTGGCGCACCGGCCGGACGATCATCCGGCTGCTTGCCGCACGGCCGGCCGGCTGCTATTGATAGAGCGCGAGCCGGACCGGGATCTCGTCAGGACAGCTGAAGTACCCGGGCAAGAAAGGGTTTCCGCAGCGCCTGCTGCGGCGCCTTCCCGGCAGAGCCGCCGGTCGGGCGGGCGGGCGGCGTCAACCGACATTTTCGGTGAAAGGTGCGTGGATCGTGAAACACAGCGCCGTTGCCGGGCCTATTGCCCTCGTGACAGCTCTCTTGGCCGTGCTGGCCGGTCTGGTGGTCGGCGGCGGCCTCGGTTTCCCCCCGGCGGCTTCGGCCGCCGCGGCGACCGCGGGCTGCGGGAAAGCCCCCGGGTTGGCAAACGGCAATCACACGATCTCCAGCGGCGGCCAGAACCGTAACTACATCCTGCGGATCCCCAGCAACTACGACAACAACCACTCGTACCGCCTGTTCGTCGGGCTCCACTGGCTGGGCGGCACGGCCAACGACGTCGACACGGGCGGGTCCGACGGCTACAACTGGTCCTACTACGGGCTGCGACGGCTGGCGGACAACGCGAACAACAGCACGATCTTCGTGGCGCCGCAGGGCAACAACAACGGCTGGGCCAACCCCGGCGGTCAGGACGTCACGTTCATCGACGACCTGCTGAACCAGCTCGAGGCGGCTTTGTGTGTCGACACCTCGCAGGTTTTCGCGGGCGGGTTCAGCTATGGCGGTGCGATGAGCTATGCGCTGGCTTGTGCCCGGCCGACGGTCTTCCGTGCGGTCGCCGTCTATTCCGGTGCGAACCTCAGCGGATGCAGTGGTGGCACCCAGCCGGTCGCGTACATCGGTATGCACGGCATCAGGGACAACGTCCTCAACATTTCGCAGGGCCGGTCACTGCGTGACACGTTCGTCCGGAACAACGGCTGTACGTCGCAGAACCCGCCTGAGCCGTCGCAGGGCAGCCTGACCCACATCGTGACCGCGTATTCCGGGTGCCGGGCGGGATATCCGGTCGTGTACGCGGCGTTCGACGGGGGTCACGACCCCGCTCCGCGGGACGGGTGCACCTGCAGTGGCTGGCAGACCTGGACCTCGGGCGAGGTGTGGAAGTTCATCACCCAGTTCAGCTCCTCGGTCCCGCCGACCTCGACCACGCCGACCACTACGACCACGCCGACCACTACGACGACGCCCACCACCCCGACCGGCGCCTGCAGCGCGAGTTACCGGACGGTTCGCTCGTGGGAGGGCGCTTACCAGGGCGAGGTCACGGTGACGGCAGGCAGCGTGGCGATCAACGGCTGGACGGTCGGCTGGACGTCCGGCGGCCCGGCCATCACCCAGGTGTGGAACGGAAACCTGACGACGTCCGGCGAGTCCGTCTCGATCGGCAACGTCTCGTACAACGGTTCGCTGCAGGCGTCCGCTTCGACCACCTTCGGCTTCCTCGCCAACGGCACATCGCCGACTGCCCCACCGCGCTGCACCAGCCCGTAGCCGACGCGCCATCGCCTACCTCCCTGCTCGTCGCGACGATGACGACGGCCGGACTCTCCTCGTCACCGGCACGGACAGCAGCTTCACCTCTTGCCAGATGATCATCGACCTCGCGTCGAACCAGGGCTGGTTGTTGCGGGTCATGACGTCGGTGACGGCTGATGGGGCCTGAGACGAGAGGACGGGTCTTTCGGCGGCAGGATGAGAAGTGCGACCAACTCGTCCGCCAAGCAGAAAGACCCGTCCATGCACCACCGTAATGCCCCGCTATCTGTCGAAGGCCGCCGCTGGCTCGTCGCGCGCTGCCAGACCCGCTTCATCGACCCGACCGGCGCCACCAACCGCGGCCCGAGGCGGATCATCGCTCGCTGGCCCGGGCACATGGTCCATCTCGACGTGCACTCCACCGTCGACGGCTACTCACGCCTGGCCTACACCGAAACCCTGCCCGATGAGAAAGCCCGGACCGCGATCGGGTTCATCCACCGCATCGTCACCGACAACGGCGCCTGCTACCGCGCCCACGCCTGGACCAGCGAAGCCCACCGCACGGCAACCCTCGCCGTCTGGAACATCCACTACGACTACCATCGACCACACACTGCCGCTGAAGATCAGCCACCAGTACAACGCGGGTCCTCGTGTGCCTGCTGAGCAGCCGATCTTGCCGGGCGATCTGGTGTTCTTCGGTTCCGGGCCGAGAGCGATGACGCATGTGGGGATCGCGGTCTCGGCTGAGGAGATGGTCGATGCGCCGGATCGGGGTCTGGTGGTTCGGGTCGAGCGGATCTGGCGGTCGAACTTCGTCGGCGCGTCCCCGCGCGGTAAGAAGACGATGCCGCGTGGCATATCCAGGGTCGGGACCGGATCACCCACCGGGTCGAGGTCCCCGGAAGGCCGGATCGTGAACACTGAGATGTTGTCAGTGCCCCCGTTCGTGACATACAAGGTGGGTGCGGCCGATGCGCTCGCCGACGCCGTTGGCGCCACTATCGCCTCAGCGACCAGAATCCGGCAACGGCGGCTGCCGCTATGGTCCGCCCGAACGGGCAGCCTGCGCTGCGCGTTCGCTCGGTCAGCCGGACGTTCCCCCGGCGTGAAAGGCCCCCTACCGTGTTAGCCGGGAATGTCCGCCCGGGAGCGGAGAACCATGGCGCAGAAGTTCGACCGGAAGGCCGAGGGGGAAGCGGGGCGGCGGGAGCCTCACCCGGCGTCTGCCCACGCCTCCGCGCCGCTCCCCCGCTCTCACGCGGGTTTGCTGCGGTTACAGCGGGCGGCGGGCAACCACGCCGTCGCTGGCGCGGTCCTCCAGCGGGTCCCGCAGACCGCCGTCCCGACGACGGCCGTGCACGAGGGCGCCGTGATCACCGCCGACGCCGCGCAGGTCGCCGAGACGCTGAAACAGCAGGTAGTGCTGAAGGGCTGGGACAGCGCACGCGGCTGGGCCACCCGGTTCATCAACATGGATATGACCGCGGAGCTGCGCTACGGCGAACTGGGCCCGGGAATCCCCCGCGACGTCCTGCGCCGGCTCCGGGACGTGCTGAACGAACAGCTCGACCTGTTGTCCGATCAGCGCAGGAGATTTCTGCTCGAATTCGAGCAGAAATCGGTGGTCAAGGCCGGAGAGGTGCTCACCTCGAGCGAAAGGGAAATCACCGGGCAGGTCACGGCGCTGGGCATCAAGGAGGACACGTTCCTCGGCTTCAAGACCGGTGGCTACGTCATGGACGGAGGAAAGTCCGGCGCGCTCAAAGCCGCTACCCAGGAGCTGATCACCAAACGCCGGGAGGCGGACAAGGTCGCGTCGGTCTATTTCAAGGCACGGGACGAGGCACGGGCGATCTTCGCGCGGAACTCCGCCCCGTCACTGGCCGAGGCCCTGCCGGAACTGATACTGCCGCCCGAACTGCACCGGCGGGTGGAGAGCACCAAGGCGGACGGGTTGCGTGTCGCGGGAGAATACGACGCGCTGGTCACCGAGAAGCACCGGGCGTTTCCGATCCTCGCGACCGTGACCAGCGGGCCCGACGCGCTCCAGCAGCTCATCGACCTGGCCGGACGCAAGCCCGACGACATGGCGATGAAGATCGCGCTGATCGCGCAGGAGAAGCTTGAGAACATCAAAACCGTCCGGGGCGACATCGGCGGCCGGTTCTCGGTGTGGAAGGAACCCCACCTGCGGGAGATGACCAAGCAAGAGGTCAAGGCCGAGTCGTGGCAAAGCCGGGTCATCGACGAGAAAGTCGCCGCCGTCGCCGCCACCGAGCAGAACACCCAGCTGATGATCGCGGCCATCGCCATCGGCCTGGGACTGATCGCCGCGATCCCCACCGCGGGCGGCAGCCTCGTCGTTGCCGGGGTGGTGACCGCCGCGGCGGTGGGCAGTATGGTGCTGTCGATCTACGGCGCGTACGAGCACTACGAGGACTACAAACTGGCCGCCGCCGCACAGGCGTCCAGCTTCGACAAGGCCAAGGCCATCTCGCAGGGCGAGCCTCCGGACGTGTTCTGGCTGGCCGTGGACATCGTGACCGCCATCGTCGATATCAAGGCCGCCGCCGGGGCGTTCAAGACGGTCAAGACACTGCTGGCAGAGGCCAAGGCCGCGCAGTCGGCGGAGAAGACGGCCGAGCTGGTGCAGGCCGCCCGCCGCGCGGGGCTGTCCGAGCAGACCGAAAGCAGGCTCGTCGCCGCCGCGATGGGTACCGGCGAGGACACCAAGAAGGTCGCGACCAGCCTCGATCAAATCCTGCAGGTGTTCAAGCGGGCTCGTAAGGTGGGCGGCGACGCCGAGCTGACCGAGGCGTTCCTCAAGGCGGCGGAGAAGGCGATGGCCCAGGAGAAGATCGCGTTGTACGCCGGCACCGCGGAAGAGAAGCAGGCGATGGTGCTCGCGCTGGTCCAACGCCACGCGAAGAGAGGGGTGAACGCCGGGAAACGGGCCGCCGAACTGAGCGCCCAAATCGAACGGGCGGGCGTCGCCGGCATCTACGACCCGGTCACCGACACGATCATCGTGAAGGGCAACAGGTCGGCGTCTTCGGTGGCGGCCACCCTGGCGCACGAACTGACCCACCAGAAGCAGAACCTCTTGGTGGGCCTGGAGAACATGGGCACGATGCATATGGAGTTCCAGGCGTTCTACGCGCAGCAGCAGTTCCTCCGGAACCTCAACCTCCCGCCTCACCGCGTGCCCAAGGGCTACGAGTGGCTGATGACCGCCGACAACGCCGCGATCAGCGCCCACGTCGCGGCGCGCTACAAGCTGGGCTTGGGACCGGTGACGTTCAAGAACTTCGACGAGTCGTCCGCCTGGATCATCAAGACGGTGAAGACCCAGTGAACGCCGACCTCAGCCGCCACCTGATCGCCGGCTTCCTGCTCCCCGCCGGCGAGGAGATCCTGGACGTGCGGGACGGCACCGCCGCGTCCATCGTGGAAACCTCCCGGACCGCTTGGCGGGTGGAACCGCTGCCGTCCGACGAGGGCTACCGGCTGTTTACCGCGGGCAAGGCCACAATGGACAACGGCGAACCCGTGGAAGCTTTCGCGGTCCTGCCCGACGGCCAGGCCTTCCGCCTGGGCGACGAGGAGCAGTTGCGGACCTTCCACCGCCAGGCCTCGCCCTCGCCGCTGGAAATCGCGAACCTGGTGGCGCAGTACGCGGAACCCCAGCCAGTGGCCCGTTTCCTCGATCCAGCCACCGCGCCCATGGTGTCGGGCAAGCAAGCCACCGTCCACACGTACTCGTGGCTGTACCCGGACGACGAAACCGAGATCCTCCTCCGCGAACGGTGGGACGTGGACACGGCCGACCCCCTGACCTGGCGTCGCACCGAGCTGGGCCCCTCGGCGTAAACCGTCCGTCACAGCACCGGGCGCTGTGACGGACGGGTGGTCCCGGGCAATGCTTCCGGGACGAGACACAGCCTCCGCCTCCGTCGCCGCCAGAAGATCCGCCAGAGGATCCTGTCCTGGTCGAAATCGATGCGACTGGCTGCGAGCTGGGGTTTTATGCGGCGGGTTGGTACTCGTTGAGCAGTCCTCCGAGGCATCGCCTGCGCTTGATCCGAAGATGCAGAGCGACGAGTCGCACTTGCTGCGTCGGTCCTCCCCCTCGCCGACGCAGTGAACCGGCTCGCACGATTCCTCGTGCAACGGTAGTGACGACGAATCGGTTCAGCAACGTGCAGCGGATCGTTCTGCTGTGCGTGCTGGCTTTCTGCGTCGTCGCGATGCATCACGTCAGCTCGACCTCCGGGATGTCGGATACCGCAGCGGCAACCACACACGCCATGCCCGTCGCCGGGATGGAGGCGGTCGCCGCTCCGCAGGTCGCCGCCTCCGGTGAACACGGACCGGGCATGCCTAGCGACATGCACGACATCCTGCATCTCTGCCTGGCCGTGTTGGCCGCGGCGGGCGCCCTCCTCGCGGCCGTCGCCGCCTTCCTGGCGATGTCACATCGCAAGGCATTGCTCCTTCAGATGACCGAGCCTCGCGGCTCACCACGTCGAGGGCGTCCGCCTGACAGATCCGGCCGGAGCATCCTGACTTCTTTGTGCGTATTGCGTACGTGATCGCCCCGCCTACACGGCCCCGTCGATTCACGTACCAACAAGCACAAAGAAGGATTTGTCATGCGCAAAACCGTCCTCATCAGTGGCATCGCCCTGGCTTCCACCGTGTTGCTCGGCGCCTGCAGCAGCAACGACTCCATGTCGGGAACGGACCACAGCTCGTCGGCACCGGCGCCATCGCCCTCCGCGCAGACGGCGGCCGAGCACAACGCCGACGACGTCACGTTCGCCCAGCAGATGGTCCCGCACCACAGCCAGGCGCTCGACATGGCGAAGCTCGTCCCGTCGCGCAGCACGAACCCGAAGGTGGTCGACCTCGCGAGCCGGATCGCGAAGGCCCAGGACCCAGAGATCCAGCAGATGCAGAGCTGGCTGACCACCTGGGGCGCCGGCACGTCCGGCATGCCGGGCATGACCCACGAGTCGATGCCCGGCATGGACCACGACATGCCGGGCATGATGTCCGCCGATGACATGAAGCAGCTCGAGGCCGCCAAGGGCACCGAGTTCGACAAGATGTGGCTGGGCATGATGATCAAGCACCACCAGGGTGCGATCGACATGGCCAAGACCGAGCTGTCCAAGGGCAGCAACGCCGATGCCAAGGCTCTCGCCCAGAAGATCATCGACGCCCAGCAGGCGGAGATCACCGAGATGCAGGGCTTGCTCACGCAGAGCTGATCACCGATCGCCGGGGCGGCAGGCGTTGCCCCGGCGATCATCGGCAGCCCGACGCGCAGGAAGTATCCTGGCTTTCGGAGGTGTCATGCTGGGTCTGGGCGAGCTCGAAGCGTCGGTGATGGACGTGCTCTGGAAGGCGGCGGAACCCATGCGGGTCCGCCAGGTGCTCGACGAGCTCAACCAGCATCGGGACCTGGCATACACGACGGTGATGACTGTCCTGGACAACCTGCACCGGAAAGGCCGGGTCACTCGCGACCTGGAAAACCGCGCCTACCACTACCGTCCCGTCACCACGCGGGCCGAAGCCACCGCGCAGAGCTTGCGGGAGGTGCTCGACTCCGTCGACGACCGCGAGTCCGTCCTGCTGCACTTCATCAGCACCGTCACCGAGGAGGAGTCGGACGTCCTCCGCCGGGCGCTGCGCCGGAAGCCGAGAAAGCAGTGATCCTCGCGGCTGCTCTGCTGCTCGGAACCATCACGATCGGCTGGTGGTCTCCAGTGCTGTTGAGCAGGCTGGCCGCGAGGATCGACCCGGGAACGGCGATCGTCTGGTGGCTGCTGACCGCCGTCGGCGTGGTCGCCGGGGCGATCGCCGCGGTGCTGCTGCTCGTGCTGCCGGGACACGGCCCCGCCGACGCGGTCATCGGAGTGCTCCACGACTGCTGGTCAGCGCTGAACCACGACGACGTTCCCGGCCTCGACCCGCTGGTCGGAACCGTCGCGGGCGCCGTCCTGGCCACCGCGCTCGGTCGGCTGGCGCTGGCTTCACTACGCCGCCGCCGACGGCGACACGTTCTGCATCGGCGCCATTTGACCGCGCTCCGGCTCGCCGGCACCCGCGACACCAGGCCGTTGCCCACGTTGTGGCTGCCGGAAGAGCAACCGATCGCGTACAGCCTCGGCGGCCGCCGGGCGCTGGTGGTCGCCAGCGACGGCCTCGCGGCACGACTGACGAAACGCGAACTGGGCGCGGTGCTGGCGCATGAACGAGCCCACGTCCACGGGCACCATCACCTGCTCATCGGCTGGTCGGAAGTACTCGGCCGGACGCTGCGGTTCATGCCGCTGATGCGGGAACTGCCTGGCGCGACGCGGCTGCTGGTGGAACTGGCCGCCGACCGGACGGCGGCCGCGCAGTGCGGACGCGAGCCGCTCCGCTCCGCACTCCGGACGATCAAGGCGGTGGACGGTCCCCGACGCGCCCTCGCGATGGCCGGCGGCGACACGGCGATCCGGTTGAGCCGACTCGACACCCGCTCGTCGCCACCGCGGTCGATGGCGTTGAGGACGGTCGCGGGCAGCATCGCCGCATTCCTCGCCCCACAGGTGATCGCGGTGGCACTGGTGCTGATCGCCGGGTTCGTAGCCTGCCGCTGATCGACCGGCAAACTTCTGTCCACGGTGTTCACTGCGCGAGGCGCGAGGCGCGAGGCGCGAGGCGCGAGGCGCCGTGCAGTGAACAACACACGACCTGTCGCCTCGAATTCGGTTCTGGCGTGTGCGCCGCGCAGAACGGCTTGTTGGCCGAGCGGCCACAACGACACAAGAGCTGCGTCCTGCCCGTGAGCTGGTACTCATTGCCCACGTGATCGACGACCTTGATCGGTCCCTTCACCTGGTACGGGCCGTTGTCGACGATCTTGATCACAACCGCCGGCTCGTTCTCCTGTTGTACGGCCACAAGGTCTCCTTCGAGGCGGTCCGCGGTCAGGCGACGATCTCGTAGCCTGCGCCGTTCACGGCTGCCCGCACTTTGTCGGCGTCGAGTTCCGCGTCGCTGAAGCCCGGCGACCATCATCGTCTTCGCATAGCCACTAACAATCGCCGGGGCGTACAAGCAGACGTCGACCACGCTGGCGACCAAATCGACATCGACGGTTCCACGTCGGCGAGCCAGCGAATAACCCGCACCACCGCCATGGCGCTGATCGAAAGGAATTCTTCGAGCACATACGTTGCCATCAGACGCCTTTTCGCCCTACCCTGGCGCCGGACCGGCACTGAGTCGCTCGAGAAACAACGGTCCGGCCCACCCGGTCGGGTGGCCCGGACCGCGCAGCGCTCAGGTCCGGTTCGGCTGAGCCGTCGATCGGGACGTGAAGCCGCGCAGCCGCAGGCTGTTGCCGACCACGAACACCGAACTGAACGCCATTGCCGCGCCCGCGATCATCGGGTTCAGCAGCCCGGCCGCGGCCAGCGGCAGGGCCGCCAGGTTGTACGCGAACGCCCAGAACAGGTTGCCCTTGATCGTCCGAAGCGTCCGGCGGGACAGCCGGATCGCGTCGGCGACCGCACGCAGGTCGCCGCGGACGAGGGTGATATCGCTGGCCTCGATCGCGACGTCCGTGCCGGTGCCCATGGCCAGCCCGAGGTCGGCCTGCGCGAGCGCCGGCGCGTCGTTCACGCCGTCCCCGACCATCGCGACGACCTTGCCTTCATCCTGCAGCCGCTTGACGACGTCCAGCTTGTCGGCGGGCAGCACCTCGGCGATCACCTCGTCGATCCCGACCTCGGCCGCGACAGCGTTGGCGACGGCCGTGTTGTCGCCGGTGAGCAGTACCGGAGTCAGGCCCAGCTCACGCAGCTGGGCGACGGCCTCGGCCGACGTCGGCTTCACGGTGTCCGCGACCAGCAGCACGCCACGGGCCGCGCCGTCCCAGGCCACCGCCACCGCGGTCTGCCCGCGTTCCTCCGCCGCCGCCTTCGCGGTAGCGAGGTCGTCCGGCAGCGGCTGGCTCCAGTCCTCCAGCAGCGCCGTACGGCCCACCAAGACCGCGTGCCCGTCAACGACTCCCTGCACCCCGAGCCCTTCCACGTTCGTGAAGTCCTCGACCGCGGGCAGGGTACCGACACGGTCCCGCGCCCCGCGGGCGATCGCGGTGGCGATCGGGTGCTCGGACGCGTCCTCGAGCGCGCCGGCCAACCGCAGCAGTTCGGCTTCGTCGACGCCGTCGGCGACGTGGATGTCGGTGAGTGTCATCCGGCCGGCGGTGACCGTGCCGGTCTTGTCCAGCACGACGGTGTCGACACGCCGCGTCGACTCCAGGACCTCCGGGCCCTTGATCAGCACGCCCAGCTGGGCGCCGCGCCCGGTGCCGACCAGCAGCGCCGTCGGGGTGGCCAGCCCGAGCGCGCACGGGCAGGCGATGATCAGCACCGCGACCGCCGCGGTGAACGCGGCCGCCGTACCGACATCGGTGCCGAGCCAGAAGCCGAGCGTCGCAGCCGCCAGCGCGATCACGATCGGCACGAACACGCCGGAGATCCGGTCGGCCAGGCGCTGAACCTGGGCCTTGCCGCTCTGGGCGTCCTCGACCAGCTTGGCCATCTGGGCAAGCTGGGTGTCGGTGCCGACGCGGGTGGCGCGCACGACCAATCGGCCGCCGGCGTTGACAGTCGCCCCGGTGACGGAATCGCCTTCGCCGACCTCGACGGGAACGGACTCGCCGGTGAGCATCGAGGCGTCGACCGCAGACTTGCCTTCCTCGACCACGCCGTCGGTGGCGATCTTCTCACCCGGGCGCACGACGAACCGGTCCCCCACCGCCAGCTCGGCGGTCGGGATGCGAACCTCGGCGCCGTCGCGCAGGACCGCGACCTCCTTCGCACCCAGCTCCAGCAGGGCGCGCAGCGCGGCGCCGGCGCGGCGCTTGGATCGGGCTTCGAAGTAACGGCCGGCGAGGATGAACGTGGTGACGCCGGCGGCGACTTCGAGGTAGATGTTGCCCGCGCCGTCGGAGGCGGCGATCGTCAGCTCGAACGGGTGCACCATGCCCGGTGTGCCGGCGGTGCCGAGCAGCAGCGCCCACAGTGACCATGCGGACGCCGCGAGCACGCCCATCGACACCAGGGTGTCCATGGTGGCCGCGCCGTGGCGGAGGTTCGTCCACGCCGCCCGGTGGAACGGCCAGGCGCCCCAGGTGACGACCGGCGCGGCGAGCGTCAGCGAGATCCACTGCCAGTACGTGAACTGCAGCGCCGGCACCATCGCCAGCAAGATCACCGGGACCGCGAGCACGGCGCTGGTGATCAGGCGCTGCCGCAGCGGCCGCGTGGGGTCGTCGACCTCCTCGGCTTGTTCGGGCTTCTCCGGTTGTGGCACGGTCGCGTGGTAGCCCGCGGCTTCGACCTGGGCGACCAGCATCTCCGGGTCGACACCCTCGGGCGCGTACACGCGCGCCTTCTCCGTGGCGTAGTTGACCGATGCGGTGACTCCGTCGAGCTTGTTGAGCTTGCGTTCGATGCGGTTGGCGCATGAGGCGCAGGTCATGCCACCGATCGCGAGTTCGATCTCGGTGACCGGTCCGCCGGTCGGGGCGGTGGTGCTGGTCATGATCGGCTCCTTTCGCGGTTCAGTGGCCGTGGCCGTCGGCGGGCGCCGACGCGGGCGCCGCTGCCGCCGGAGTCCCGGCGGTCGTGAGGGTGAATTCGGCGGTCCGCACGGCGCCGCCGTGTTGGAAGTCGAGGAACAGCCGGTAGGTCCCCGCGCTGGGAACTTCGGCGGCGAATTTGACGTGCGGCCCGGCGGCCGTCTTCCCGTCACCGGGTTCGCCCTCGGGGTGGACGTGCAGGTAGGCGAGGTCGCCTTCGCGCAGCGCGACCAGGTGCCCGTAGGCGCCGAGGTAGGGCTGCAGATCGGTCACCGGGACGCCGTCGCGGCTGACGGTCAGCGTGAGCGGCGACGTCTTCCCCGCCGTCAGGTCCCCGGCGAGCTCGACGGTGTAACCGTCGACCTGGGCCGTGCGGCTGGGCGCGTACACCGCCGGCCGGTAGTCCCCCGCGACGGAGAAGTCGGCGCCGAGGGTCAGCGACGGCCCGCCGGTGGGCGCGAAATCGGCGAACGCGCGGTAGGAACCTGCCGCCGGCAGGGTCAGCGGGACACTCCACGTGCCGTCCGGCGCCAAGTCCGGATGGACGTGCCGGAAGCCGGCGGTGTCGCGGCGGACCACGATCAGGTGCAACTGCTTCTCATGCTCGACGTCGTAGGCCGTGACGGGTTCGCCGTCGGGGCCGGTGATCGTGAACGAGAACCGGCCGGGCTCCGGAGTCGGGTCGGCGACCGTGAACGTGTAGCCGTCCTTGCTGGAGGCGAGCCCGCCCGGCAAGCCGTCCACCGGAGCGGCCATGCCGGCGTGCTCGCCACCCATGTCGCCGTGGCCGGGGTTTTCGCGGTTTGCGGCCGAGACCGGACCGACCGCGTTCCCCACGGCGAACCCTCCGGCTGCCAGCAGGACGAGCGCTCCGCCGAACCCGGCGAGCCGTGCTGTGGTGTTCATGTCTGCTTCCCTCGCGTGAAGCCGGGTCTACCCGGCGAGCTGGTAGCCGGCCTCCTCGACGGCGGCGCGAACCTGCGCGTCGTCGACCGGCCGGTCGCTGGTGACGGTGACGGCCCCGGTGGGCAGGTCGACGGCGACGTCGGTGACACCGTCGACGGCGCCGACCTCTTCGCTGACCGAAGCCACGCAGTGCGAGCAGGTCATGCCGGTGACGGTGTAGCTGCTGGTGGTCATGGCGTTCTCCTTCGTGGATGACGGGTCAGGACTTGACGAGACGTGCGATGGCCGCACTGGCCTCGGCGACCTTGGTGTCGGCGATGTCGCCGCCCTCCGCAGCTGCCTGCGCAACACAGTGCCGCAGGTGGTTGTCGAGCAGCCCCAGCGCGACGGCTTCGAGAGCCTTCGTCGCCGCGGAAACCTGCGTGAGCACGTCGATGCAGTACTTGTCGTCCTCGATCATCTTGGCGATGCCGCGGACCTGGCCTTCGACGCGTCGCATGCGCTGCACGAAGGCGTCCTTGTCGCCGCTGTAGCCGTTCATATATTGAATATACCCCTAGGGGGTAGGGGTTTCAAGTGAGCTGGGTCTCGTCCACCCCGAGCCCGACGAGCAGGTTGAAGCTGCCGGTCAGCTGGTTGAGCGCGACCAGGGCGACGAGATCCCCGAGGATGCGGTCGCTCCAGCCGCACTCACGGATCGAGGCGATGTCGGCGTCTTCGATCGACGACGGCTCAACGAGCAGCCGGACGGCCAGGGTCACGAGGGCCGCTTCCCGGCCGTCCATCGACGTGCCCTGCCGGGCGAGTTCGATGTCGGCATCGGTCAGCCCGGCAGCGCGCGCGGCATCGACGTGCGCAGCGAGGCAGCGCGGGCAGCCGATCCACTCCTGCACCGCCAGGGAGATCTTCTCGGCCAGCGCACGCGGAATCTTGATCCGCTTGACCGCCCGCGAGAGATCCAGGTAGCCCTGCAGCAGCGCCGGCGAATGGGCCATGACACGAACCATCTCGCCGGCGTCGCCGTGCCGCTGAACGATGTCGCCGAGCAGTCGCCCGGCCGACGGATGCGCCTCTTCGGGATCGAGCACCTTCAGTCGCGGCACGAAGTACCCCGCTTCGAAGTAGGCCGAGAGGCAATGGAAGCCGCGTGGGCAGCCCGCAGCGCGGTCATAGCACAGCCGAGCACGCAGACGACGACCGCACGGGCGGCCGGCGAACGGACAGCACGGCGGAGGCGGCCATGGTGAAAGGGTTGTGATGCCACGAATCCTCCCGGCAATTACCCTATGGGGGTATACAAGGTTTTACACCCGGCACAGGCGCCAACGCAACCAGCCGCCCGGCATCGGCGAGTGCCGGCCACGCGCATCGGCCGGCGAACCAGAACCGCAACGGCCAAGATGAACCAGTGACGGTGATGCCGATCACTCGTTCAGTACCAACGATAACTGGTAGTACTAGGGCAGATAGCAGACTGTCACAGACGTCTGCGCGGTTCCCCGGCCTGACCAGCGATGAAGCGGAAGCCCCCGAATTTCTTTCCCTGAAAGGTAGACGTCGCCGACATCTTTTCGTAGCCTGTCCGAGATCTCGCGGCGTTGCCGTCGACCGGACGGCGACGCGGGATCGCCGCCGGGCATGGCTTTGCCGGGAAGCCGGAAACCGGAAACACACCGCGCGCATCACCTGTTGCGGAAGAGCACGGCCAGATGCGCGTCGGGACAGCGAGCAGAGGATCCCCCGGCCTCTTCGTCCCAGGTGCCGGCCGGCGGGCGACGAGCAAAGGAGATCCGCGCGACGTGCAGTCGCATCCCATCAGGCGCGTGGTTTCAGGTGTCCTGGCAGCGACCTCGGTGATCCTCGTGGTCACGGTCGCCCAGCCGACGGCCGACGCCGCCCCAGTCCCCTTCCTGCAAGCTCCGCCCAGCGGGTCGGATGCGCTGGCCAAGTACCGCGAACTCGCGGAGCAGGCCGAGAAGCTCAACGAGGATCTTCTCAAGGCACAAGCCGACCTGACGACCAAGCAAGGTGAACTCGACAAGGCCAGCAACGACGTCAACGCGGCGAAGGAACAAGGCGCCAAGGCCACCGAAAACCAGAAGAAGTACCAGACCGAGGTCGACAAGTTCGCCGGAGCGTCCTTCACCAGCGGTGTCCAGCTGAACAAGCTGTCGGCCCTGCTGTCCGGAACGTCCACTCAGGACTTCCTCGACCGGTCTTCGGCGCTCGAAGTGCTGGCCACGGACAAGAACGCCGCGATGAACAACCTCACCGGCGCCGTCCAGCAGGCCACCGACGCCACGAACAAGGCGTCGGACGCCGCGAAGCGGGCGCAGGACGCACGCGACGCCGCGGCGAAACTGACCGAGGACATCAAGGCCAAGCAGAAGACCCTCAACGACCAGATCGAGCAGGTCAAGGCCGCAGACAAGAACCTGAGCGCCGCCGACAAGGCACTGCAGCGGGACACCGGCGGCAAGGCTCCCAACGTCAAGGCTCCGACAGCGGCGGCGCAGACCGCGGTCAACGCGGCGCTGAGCAAGCTGGGCAGTCCGTACGTCTGGGGCGCCACCGGGCCGGGCTCGTTCGACTGCTCGGGCCTGATGCTCTGGGCGTACGCGAAGGCCGGCATCACGCTGCCGCGCAACTCCGCGGCCCAGGCCCAGTACGGCACCCCGGTGCCGCGCGACCAACTGCAACCCGGCGACCTCGTCGCGTACTACTCCCCGGTCCACCACATCGGGATGTACATCGGCGACGGGAAGATGGTCCACGCGCCGACCAGCGGCGACGTCGTGAAGATCTCGCCACTGCAGAGCCAGTACACCGGGGCCACCCGGCCCACGGCCTGATCTCGAAGAACAGAACCGGGCGGCATCGCACACCCGCGATGCCGCCCGGTTCTGCGTCCGCGCCACCTGACCACGAAGAAGAGCACGCCGACAGTGCTGAATAGCCTTACCCCCTAACCGTATGTATGATCTGTTTTCGGGCCACTCCAACGAGATCAGCCTGCTAAGCTTCCTAGTAGATCGATAAGCCGAGGAGGTGTCGTGCAAGGTGCGCTCGTAGCGCTCGTCGGCCTCCTCGCGCTGGTCGCCGCGGTCTACGGCGTCGCGAGGTTGGTTCGGTTGCTCCCGGCGGCTCGGGACGTTCTGCCGTTCCTCTCCGGCGGCTCCCCGGCCGAGCACGCGGTCTCCCGGTACCACGTCCGGTGGTACACGATCACGATGGTCTTCCTGGCCTTCGACATGGAAATGGTCTTCATGTACCCGTGGACGCTCGTCGTGGCGGAGGTCGGGACGACGGCTGTGGTCGAGATGTTCGCGTTCCTCGCCGTGCTGTTCGCCGGGGTCTGGTACGCCGGGCGCGAGGGCGTCTTCCGATGGACCTGACGGCTTGGCTGCTCGGCCGGACCCCGGTCCGGCCGCTGGTCGCCACGACAGTCGGCGGGACCGGCGCCCGGCTTGCCGTCGAGCAGGAGATCCGCCGACGCGGTTGGCGGCCCGCACTGAACCCGGCAGAAGCCAATCTGCTGATCGTCCCGGGTCCCGCCGACCCGGCAATGGCCCCGTTCACCAACGCGGTGTGGCAGCTGATCCCGGCGCCTCGTGTGCGGCTCGATCTGGTGGACGCGTCCGAAGTTGCGTCCGCCCTGTCCAGCGCCGAGCGGCGGCTGCGCTCGCCGGAAGAGCAACGCTCGGCGGCCACCGAAGACACGGTCGCGCTGAACGCCGAGCATCATCACACTCCCGCGATCGAGGCGCACCACGCGGCGCCGGGAAGCCACGACGACCAGCAGCACTCTCACCACTCGGGCCACGGTGACACCGAGCACAGCCGGCACGAGGGGCACGGGTCGCAGGACGAGCACGCCGACGGCAGCCACTCCGGTCAGATGGCCCACGGCCACCACCACGGGCACGACATGAGCGGCATGGAGATGCCCGGCGGCATCCCGATGGCCGACCGTGCCGACGACCGCGACGGTCTGAAGCTCGACCGGCTGACCGTGCCGCTCGGACCGGTACTCCCGGCGTGGCCGGCCGGCCTGCTCGTGCACGCCGTCCTCCAGGGCGACGTCGTGCAGGAGGCGGTGGTCGAGACCGTGCTGACCCCGGCCCACGGGACGGCCGCGTTCTGGGACAGCCTGGCTTCCGACCGGATCAGGATCGCCGCGCGGCGGCTGGACAGCTGCGCACGGCTGCTGACCGTCGCCGGCTGGGAGCACGCCGCCGTCACGGCTGCCCGGTTGCGGGACAACCTGCTCTCCGAGCAGGAACCCGGCCCACGGTTCGCGCGCTGGGCGAAGCTGGTCCGCCGCTCTCGGGTCCTGCGGTGGTCCTTGACCGGCGTCGGCATCCACGCGGACTCCGGCGACGCCCTGGACCGCCTGACCCGCTGGATCGACGAGGCCGAGGCCGCGATCGACGGTACCGCGAGCGCGGTCGACGAGGACCCGGCCGCGGTCCTCGACGCGTTGCCGGGTCTGCTGGCCGGCGCCGAGTTCGCGACGGCTCGCCTGATCGTCGCCAGCTTCGACCCCGACCTCGAGCGCGTGCGGGTGACCCATGGTTGACGAACTCCCCTGGTGGGGCGGCCTCCTACTGCCGATCGTGCTCCTGGCCCTGGCCGGGGCCACCGCGTCGTGGGACGCGGTCCTGCACGACCGGGCAAGCGGTGGCCCCGGTTGGCGAGCGTCCATGACGCTTCCGCTGCGCGAGGCAGGCGGGCTGCTCGTCCAGCAACGCCGCCGGACCCTCGCCGCGGATGTCCTCCTGGGCCGCGGCGGCGCCCTCGCGCTGCTGCTGGCCGCCGTGCTCGCGTCGCTCGTGACCCCGCTCGGGCACTGGGCGGTGGCGGACCTGTCGATCGGGATCGTCTGGTTCAACGCGATGGAGGTCGTCGCCTGGGCGGCGGTCTGGCTGGTCGGCTGGGGTGCGAACTCGGCGTATGGCCTGGTCGGTGGCTACCGGTTCATCGCGCAGGGCTTGGCCTACGAGCTGCCGCACATGTTCGCCCTGATCACCGCGGCGCTCGGCGCCGGCTCACTGCGGGTGGCCGACGTCGTGGCCGCGCAGAGCTCGGTGTGGTTCGTGGTCTGGATGCCGCTCGCCTTCGTCGTCTACTTGGCGTCGGTGCTCGCCATGGCGTTCTGGGGGCCGTTCGACCAGCCGGTCGGCGCGGACGCCGCCGGGGGTGCCGCCGCCGAGCTGTCGGGAGTCGACCGGCTGGTGTTCACGGCTGCCCGGTGGCTGCTGCTGACCTCGGGCGCGGCGTTCGCGGTACCGCTGTTCCTCGGCGGGGGCGCCGGCCCGGTCCTGCCCGCCTGGCTGTGGTCGCTGGCGAAAACCCTGGCCGTGCTCGCACTGCTGGTGTGGGCCAAGCGCCGGATCCCCACGCTGCGGATGGAGCGCTACCAGGAGATCGCCTGGATCGTGCTCATCCCGCTGACCCTCGTCCAGGCCCTCGTGGTCGCCGTCGTCGTCCTCGCCCGCTGACGAAAGGAGCACCGTCGCATGTGGACACAGATCGTCTTCTGGGCGTGCGCGGCCGGCTCGGTAGTGACCGGCGTGGCGGTGTTCCGGGTGGACTCGATGGCGCGCGCGACGTTCGCGCTGCTGCTGTCCTTCCTCTTCGCGGCCGGCACGATCCTGCTGCTGAACCTCGCCTACCTCGGCGTGCTCGTCGTCCTCATGATGATCATGGAGATGGTCGTCATGGTCGTGTTCATGCTCATGTACATGATGAACCCGGCCGGGTTGATGCCGATGACGATGGTGCACAACCAGAAGGGCTCCCTCGCCATCGCGGGTGGGGTGTTCGCCGCGCTCGCCGCCGGCATCCTGCTCGTCCCCTGGCCGACGTCGGACCAGCCACGACCGGCAGACCCGACGCGCGCGCTGGGCGAGGCGCTGATGGGCTCCAAGATGCTGGTGATGATGGTGCTCGGGCTGTGCCTGTTCGCGACGATGGTCGCCACCGTCGTACTGGCCACCCACCGCGGCCGGTACGACCGCTACGGCGACGCTCTCCGGGCGAAACGGCCGGAGGACCCGGTGCGAGGAGGCTTGGACCGTTGACGCTGCAGGAGTATCTGCTGCTGGCCGCGGCGCTGTTCAGCGTCGGCCTGTACGGCGCGTTGTCCCAGCAGTCCATCGTGATGATCATGATGGGCCTGGAGCTGATGGCCAACGCCGTGATCGTCGGCGGGGCCGCGTTCTGGTACTTCGCCTCCCCCACCCGCCCGGACGGCCAGGTCGTCGTCCTCGTCGCGGTGACGCTGATGGCGGTCGACATGGCGATCGGATTCGCCGTGACGACCGCGATCTTCCGCCGCCGCGACGTCGACCTGACCGACTCCGCCACGGACCTCAAGGGCTGAGCCGATGACGCTGTGGCTGCTGATCGCGCTGCCCCTGGTCGCCGGGACCGCCTTGCTGGTCACCGGCCGCCCCGCCGACCGCGTCGCCCCCGCGACGGGTGTCGCAGCCGCGGTCGTGTCCGTCGTGCTCGCGATCGTCGCCGCGATCACCCGCCCGGAGGTCTCCGCGCCGTTGCTGGCGGGGCTGCGGATCGGCCTCGCCGTCGACGGGCTGTCCGCGGTCATGGTGCTCACCGTGACCGCGGTGCTGGTGGCCGTGCTGGTGTTCGCAGCCGGTGAGTTCGACTCCGAGGAGTCCCGGGCCCGCTTCCACGGCCTGATGCTGGTCTTCGCCGGCGCCATGCTCGTCACCGTCACCGCCCGCGACCTCGTGGTGCTGCTGATGGCCTGGGAAGTCATGGGCGCCTGCTCGTACGCCCTGATCGGATTCTGGTGGCGAGAAGACCACCGCGTCGACTCCGGCGCCCTCGCCTTCCTCACCACCCGCACGGCCGACCTCGGGTTGTACCTCGCGGCCGGGGCCGCGCTGGCAGGCGGCGTCAGCGGGCTCACCTTGGCCGGGCTGCCGGCCGCGGCGGAGGGCTGGCGTGACGTCGTGGCGGCCGGGATCGTGCTGGCCGCCGCCGGGAAGTCCGCGCAACTGCCGTTCAGCTTCTGGCTCTCCCGCGCGATGGACGGCCCGAGCCCGGTCTCGGCGCTGCTGCACTCGGCGACCATGGTCGCGGCCGGGGCGTACCTGCTGATCCGGCTCGAGCCGCTGCTGGCGTCGACGGCGTGGGCGTCCACTGTGGTGGCGTGGCTCGGCGTGGTCACCGCGCTCGTGCTCGGGGCGATCGCGGTGGTGCAGCGCGACCTCAAGCAGGTCCTGGCCGCCTCGACCTGCTCTCAGATCGGGTTCATGGTGCTCGCCGCGGGCGCGGGTGGACCCGCCGCCGGGGCCGGGCAGCTCGTCGCGCACGCGGCGACCAAGAGCCTGCTGTTCCTCGGCGCCGGCGCTTGGCTGGTCGGTCTGGGCACCAAGGACCTCCGGCGGCTGGAAGGCGCGGCACGGCGTTATCCGCTACTTGGCGTCGTGTTCACCATCGGGGCGCTCACCTTGGCCGGGGTGCCGCCGTTGTCGATCTGGTTGAGCAAGGACGCCGTCCTGGCCACGGCTTTGGCGGACTCGACGGCGTTGTACGTCGCCGGCTTGGCGGCCGCGCTCGTGAGCGGCGCTTACGTCGGCCGTGTCCTGGCGATCGTGTGGAAACCGGCCGACCCGGCCGCGAATCCGTTGAGCCGGCTGCTGCTCTGGCCGTTGCCGGTGCTCGCGGCGGCCGCCGCCCTGCTCGGGATCGGCGGCCTGCCGGTCCTGGCCGATCGGTTCTCGCGGCTCATCGGCGGCCCGGCGACTCCGGCGCCGACATGGTGGGAGCTGGCCGCGTCCGGCCTGGTCGCCGTGGCCGGAGTCGTGGCCGCCGCATCGTGGCGGCGCTCGTCCCCACGGCTGGGTGTGCTCGCCGGCTGGCTGCACCTGGAGCGAGCCGCGCAAGTCGCGGTCGCCCGGCCGGTGGAGCGGCTGGCCGCGGGCCTGGCCCGGTTCGACGACCGGGTGGTCGACGGCGGCGTGCGCGCCGCGGCGGCGACCGGGGCGGCCCTCGGGCGCTTGGCGACGCTGCGCGTCGAGGTCTCGATCGACGCCGTCGTCCGCGGGATCGCCGCCGGGGCGCGTGCCCTCGGAAGGCAGGCGCCGCGCCCGCAGACCGGGCAGCTGCACCACTACTACGCCCAAGCCGCCGTCGCGCTGGGTGTGCTCGCCGTGTTGTTGCTGGTTCTCTGACGAACGTGAGGTAGAGCGTGCTCAGCGTCGTGGTGTTCCTGCCGGTGGTGGCAGCCGTGGTCCTGCTCGCGGTGCCGCGCGCCGCCGGCGGGTTCGTCCGCTGGTGGTGGATCGGCGCGTCCCTGGTGGAGCTCGCGCTGATCGTCGCGCTCTGGGCCGGCTACCCCGGAGGGGACGGCTACGCCTACGAGGTGAACCTGCGGTGGATCCCCAGCGTCAGCTCCGGCTACCACCTCGGCGTCGACGGCCTGAGCCTCCCGCTGATCGCGTTGACGGCTGTCCTTTTCCTGGCCTGCGCGGTGTATTCGCTGCGGCAGGACGACCGCATCCGGTCCTTCGCGGTGCTGTTCCTGTTCCTCGAGTCCGTGTGCCTCGGGCTGTTCGTCGCGCTCGACCTGATCCTGTTCTTCGTCTTCTTCGACCTGTCGATCGTGGGCATGTACTTCGTCATCGCCGGGTGGGGCCACCGTGACGCCGCCCGTGCCGCGCTGAAGTTCTTCCTCTACACCTTCGTCGGTTCGCTGGCGTTGCTGGTCGGGTTCATCGCGCTGTACGTCACCGCGTCGCCACACACCTTCGACATCGTCGACCTGACCCGCCAGATGCCCTTGGCCGGTGGCGGGTGGGCCGCCGGGCTGGTGCTGCTCGCCCTCGGCGTCGGGTTCGCGATCAAGACACCGACCGTGCCGTTCCACACCTGGCTCCCGCCCGCGCACACCGAAGCACCCGCGGCCGGGTCGGCGATCCTGGCCGGGGTCCTGCTGAAGATGGGCACCTACGGCTTCGTGCGGATCGCCATGCCGATCCTGCCCGACACGTGGCGCCGCTACGCGCTGGTGTTCGTCGTGGTCGGCGTCGTCAGCGTGCTCTACGGCGCGCTGGTCGCCCTGGGCCAGCGCGACTTCAAGCGGCTGATCGCCTACACCTCGGTCAACCACATGGGCTACATCGTGCTGGCCGTCGGCGCGGCCGGGCTCGTCGCGAACTCGGCGACCGAAGCACGCCAGCTCGCCGTCACCGGCGCGGTCACCCAGATGGTCAGCCACGGCCTGATCACCGGCGCGCTGTTCCTCCTCGCCGGAGTGCTCTACGAGCGCGGCGGCACCTACGACATGGACCGCTACGGCGGTCTCGCGGACAGCGCACCACGGTTCGCCGGGCTCACTGCGGCGGCGGCGTTCGCCTCGCTGGGGCTGCCCGGCTTCTCCGGGTTCATCGCCGAGTTCCAGATCTTCACCGGATCGCTCGGCGCCGCCCCGGTGGCCACGGTGCTGGCGTTCCTCGGCATCCTCATCACCGCCGCGCTGTTCCTGCGAGCCTTCCAGAAGGTGTTCCTCGGCAAACCGGGGACACCGGCCACCGATCTCACGGTGGCCGAAGGGATATCGATCACGCCGCTGCTGGTGCTGGCCGTCGTCATCGGGGTCTTCCCGCGGTTCCTGCTCGACCTGATCGAACCCGCGTCGCGGTCGGTCCTGAACCTGCTGGTCAGGTGACGCGGCCGTGGAGATGATGAACGAGGACCCACTCGCGCTGCTGCCCGAGATCATCCTCGCGCTCGCCGCGGTAGTGGGGCTCCTGCTCGGGTCCTACCTGCCCCGGCAGCGGCAATGGCCGGTGCGGCTGCTGACCGCCCTCGCGTGCATCAGCGCCCTCGTCGCTACCGTCACGGTCTGGTCCGACCCGGCCCGGACGGTGTTCGGCGGCACGTACGCGATCGACGTGGCCACCAACGCCGGTCGCGCCATCGTCGTGGTCGCCGTCCTGCTGACGCTCGGCGTCACGGCCGGTGAGTTCCGGTCCTCGCCGCGAGAAAGCGAGCTGTACGTCCTCGTGCTGCTCGCCGCCCTCGGCACGATCGTGCTGACCGGCGCGAACGACCTGCTGCTGCTCGTGGCCGGATACCTGCTCGCCAGCATCCCGCTCTACGCCATCGCCGGGTTCGCCAAGGACGACCTCGGCACCGAAGGCGCGCTCAAGTTCTACCTGCTCGGCGCACTGCTGGGCATCACGATGCTCGCCGGCGCGACGGTGCTCTTCGGCGTCGGCGGCGCCAGCGCGTACGCCGAGATCGCCAAGCCGCTCGGCGCCGCACCGGCGGCCGCGGTCGCCGTCGGGTTCGTGGGCGTGCTCGCCGGGCTGCTGTTCAAGATGGGCGCGGTCCCGGCGCACTTCTGGGTCCCGGATGTCACCGAAGGCACCCGGCCACCCGCGGCCGCGTTCCTCACGACGGTGCCCAAGATCGGCGCCGTCATCGCCGCCTACCGCCTCGTCGCGTCCACCATGGCCGGTACCGCAGTCGACTGGCCATTGCTCCTGGCGATCATCGCTGCGGCGACGATGACGCTCGGGAACCTGGCGGCGTTCTTCCAGCAGGACGTGCGCCGGCTGCTCGGTTACTCGACGATCAGCCAGGTCGGCTACCTGCTGATGGCCGTCACCGTCGCGACCCGCAGCTCCCTCGCCTTGCCCGGCATGCTGCTGTACCTGGCCGCCTACGCGCTGACGAATCTTGGCGCGTTCGCCGTCGTCTGTGCCTTGCCGCGGCTGAAGACGGTCGAGGACTACCGCGGCTTGCTGCGTCACAAGCCGTGGCTCGCGATCAGCCTCGCGGTGTGCCTGCTCGGCCTGGTCGGTACCCCGCCGACCGCGGTGTTCGCCGGGAAGCTCACGGTTTTCACCGCCACTCTCGACGGCGGGTACGCCTGGCTCGTCGTCGTGGCCGCGGCGAACACCGTGGCCAGCCTCTTCTACTACTTGCGGTGGATCGTGGGCGCGATGCGCTCAGCTTCCACTGAGACCGCGCCCGAGCTCGACCGGTGGTCGGAGACCACGGCCTATGTCACGGCTGCGGCGTCGGTCGTGGTGGGTCCGCTCGCCGGTCTTCTGCTGGCGGTGTTCCGCGGTGGCCTCGCCTGATCCGGCAGCAACTTGAGATAGATCAGTCGTGACTGTACAGTTTTGCCCATGCTGACATGCGAGACGCGGGAGTCCGCTTTGGCGCGACTGGGCCGCGCGCTCGCCGACCCGACGCGGTGCCGGATCCTGATCGCGTTGCTCGACGGAGTGAACTATCCCGGCCAGCTCGCGACTCAACTCGACCTGACCCGCTCCAACGTGTCGAACCACCTCTCGTGCCTGCGTGGGTGCGGACTGGTCGTCGCGACTTACGAGGGACGCCAGGTCCGCTACGCACTGGCAGATCCGCACCTGGCCCGGGCACTGAGCGAACTGGTCAAGGTGGTGCTCGCCGTAGAGCCCACCGAGGACTGCTCCGACGAAGATCAGCCACGTCGCCCAGCCGCAACGAAGGAGGGCGCAACCTCATGAGCAGCCCGGCGGATCCCTCCCGCGCCCTGCCGATCGCCGCAGCCGACAGCGGGTGCACAGACGGCTGCTGCACCACCCCGGTCTCCTCCACGACCACCGATCCCCACCGCCGGACGGTACTGAACAAGCGGATCCGTCTGTTCGTGGCAGCGACGATCACGTACAACGTGATCGAAGCGATCATCGCCATCACCGCCGGCAACATCGCCGGCTCCACGGCACTCATCGGGTTCGGCCTGGATTCGGTGATCGAAGTTGCCTCCGCCGCCGCGGTCGCCTGGCAATTTTCCGGCACCGAGCCCGAAGCTCGTGAGCGGACCGCACTGAAAGTGATCGCGGTGTCGTTCTTCGCTTTGGCCGCCTACGTCACCATCGAATCCGTACGCTCCCTGTTCGGCACCGGCACCGCCGAACACTCCACGGTCGGGATCTTCCTGGCCGCAGTGTCGCTACTGGTGATGCCACTGCTGTCCTACGCTCAGCGCCGCACCGGTCGTGAACTCGGCTCAGCCAGCGCGGTCGCCGATTCGAAGCAGACGCTGCTGTGCACCTACTTGTCCGGCGTACTACTGGTCGGGCTGCTGCTCAACAGCCTGTTCGGCTGGTCGTGGGCCGACCCGGTCGTCGCGCTGGTCATCGCCGCCGTCGCCGTCAAAGAAGGTCGCGAAGCATGGCGCGGCGAGCACTGCTGCTGATTCACCGGCCACATTTTCCGCACACACCAACAGTTCCTACTCTGCCGAACTCGAGCTTCGCTTCTGACGTCGGAAGTGCGCAACGATCCCGACACCGTGCCCGAACCGACGCTTGGCGAGCAACGCCGCGGCGACTAGTTTCAGGACTATCAGCGTTATAAGAATATCGGCGGCAACACCTGTCCATCGCCAAGCGGACAATGCCGCGGCACCGAAGACGACGTGGGCGACCACGGCCAGAGCCACCGCCATGACAAGCGCGATCGTCATGCCGGGCGACCGACGAAACACGCCGCCTGCTTGACCTGGATCGCCAAGTTGGACAGCAGCGCCGCCGAGCCAGCTCACTTCCAGGCCATCGCGCTTGCCGAACCTCTCCAGGTCCGCGGTGAGGATGCCCTGGAGCCGCGCCAGCTTGTCCGCGTCGCCGGCCTCGACGTGCACCGCCAAAGTGTCCGAAGTGGATCGGAGGGTGCACTCGCCCCAGCTGAAGGTGATCTTTCCTTCATTCTCGGCGTACTCGACCTTCACCACTTCGGGACGCGCCTGCCCATCCCCGCCGTGGAGGTGCCGGGCTTTGCCGCCCATGGCCTCGGCGTGGCGACACAGCTGGGTAAGGAACCGTTCGGCGCGGGGAGTGACGATGTGCGCTTCGGCGACCGGCATGGTTCAAATCCTCGTCATGGCGGCGAACCAGGCGCGGATGCCGTCGGGGTCAGTGGTGATGTCGATGGTGGCGGGCTCGATCGAGTCGACGTGCCACCCGTCGGCGAAGGCGTTGGTGATGTCCGCCTGTGTCACGCGATGTACCCACGGCCAGTCACCGGCCGGCTGGCGATCGCTGAAGCAGAGCAGGAAGTAGCGGCCGCCGGGTCGCAGTACGGTGCCGAGGCCGGTGACGTAGGTGGCGCGATCCTGCGCGTCGAAGATGTGGAACAGGCCGCAGTCCAGGACGGTGTCGAACGACTCGTCCAGCTCGGCCAGCTCTCGGGCGTCACGACGGAGGAACCTCGCCGTGCGCCCCCGTTCGCGAGCTTTCTCTTCGGCGCGCTGCAGGGCGGCGGACGCCAGGTCGATTCCGGTGGCGTCCAGGCCGAGCGAGGCGCACATCAGCACGTGTTCCCCGGTCCCGCACCCGGCGTCGAGGACCCGCCCCTGGATCGCGCCCGCGTCGGCGAGAGCGCGGAACGCGTGCTGGGGTCGGCCGATGTCCCATGGCGGCGGGGTGCGATAGAGGTCGTCGGGACCGCCTGGGCGGTGGGACGAGTGTGGCGCAGCGGTCATCGGGATGAGCCCTTCTTCATGAGGTGCCCAGTTTTATCGAGACAGTCTGTCGCTGTCAATGCAGAACGTCTCCGACGCGTCGTTATGTATGCTCAGGTCGTGCCGAAGCTGTGGAACGAGACGATCGAGGCGCACCGGGAGGCGGTGCGCGACGCGACCTTGGACGCCACCGCGGAACTCGTGGCCGAGCACGGCCTGACCGGCGTGAAGATGTCGCAGATCGCCGCGAAGACCGGCATCGGCCGGGCGACGCTGTACAAGTACTTTCCCGACGTCGAGGCGATCGTGACCGCGTGGCACGAGCGCCAGATCCGCGCCCACCTCACTCAGCTCACCGAGATCCGCGACCAGGACGGCGCGGCGGGCGAACGGCTCGAGAAGGTGCTGGACGCCTACGCGGTGATCCACCACGAACGAGCCCAGCACCACCACGGCACCGAGCTGGTGACGCTCCTGCACGGCGGCGACCACGTCGCCCACGCCCAGCAGCACCTGCACGCGATGTTCCGCGAACTGGTCGCCGAAGCGGCGGAAGCCGGCGAGATCCGCGACGACGTGGCCGCCGACGAGCTGGCGACCTACTGCCTCCACGCCCTGACCGCGGCGGGCACCCTGCCTTCCCTCGCCGCGACCCATCGCCTGGCCGCCCTCACCCTGGACGGCCTGCGACGCCCGGACTGACGCTATTTGGTCAGCCGATGCCGGTGGCGATGAACAGGGGCACGGCCACGAACAGGCGGTCCGTCTCGGCACGCTGAGCCTGCCCGGCCAGCCACGCGTCCGCCTGCTCACGTCCGACGGCTCCGGCCTCGCAGGCCGCGGCGGCGAACCCGGTCAGCATCGCCAGCACCAGACGGTCGGTGAAGATCGCCGTCTGGACCTCGACGGTGACGTCGTCGAAGCCGGCGTCGAGCAGCAGCGAGCGGTAGCCGCGTGCGACGCGCGGACTGGGCACCGTGCCGGCGCGGACGTGCACGATCGTCCGGGTCAGCTCCGGTTCGTCGGAGTCGATGACGACGGTGTCCCAGTCCTGGCCGATGAGGACGATCCGCCCGCCCGGGGCGAGCACCCGACGCGCCTCGGCCAGCGCCGCGCCCGGATCGGCGACCTCGTGGAAGACCTTGTCGGCGCGGTAACCGGCCACAGCACCGTCGTCCAACGGCAGCTCGCCCGCGGAACCTTCGCGGAAGTCGAGGTCCGCCCACCGGCCCCGCGCCGCTGCGACCATTTGCGGATCCGGGTCGACACCGACCGAATGTGCGCCTCGGTCGGCGAGCTCGGAAACCGCGCGTCCGGCACCGCAGCCGACATCGACGACCACCTGGCCGGGTGAGACTCGCAGCAGGTCGTAGGTGTGAGCGCGCAGGTCGGCCGCGCCGGGCAGCGCGTCGACGGCGTCGAGCAGCCGGATCAGCGACGCCGTGGCGTCGTCGGGCTGGGCGGTCTTCGTACTGGACATGATCGCCATGCTGCGACTTAATGTCGACATGAAGTCAAGCGAGGCGGTGTTGAGCATCGGCGAGATCGCACGGCGGTTCGGTCTCGCCACGCACGTGCTGCGGCACTGGGAGTCGATGGGGCTGCTGACTCCGGCGCGGGTCACCGCGTCCCGCCGCCGCTACGGCCCCGCGGACCTCTACCGCGTCGCCGTGATCCTGCGCGCGAAGGAGGCGGGCTTCGGGCTGGAGGACATCCGGGAGATGTTCGCCGCGCAGGACCCGGCCGGCCGTACGACCATCCTGCGCCGCCACCGAGCCGAACTCGCCGCCCGGATCGCGGCGGCCCAGGCATCGCTGGACCTCATCGACTGCGCACTCCATTGCGACCACGAAGACATCGCGGAATGCCCGCAGTTCCAGGCGACGATCGACGCCCGGGTCAGTTCGAACCACGCGCACGTTTGACCGGGGCGGCACCGCGAGTTCGCGGTGCCGCCCCGGCTCGTGGTGACGAGTCCGCACAGCGGGCGGTCACCGCGCGACGGCCTCCTCGGGCGGCACTTCCGCCGTGCGCTTGTCGCCGCGCAGCGTGGCCATGACGAGGATCCCGCCGACCAGGGCGATACCCGCGGCGCCTAGGAACGCCGCCGAGAAGCCGCCGGTGAGGGCGACCGGGTCGTCGTGCCGACCGGCGCCGAAGGACAGTCCGACCGCGGTCATCGCGGCCAGGCCCAGTGCGGACCCGACCTGGTAGGCGGTGTTGACGATCCCGGCCGCGAGCCCGCCTTCCTCGGGCTTCGCGCTCGAGATCGCCGTCCCGAGTGAGGGGATGAAGGCCAGCGCCTGGCCGAGCGCCGCGACCAGCGAGGGCGGCAGGACGTCGACGATGAAGTTGCCGGTCGGGCGAGCGAACGACAGCCACACCAGGCCGACGGCGAGCGCCCACAACCCACCGATGATCATCGTTTTGGCGCCCAGCTTCGCGATCAGCTTCGGCGCGACCGCGACCATGAGCACGACGATCAGCACGGTCATCGGCAGCAGGGCCGCGCCGCTGGCGAAGGCGCCGTAGCCGAGGACCTGCTGCAGGTACAGGTTGAGGAAGTACCACATCGGGATCCACGCGGCACCGAGCAGGAACTGCGCGAGGTTCGCGCCGCCGAGGTTGCGGGTGCGGAAGATCCCCAGCCGGACCAGTGGCACCCGCCGGACGCGCTGGATCAGGACGAACAGCGCGAGCAGGACCAGGCCACCGGCAAGCGTTCCGAGCGTCTCGAACGCACCCCAGCCGACCTGCGGGGCACGAACCACCGCGAAGACGGTCACCGCGAGCCCGGCCGTCACGGTCGCGGCCCCGAGGACGTCGACCGAGCCGCGCTTGGCCGGCACCGCGGGCATCAGCCGTCCGGTGGCCAGGATCGCGACCAGTGAGATCGGCACGTACAGCCAGAAGATCCACGGCCATGAGAGCCATTCGGTGATCACGCCGCCGAGGAAGACCCCCGCGGTTCCGCCGGCGGGTGCGGCAGCACCGTAGAGCGCGAGCGCTTTCGTCAGCTCCCGCGGCCGCGATCCGAACAGCATCATCAACAGCGTCAGCGCCGATGGTGCGATGAGGGCCGCGCCGGCGCCCTGCAGCACGCGTCCCAGCAACTCCACCCAGGCTGTGCCCGCCAGCGCCGCAACCACCGAGCCGCCGAGCGTGATCACCCAGCCCGCGGTGAAGAGCCGTCGCGCCCCGAACAGGTCGGACAGCCGTCCGCCGAGCAGCAGGAGCCCGCCGAGCGCGATGACGTAGGCGTTGAAGACCCACGACAGGCCGCCGGGCGAGAATCCGAGATCCTTCTGCATCTCGGGAAGCGCGACGCCGATGATCGACGTGTCCATGATGACCATGAACTGGGCCAGCGCGATGAGACTCAGCGCCCACCACCGTCTCGAGTCGGTTTCAGCCATGACGACCATCCCTCCTATAGCTACCCCTAGGGGGTATGTGATGGGGCGAGGTTAACCCTTCGACACGACGTCGCGCAACTACCCCCCAGGGGTATTAGAGCCTGGTGGGTCACACCCCCGCCGACCGACGGTTCCATCACCCGCCCGAGCTCGAACTTCCCTCCGCTTGGGCGTGTCGCGTCCGAGCTCAAATGCGCGGGTTCACCATGACGGCATGGACGACGTACTCCTGTTCTGGCAGGGCGACCTTGATGACGCGCTCCGGCAAACCGCCAAGGCCATGGCGAAGCACCTGCAGGACTGGGACGCGGACGACCTGCTGCTCATCGATCAAGCCCGGATGCCCGAGCCCGCCGAAATACAGGAGAACTTCGAGCAGTTCGGCCGGCGCTACACCCGGGGATAACTCGCCTGGTCCTCGTCGTTCCCTACGACGGCGAGAAGATCATCTTTACGCTGCGCGCCAACCGCTACACAACCAACCCGCCGCGGGTGCTGCAGCTGCGCAAGGACGAGATCCACCTCGCCATCGATGGATCACCTGGCGACGCCGCCCAGGTCAAGTCCGCGTTCGACCAGCAGATTGCCAAGCTCGAAGAACGCTTGACCTGGTCACGAGCGCAAATCGAACAGCACAATCAGCCGATCGAGGCCGAAGTACCGGCGTCGGTGACCAAACGACGCGAAGAGCTGCTGACCGTCCGCAACCTCCAGGCGGAGATCGGATTCCCGGTCCGGCGCCGGCCCGACGCGGACACCTATGGCGTTCCGATGCGGCGGCGAGCGGTCCGCCCGGCGCCGCCACAGCGCAGCGGCCGGCCCCCGTTCCGGCCCGAGCCAGCAATGACGGACGACGATTACCAGGCCGCGCTACGCGTCCTGCGGAACCAGCGGAACGCGCTGGAGCGCACGCCTTCGCTCGCCGCCAAGCTCCAGGAAGAAAGAGATCCGGGACATCCTGCTGGTGGGCCTCAACGCCCAGTTCGAAGGCACCGCCGGCGGAGAGCTGTTCAACGGCGAAGGCAAGACCGACATCCTGATCCGCGTCGACGATCGCAACGTCTTCATCGGCGAGTGCAAGGTGTGGTCAGACCCCAAGACGATGGACGACGCGCTCAGGCAGCTCTTCGGCTACCTCGTCTGGCGGGACACCAAAGCGGCGGTCCTCTTGTTCATCCGGAACAAGGACGTCACGGCCGTCATCGAGAAGGCCATCCAGAAGATCGAGGACCACCCGAACTACAAGCGGACCGGCACGCGGCGCGGCGACGAGCAGATCGACTTCACCATGCACGCTCAGGACGATCCCGATCGCGAGATCCACTTGGCGCTGATCCCGTTCGCGCTCCGGACCGCACCAGGAGCGCCTCAACCGGCGTAGGGGCGCGGACCCTCGACGGCGACTCATGGTCGTGCCCGAACCAACGGCGAAGAAAACACGTCGGGTAGCGCCATATTCAGTGGACTTCAAGTAGGCCGGCCGTCCACCTCGGACAGTTCGTCTCGAGAAGGGAGCTAGCGAGCCGAGCCGGATCACGATCCCCGTCAATCCGTTCAGGACGCCCGACCGCCCGGACCGCTCCCCGATGCGCGGTCCGGGCGAACGAGGCCGAGTCGTCGCCCGTCGACGTGCTTCTCACCCGGCCGGAGTACGCGGCGCTATGCGTTCGCGCTGGTCGGTCGATGCTCCTGTGCGTGCTGCTCAACGTCACCCGATATGTCGCGGTCGAGGTGGTCCGCGTGGTGCAGCGCCTGCGCGAGCAGACCTTGCACGTGGTTGTCGGCCGCCGAGTAGTACACGAACGTGCCTTCGCGGCGTCCCGGCGACCGGCGGCCAGCATGCGGTGATAGCCGTCCTGATCGGTGCCGAACCGGCCGGTGTGCAGCACAGTCTCGCGTTCGTCGATGATCTCGATGGTGGCAGACCGCTTGTGCGGATCCATGCCGATGATCGCTGGTGTCACGTAGTACTCCTCGCTGTACCTGGGTTGGTATCAGGCGAGGTGGGCAGCGCTACTTCGAGCTGAGCAGACCCCTCTTGAGCCACACCCCGCCACGGTGCTCGACGGGAGGCACGCCATGAGTGAGCACACCCGACAGCGTGGTGGGCAGCCGATGAGAGAGCCACCCGTCGAACACCTCGACCAAGCCTGGCCCGGCATCGGTCGTACCGCCATTCAACAAGTAGCCGACGAGCGGACGACCCCGAGGCGACTCAGTTTCTGGAGGCCTGCACCGGGTGACCTCCGGCGAGTACCCCGGCGCCTGGCTGATGCTCTGCCGGGAGCTCGTCAACGGCCTTCGCGGTCGATCGAGCGCAAAGCCTCCAACGGCGTACGGCCCGTCGCCTCGGCCAGGGCCGTGACAGCCGCTGCCGCCAGCGCAGTCAGGTTCAGAGCAGCCATCACCGCGTCCTCCCGGGCGGCGGCATCGGTGATGTTGTAGACATCCGCGTCCTCATCGGCAAGGTAGGCCGCTACGCCTTCGACCGCGGCGCGGCGCGTGGCCGCCCGCTTCCTTCGTTCGCTGCTCGACACTCGGCCAGTGTCCTCGCCGGCGTCCGCACATGCCGCTAATGTCCGGTCATGCCGACGAGCGCGCAGTTTCCGGCAAGTGGGTCGGCCCTGGTTCGGGGTGGGCCGTGAGCGCGCCCAGCATATCGGTGATCTCGACGATCGCGCCGGGCTGCACAGAGTAGCAGATCTGTGTGCCGCGGCGGCGTGTGGTGACCAGGCCGGCCTCGCGGAGCACCTTGAGGTGCTGGCTGACGGTGGGCTGTTTCAGCGTGAACACGTCGCTGAAGTCGCATGCGCAGGTCTCGGGCTCAGCCGCCAGTCGTCGCATGATGCCCAGCCGCACCGGATGACCCAGTGCTCGCAGCATCCCGGCCCACCGCGCCTCTGTGTTCTCCACGTTGACATCTTATTAGCCATCTGACTATATAGGCAAATGACTAACATTCGTCGTGTGGCCGACCCCCGCCTGCCGATCTGCCGCACCTGCGGTGTGCAGTACGGCGCGGCGCGCGCTGACTGCCCGATCTGCCTGGACGAGCGGCAGTACGTCGGCTGGGACGGCCAGCGGTGGACCACGCTCGCCGAGTTGCGCGCTGACGGCCACCGCGGTCGGATCGACGAGGAGGGACCCGGTGTGTTCGGCGTCGGTACGGTGCCCACTGTGGGTGTCGGCCAGCGTGCACTGCTGGTTCGAGCACCATCCGGCAACGTGCTGTGGGACTGCGTCGGCTACCTCGACGACGATCTCGCCGTCGAGATCGAGAAGCTGGGTGGGATCAGCGCGATCGCCGTCAGCCATCCGCACTTCTACGGCACGATGATCGAGTGGGGCCGGATCTTCGACGCCCCGGTGTACGTCCACGCCGCGGACCGCGACTGGGTCGCGCGGCCCGATCCGCTGATCGAGTACTGGACGGGCGACACCCACCAGATCGCCCCCGGCATGACACTGATCAACGCGGGCACCCACTTCGCCGGCGGCACGGTGCTCCACTGGAGTCAGGACCCCGCAGGACGCGGCGCGCTGTTCAGTGGCGACATCTTCATGGTGACGATGGACCGGCGGTCGGTCAGCTTCATGTACAGCGTCCCCAACTTCATCCCGGAACGCCCACGCACCATCCGCCGTGCACTCACACTGGTCGAACCGTTCACCTTCGAACGCATCTACGGCGCCTTCTGGAGACGTGTCGTCACCAGCGACGGCGCGGCCACAGTACGCCGCTCCGCCGAACGCTACCTGCGCTTCGCCCTCGACGACGACGCACAGTGAGCCACGGGCCGGGGCCGATCGATCACGCGTTTGGTTGACTCGCGGGTTGCCGGTCCAAACGTTCACCTTGCGAGAACCACACCGCCGCCCGAAGGTCCTCTTCTGGCACCCCTCTGTGTCAAGAGACCGCCGGATGCGGTGTTCTCAAGTGGGTTCCGGCGGGTCCGGAAAGTGGCTTCTCCGAAGTGCCGACTGTCGGGATCGGGCTGACTGCGCTGGATTGCAGAGCAGCTCCCACCTGCCCTCCCCGGCCCGTCTTGACACGTTCGTCGTCCTGGATCATCCGCTGGTAGACCACGTTGGACAGTCGCCGTTTCGAGGCACGCATGGCCTCCATCGGACTCTTGCCCGCGGCGAGTTTGCGGCGGTAGTAGGCGCGGCCTTCGGTGTCGTTGCGGAGCTGGACGATGGCCATGATGTGCAGGACCCGGTTGATGCGCCGGTTCCCGGCCCGGGACAGCCGATGACGGCGGTGGTCGCCGGAGGACGCGTCGATCGGCGCGGTGCCGTTCCAGGACGCGAAGTGATCCCGGCTGGCGAACCGCCCAATGTCGCCGATGTCACCCAGAAGCCGGGCGGCGCCGGACGGACCGATACCGTTGAGCTGCTCCAGCGTGCTGCCGGTCGAGGCGACGAGCTCGGTGAGTTGCTGGTTGGCGGCTTTGATCTTCTTGTCGATAACCGCGACCTCGGTGACCAGCTCAGAGGCCAGCTGCCGGCGGGTGCGCCCGACAAGGTCACGGGGCCGGACTGTGTTAAGCAAGGCCCGGGCTTGCGGTGCGGACAGAAATTGTTTGGCCCCGCCGGGAACGAGCTCGAGCAGCAGGTGGTGCAGCCGGCTCAGCGCTTCGGTCCGGGCCCGGCCCAGGCCGTCGCGGCGATCGACGAGCAGCTTCAACGCCGCGGTGACGTCATCGATGGTGACCTGCCGCAAACCGTCGGAGCGCAATGCTGCCACCGCAACGCAGTGCGCGTCGGCGGGGTCGGTTTTGCGGGATTGGCTGGTGTCGAACAGCCGAGCTCGCGCGGACAGCTTCGCTGGTACGTCGAGCACGATCTCGCCGTCTGCGACCAGGCGTTGGGCGATGTGCCGGCCGATGCCGTTGCAGCCCTCCACCGCCCAAACCCGGTCTTTGTGCTGCCGGCCGAGCTTGAGCATCGTGGCGTAGCCGTCGCGGTCGGTGCCGAACCGCCCTTGGGCCAGGACCTTCTCCCGGCTGTTGATGATCTCGATGGTCGCGGACCGCTTGTGCGGGTCCATGCCGATGATGACGCGTGCCACGCCGTCCCTCTCCTCGATCTGACAGATACTGATGTCAGCGAGGAGGGCAGCGCTTCTTCGAGCTGGGCAAACCCCTCTGGAGCCTCTCCACGCCGCGGTAACCGGCAGGACGCATGCCAAATGAGAGCCACACCAGACAGCAGCGGGCAGCCGATGAGAGAGCGACCCTGCCGATCACCTCGACCAAGCCTGGCCCGGCTGCGGTCGTGCCACCAGTAGATAAGAAGCCGATGAGCGGTCGCGGCCGGACAGGTCGCTTGGTTCAGCGGAGCTTGTCCACCAGGTCGCCGACCGCCTTGAGCACGACGTCCGGACAGGGTCGGCCGGATGTCGTGCGAACCGTGCCTGCGCGTCACACCACAGCTGCGCATCATCCGCGGTTTCAAACGGCGTCTTCGCGGACACGATGACGGTGACCGGAACTTCCACCGGCCAGGAGATCCGGTGATAGGCGCGATGCACGGCACCGTAGTTCTCGGCGACCGCAAGCAGTGGTCGTCTCGGCCGGGCCGACCGGCGGAGACACCGAATTCGACGAACTGGTCCGGATGGCCCGCTACGAGGCCGGCGCGAGGTAGTCCGTCGACATCGCGGCCAGCGACGCAACCTCCTCCCGCCGCAGCCCGGTCGTCCGGCGGCGGGCTCCCGGCAGGAGGCCGACGTCCTCGGGCTGCAGCTGCTCCCGGCGCCGCCGCAGGAAGGCCGCCAGTTCCGCTCGATCCATACCCCCAGTATCCCGCGCCGCCGGGCGCGAACCAGGGATCGCCGATCCCCCGATGAGCGCTCTCTGCCACCACGCGGCCGGGACGCCGAGACTCGGGGCATGGACATCACCGGAAACATCCTCTTCATCCCCGGCGCCACCAGCGGCATCGGCCTGGCCTTGGCACTCGCCCTCCAGGAGCGGGGCAACACCGTGATCGTCGGCGGACGCCGCGTCGAACTGCTGGAGAAGATCGCGGCCGAGCACCCCGCCATCGACACGGTCCGGATCGACACCGCCGACGCCGCGAGCGTTCAGGTGGCCGCGAAGGACGTCCTCGCCCGCCACCCCGGGCTGAACGTGCTCGTCACCATGGCCGGCGTCATGCGCGTCGAGGACTGGCACCAGTCCGAAACGTTCCTCGAGTCGGCCGAAAACGTCGTGACGACCAACGTGCTCGGTCCGATCCGCCTGATCGCCGCCTTCGTCGAGCACCTGCGCACCCGGCCGGACGCCACCATCGTGACCGTCTCTTCAGGACTGGCCTTCACCCCGCTCAAGGTGACGCCGAGCTACAACGCGTCCAAGGCGGCGATCCACATGCTCAGCGAGTCGCTGCGGCTGCAACTGGCCGACACCTCGGTGAGCGTCCTCGAACTGGAACCGCCCGCGGTGCAGACCGACCTGCTGCCGGGCCACGCCGAAAACGACCAGGCGATGCCGCTCGGTGAATTCGTCGCCGAGGTGATGGGCATCCTCGAGACCCAGCCGGAGGCGACAGAAATCCAGGTCGAGCGGGTCAAATTCCTCCGCTACGGCGAAGCCCGCGGCGACTACGACCAGGTCGTCGCGGCACTCAACGGCACCGACCCGCATCAGGGCTGAGGCCAGGGGCCCGGCGGGCCAGACTGACTTCGGCCCCCGGCTGCCGCGCGGGGGCCGGCGGACCCCGGCGGTCGAGAAGTTCGGTGGCACGGCGTCACTGGGCCTCGACGTGATCCCAGGTCGAGGTGGTGACGAACCGCTGCAGCGATCGAGTTCCTGCGCGCAGAGTTCCCGAGCGTTGCCGCCGGCGGACCTCTGGGCAGGGTGAGGCCCCGATGGGCTCGTACAGCGCGAGCACGCCGTCGGTGTCCCCGGCCTCGGCGCGCTCAAGCCACAGTCGGCCCATATCCTCGGGCATGTGCGCCTTTCGCGACCGTGGTCGGTGACCGCCGGCTGCTAGGCCTGCGCCGGGTTCTGGGAGAACATGTACTTGTGGATGCGCCACCCGTCCGGGGTGCGACGCAGCACGAACAGCTCGCGGAAGTAGGCCTGGGTGCGAGTGCCGTCGGCCACGGCAATCACCGTGACGGGCTGCTCGGATCGGACGATCGCGATCTCGTCGTAGACCTCGGTCGAGACCACCTCCACGTTGACCTCCATCCCGACGGCGGCGAAGGTGTTGGCGTAGAAGGACTCAACGGCGTCGCGGCCGCGCAGGCTGGGCCGGTTCTCGGGGATGATCTCGGCCTCGTCGGCGTAGAGCCGCAAGATCGTGTCAGTGTCCTTGATCTGCATTGCTTGCATGTACGCCTCGACTACGCCGACCGCGTCGGCGGTGCTGTTGTTGTTGTTCGTCATGTGGTGCTCCTCTGATATTCGGTTGGCAACCCACACCGCACGTGCCGGTGACGTGCCAACTTTTCCGTTTGTGTGAGCCGGTCAGTACGCGACGTGGACGAGGCGGCGGCGGGTGAGCTCGCCCCGTCGGTCACCGGCAAGGTCGATATCGAACCGCAGGTCCGCGCTGTCACAGTCCTGTCAGCCGGCGGAACGCTGCTCCGTGACCTGCTCATCACGTCTGCTCACCGCGTTCAGGGCGGCTGCGAGCGTGGCACGGCGATGCTCGTTCAGCACCCGGATGCACAAGGCGCGATCCTGTGCGGCCAGCGCGTCGATGAGCTGCTCGTGCTGGTCGCTGATCTCTTCCTCGGCGGTCGTGACCACGTGCAGCAGGCGCAGCGGCTCGGCCAGTGCCCAGTACCGTTCCGCCTCGGCGACGAACACCTTGAGCGGTGACAGCTGGAACACCGCGAAGTGGAAGAGCCGGTTCGCCTCGTTCGACGCGGCGGGATCGGACAACAACGCCGTCGTCGAGAGCCTCGCGTTGATCTCGCGGAGCTGCGCGATCTCCTCGTTCGTGGGCCAGCGCGCCGTGCGGATGAGCTCGGTCTCGAGGAACTCGAGCAGAGCCACGATCTGGCGGAACTCGTCCGTGCTCAGATCGGCGACGAAGTAGCCCTGGTGGAGCCGGTGGGTCAGCAGGCCCTCGGTCGACAGGACGCGGAGTGCCTCGCGCAGGGGAACCCGGCTCACGCCCAGCCTCGCGGCCATCTCGTCCTGGCGAATCTGGTCACCGGGCTTGAGTTCGCCCGTCACCACGAGGGCGCGGAGCTTTCGAAGGGCGGTACCCGCAGCACCCGGCGCTGCTCCGTCGACCTTCGCTGACGTTTCCACCCCTGCCACTCGACCTCCCATCGGTGCGCCCCACGGGCCGGCAGACCACGGAGGACGCCATGATACTTGGCGTGCACCGGTTGCCCGGTCCACGTCGAAATACCCGGCCCCGCCCGTCACGTCTCGAGGCCGTAGATCCGCAGGGTCGGCTCCCCGGCACGGACGCGGCCGATGATGGCTTCCTCGCGGGCATCGCGGTCGGTGGACGCGCGCAGCACGTCGTCCGCTTCGGCGGCCGGGATCACCACGACTCCGTCCGTGTCACCGACGACGACGTCTCCAGGCCGGATCGCGACCTCTCCGATCCGGATCGTCGTCGACAGGGAGATCGCCGAAGTGGCGTCTTTCACCGTGCCCCGGATGCAGATCCCGGCGGCGAACACCGGAAACCCGGCCGCGCGGAGGCGTCCGACGTCGCGGACTCCCCCGTCGATGACGAGACCTGCCAGATCGCGGGCCATCGCCGCCTCGTTGAGGATCTCTCCCCAGTAGCCGTACTCCAGATGGCCCCCGGTGTCGGCGATCAGCACCTGGCCCGGCTCCGCCGCGAGGATCGCGCGGTGCAGGCCCAGGTTGTCACCGGGCGCGAGCCGGACCGTGAAGGCGGGAGCGTTGACGTACATCCTCTCGGAGATCGGCTTGATGCGCGAGGGGAGCGCACCGCGCCGGCCCGAGGCCTCGTGGACCGTGGCCGAGGAGACCCCGCTGGGCTGGGAGCCGGAATCCGGCATGGAGCAGTCCTCACTTTCTTCGGTGTCAGTGCTGGGCGCGCATGCCCGCCCGGCCGAGCTCAGAACGGGTACTGCGGGAGATCTCCCCGGACCGTGACCCATTGGGTCTCGGTGAACGCTTCGAGGTTGGCGGCCGCGCCTCCGTGCCGAGAGCCGGTGCCGGAGTCGCCGAGCCCGCCGAACGGGGCGTTGGACTCGTCGTTGACCGTCTGGTCGTTGATGTGGACCAGGCCGGTCGGGATGCGCTCGGCCAGCGCCAGGCCGGCCATGACGTCGCGGGTCAGGATCCCGAGGGACAGCCCGTAGGGGGTCGCCGTCGCGAGCCGGACGGCCTCGTCGAGGTCGTGGAAGACGGTGACCGGGGCGACCGGGCCGAAGATCTCCGAGGAGAACGCGGGTACGTCCGGGGTGACCGCGGCGAGGACGGTCGGCTGGTAGAAGAGGCCGTCGTAGGTCCCGCCGGTCACCAGTTCGGCGCCCGCCTCGACGCTGCCGGTGACGAGGGCGTGCACTCGGTCCCGCTGACCCGCGTCGATGATCGGTCCGAGGGCCACGGGGCCCGTCGGGTCACCGACGGGAAGCTTCTCCGCATGCGCGGCGAGGGCACGGACGTAGTCGTCGGCTACGGCGTGGTGGACGAGATGCCGGCTGGTGGCCATGCAGATCTGTCCGGCGTGGTTGAAGGAGCCGAACGCTCCGGCGGAAACGGCGGTCTCGAGGTCGACGTCGTCGAGCACGATCAAGGCGGAGTTGCCGCCCAGCTCGAGATGGACCCGCTTGAGGTGCTTGGCGGCGAGCCCGGCGACGGCGCGACCGGCTCCGGTGGATCCCGTGAAGGCGATCACCCGGATCTCCGGCGCCTCGACGACGGCCGCGCCCACGGCGGCGTCACCGGGCAGGACGTGCAGCACCCCGGCGGGCAACCCGGCCTCCTCGAACACGCGGGCGAAGACGACTCCCCCGCTGACGGCCGTCCGCGGATCGGGCTTGCAGACCACCGCGTTGCCGAGGGCCAGCGCCGGGGCGATCGCGCGGATGGCGAGCACGATGGGCGCGTTGAAGGGCGCGATCACCCCGGCGACCCCGACCGGCACGCGACGGGCCATCGACAGCCGCGGCAACGCCGTGCGGAGCAGCTGCCCGTAAGGTTCCGCCGCCAGCGCCGCGGCCGCGAAGCACTCCTCAGCGGCGACCTGGGTCTGGAACTCGGCGAACGGCCGGACCGCACCGGACTCGCGCACGAGCCAGTCCGCGATCTCCTGGGCGTGTTCGATGAACAGCTGTCCCGCCCGTCGCAGGACCGCGGCCCGCGCGACGTAGGGCTGCGCCGCCCAGTCCCGCTGGGCGTTCGCGGCAAGGCGGGCTGCCCTGCTCACGTCGGATGGCGCGGCGACGCCCACCCGGGCCAGTTCGGCTCCGGTCGCGGGCTCGACGACGAGGGCCTGCCCCGCGCTCCCTTCGACCCATCCATCGGAATGGATGAGTCCTTGCCAGGCAGCGAGTTCCAGCAGCGACATCAGTGTCGGCCTTTCGTGTCGTGAGCAGGTTCTGAGAGCTGGAGCACCGGCTTGACGACGTCGCCCGCCCTGGACGCCTCCATCGCCTCGTTGATTTCGGCGAGGGGGAAGTACTGGATCAGGTCGGTGAACGGGAAGCGGCCCTGGTCGTGCAGTGCCAGGAGCGCGGGCACCAGTCGCGGGCTCTGGCTTTCCCCGCCGAGCGTGCCCACGATGCGCTTACCCCAGAGGGTGCTCAGATGGTCGGCGCTGAATTCCGCGCCCGCCGGCGCGGCCCCGATCAGCACGGCCGTGCCGAGCATTCCGACGCTGTCGATCGCCTGCCTGATGACGGCCGGGATGCCCGTGCAGTCCAGGGCCGCGTCCGCGGTACCCCCGCAGATCTCGTGGATCGCCGGAACGACGTCCACGCCGGCCGGATCGAGGACCTCCGTCGCCCCGTGCTTCGACGCCAGCGCGCGGCGAGCCGCGTTCGGTTCGACGACGACGATCGCGGTCGCCGGGGTCAGCCGGGCCGCCATCACGGCGGCGAGACCGACCGCGCCGGCGCCGAAGACGACGAGGCTGTCGCCTGGACCGAGGCTCAAGGTGTTGAGCACGGCTCCCGCTCCGGTCGCGATCCCGCATGCCAGTACGCCGACGGCTTCCGTCGGTGCGGTGGTCGAGAACGGGACCAGGCTGCTCGGGCCGACGATCGCGTGCTGCGCGAACGAGGACTGGCCGAAGAAGTGGCTGTGCAGCGGGGTGCCATCGAGCCTGCGCAGCGACGTCGAACCGTCGGCCCGTCCGCCCCCGATGAGCAGCGGCGCGAGCTGCAGGCAATAACGGGGTTGCCCGGCGAGGCAGTTGCGGCACTGTCCACACCACGGCCACCCGAGCAGGACGGTGTCGCCGACCGCATGACCGGTGACGCCGTCGCCCAGCGCTTCGATCCGTCCGACGCCCTCGTGGCCGAGCACTCCGGGAACCGGGAACGGCAGGTCACCCTGCTGCGCGACGGCATCGGTGTGGCAGACGCCCGAGGCGACAAGGCGGACGAGTACCTCACCCGCCCGGGGTTCGTCGATCTCGACCTCCTCGACCGTGAACCGTTCCGCTCGGCTGGCGAGGACAGCTGCTGTCGTGCGCATGGACCACTCCGTCCGGCTCGTGGGGTTGCGGCGGCAAGATCCGAGACTTCCGCGGTGCCGCAAGGCTCAGGATCGTATAACCATCTTGACCGAATTGCTAGACGGATCCGCCTAACCTTGTTGCCTTCAGTCAGACCACGAAGCAAAGGCAAAGGCTTACGTCAGGCAAGTTGATCATGCGCAAACAGCCTTTGAACTGGTGTTATTCGGCTGCGCAACTCGATCGACGCCACCCCCTGGCGCCACCCGTCACCGGAACAGCCTCAGCCTTAGGGCTTGCCACGGCGCCAAGATTGGATAATATCCTGGGTCTGAACCGCAAGGAGGCGGCACCCATGCTGGACAGCGACGGCGGCACTCGTGAGCCGCTGCAGGTACCGGTCCTCGTCGTCGGCGGCGGGCCTGCCGGACTGACCATGGCCCTCGAGCTCGCTCGGCGAGGGATAGACGGCCTGCTCATCGAGCGGCGTGGTTTCACCAACCACTACCCACGTGCCCATCTGCTCAACGTGCGCACCATGGAGACCTTCCACGATGTCGGCGTGGCCGAGGAGATCTACGCGCAGTCCCCGCCGGAGGATCAGTGGCATCGCGTCGCCTGGTACACCTCCCTCGCCGGGCCGGCACCCCAGCACGGGCTCAAGATCGGGCACGTTCAGGCGTGGGGCGGCGGAACCGATCTCGGCAACTACCGGCTGGCCAGCCCGCGTCCGTTCGCGAACCTGCCCCAGATCCGGCTCGATCGGATCCTGTGGGAGCACGCCGACCGATCGTGGCCCGGCCGGGTGCGCGGCCACAGCGAACTGATCGCGCTCGAGCACGACGGATCGGGAGTGACGGCCACGATCCGCGACACGCAGCGTGAGGAGACCTACCAGGTGCAGGCCAGGTACGTCGTCGCCGCCGACGGCGGCCGGACGTGCGCCGACCTGCTCGGCGTCGAACTGCTCGGGCCGCGCGCGCTGCTCGATCTGGTCAACGTCTACTTCTCGGCGGACCTCGCCGCTCACGCCGACGAGGAAGCGCTGATCACCTACTTCGTCAACCCGGAGGGACAAGGCAGCTTCTCGGGGGCACTGCTCGGGCTCGGCCCCGGGCCGTGGGGCGCCCGGTGCCGGGAGTGGTCGATGACGATGGCGTTTCGCGTCGGCGACCCGGCCGGGGAGGACGAAGCCTCGCTGATCGGACGGGTGCGTCGCACTCTCGGTGTGCCGGACCTCGACATCGATCTGCACGCCATCAGCCACTGGCAGTTCGAGGGTGTCGTCGCCGAGCGCTTCCGCGTGAGCTCCGTCCTGCTGGTCGGCGACGCCGCGCACCGGCACCCGCCGACCGGCGGGCTGGGGCTCAACACGGCCATCGGCGACGTCGGCAACCTCGCGTGGAAGCTCGCCGCGGTGTTGGACGGCTACGCCGACGACTCGCTGCTCGACACCTACGAAGCAGAGCGAAAGCCCGTCGCCGCCCGCAACATCGAGCACTCGCTTCGCAACGCCGGCCGCCACGGTCCGGTCGCTGCGTCGCTCGGTCTGCGTGCGGGCATCGGCGAGGACGAGGGGTGGCGCGAGATCGCCGTCTGGGCGAGCGACACGCCCGAAGGGGAGCGTCGCCGGGCCGCCAGCGCGCAGGCCGTCGCGGCGAACGCCGAGGACTACAGCCAGCTCAACATCGAGGCCGGGTTCGCCTACGAGTTCGGCGCCGTGGTTCCGGACGGAACCGCCCCGCCGCCCCACCACCACACGGCCACCATCTTCGAACCCAGTGCCCGGCCCGGCCACCACATCCCGAACTGCCGGCTCGAGCGCCGCGGTGAGACCGTGTCGACCGTCGATCTCGTCGCCCCGGCCGGCTTCACCGTGTTCGCGCCGGTGGCCGCGGAAACGTCGTGGAACGACGCCGCGGAACAGGCCGCGGCCGCCACGGGCTGCCCCGTGACAGTCGTGACGATCGGCTTGGGCGGCGACGTCACCGACCCAGGTGGCGAGTGGCTCGCGGTGTCCGGTACCCGGCCAGGCGGATGTCTGCTGGTACGCCCGGATCGGCACGTCGCATGGCGCGCCGCGGACGGCCCGGCGGAGCCCGAGGCCGAACTGACCAGGATCGTGCGGCTGCTGCTCGCGGGCGGCGGACGGGAGATCCGGCCCGGCGACGACCCGCTGGCCGGGATCACCGAAGCGGGCGAGGCCCTGCGCACCGGCGGGGCCCGCGAAGCCCGGATCTTCACCAGCACCACCCCGGCCTAGCCCACACCGGCCGATCGAACCGCAGCCGACAACCCGAGGAGTGAGTCAACGATGACGCAGACCTTGCCCAGCACCGATATCGATCTCTTTGCCGACGAAGTGATCGCCGACCCGCATCCGACGTACCGCGAGCTGCGCGACGCCGGTTCCGCGTTGTGGATGTCCCGCTACGACTGCTGGCTCCTCCCCCGCTACGCCGAAGTCTTCGCCGCGCTGCGCGACCACGACCGTTTCTCCTCCGCCTCCGGTGTCGGCCTCAACGACGTGATGAACCAGGCCACCAAGGGCGGCAGCGTCCTGTGCACCGACCCGCCCGAGCACGACCACCTGCGGCGGATTCTCGGTTCCCGGCTGACCCCCCGGGCGCTGCGCGGACACAGCGAGGACTTCCTGCGGCGGGCTCACCTGCTGGTCGACGAGCTCATCGAGAAGGGTTCCTTCGACGCGGTCGCGGACTTCTCCTCGGCATTCCCGCTCTCCGTCGTGCCCGATCTGCTCGGCGTCCCCGAGGACGGCCGTGAGCACCTGCTGAAGTGGGCGTCGGCGGCGTTCCAGGCCGAGGGCCCGATGAACGAGCGGACCCAGTCCTCCCTGCCGGACCTGCAGGAGTTCCTCGGATACATCACCGATGTCGCCGGCGAGCAGAAGCTGGCTTCCGGCAGCTGGGGACACCAGATGCTGCTCGAGGCCCGCGCCGGCGAGATCGACGAAAAGATGCTGCCCCCGCTGCTCCTCGACTACCTCGGCCCCTCGATCGACACCACCATCAGCGCCCTGTCCACCGCGATCTGGCAGTTCGCCCTCCATCCTGACCAATGGGATGCGTTGCGAAGCGACCGCACGCTGATCGCGAACGTGGTCAACGAAGCGGTCCGGCTCGAAGCACCGATCCGGGGCTTCGGCCGGCATCTCACCCATGACTTCGACGCCGACGGCGTCACCTTGGCCGCCGGCGACTGGGTCTTCGTCAGCTACGCCTCCGCGAACCGCGACGAGCGACGCTGGGAGAACCCCGGCCGTTTCGACATCCACCGCGACACCGCGGGCCACGTCGGCTTCGGCTCCGGCATCCACAGCTGCGTCGGGCAGGGACTCGCGAAGCTGGAAGCCACCGCGCTTTTCACCGCACTCGCCGACAAGGTCACGCGCTTCGAGCTGACCGGCGAGCCGGTCTGGAACGTCCACAACATCCTCCGCGGCATCGCCACGTTGCCCGTGACTGTCCGGGTGTGACGCGTTCGCGCGGCAATTCCCGGAGTGCGATCCCCTCCCCATTCCGAACCGACCGGAAAGGCACCCATGCCCAGGATCGTCGTCGATACGTCCCGTTGTGAGGGCCACGGACTGTGCGAAGGAATCGCGCCGGACGTCTTCGCGCTCCACGACGAGGGCGCCGTCGAGGTTTTGATCAAGGAATCCGTCGCGGGCGACGCGATCGAGGCCGCGGCCACCGCGGCGGCCCTGGCGTGTCCCGTGGCAGCGATACACGTGACCAGCTAGGCGACGCAGAACGCTTGCGGACGAAGACATCGAGGACAAGTGAGGCACTGCGATGGACCACCTCGCAGCTGACACCCAGTTCGCTCTCACGGTGCACGAGCGCCGTGAGGTGACGGCTGACATCGTCGTGCTCGGGCTACGCGCGGCCGACGAAGGACCGCTTCCGGAATGGGAGCCTGGCGCGCACGCCGACTTCCTCATCCCCGGGGGCGTGACACGCCAGTACTCGCTGTGCGGGGACCCCGCTGATCGCATGACGTGGCGGATCGCGGTGCTCCGGGAGGAGAACGGTCGCGGCGGGTCTCGTTACATCCACGAAGAAATCCGAGAGGGCGGACGGATTCTCGCTCGCAGCCCGCGCAACCATTTCCCACTGCGGCCGGCGGCCGGCTACCACTTCGTCGCCGGAGGGATCGGCATCACCCCGCTCCTGCCCATGATGGCGCAGGCCACCCGCGACGGAGTCGACTGGCAGCTGACCTACGGCGGCCGCAGCAGGCAGTCCATGGCGTTCGCCGACGAACTCGGCCAGACCTACCCGGGAAAGGTCACATATCACCCGCAGGACGTCTGTGGCCTCATCGATCTCGACGGGCTGCTCGCGCGGCTCTCATCCGGCACCGACATCTACGCCTGCGGTCCCGGTCCGCTTCTCGACGCGCTCGCCCAACGCACAGCCGCGTGTCCCGAACAGCTCCACGTCGAGCGCTTCGCCCCCGTCGAGCCGGCGAATCCGTCCGAGAACAGGGCTTTCGACATCGAGCTGGCTTCGTCCGGTCGAGTCCTCTCGGTATCGCCACAGGAGTCGATCCTCGATGTCCTGCTCGACAACGACGTCTACGTCGATTCCTCCTGCGAGGAAGGAACATGCGGGTCCTGTGAGACCCGCGTGCTCGCCGGAGACGTCGAACATCGCGACGCCGTCCTCAGCGCGGCCGAACGAGAAAAAGGCGAATCGCTGATGGTGTGCGTCTCGCGAGCCGCAGCCACCTGCCCGCGACTGGTACTCGAGCTGTGACCCCCGCACCGATCCGGCGGGCGATCGGCCACTTCCGCCGAGGCCGACGAAAGGCGAAAGACGCGTCATGAACCACGACACCACACAGAAATATCGCGCTGCTCGCGATCTGCTGCAGAACCTGTCCACCGACTACGCACGAGCCGTGGCGGAGTTCGCCTGGCCGGATTTCGGTGATCGGTTCAACTGGTCGATCGACTGGTTCGACGCCGTGGCGCGAGGCGTCGACCGGACGGCGCTGTGGATCGTGGAGGAGGACGGGTCGCAGGCCCGCTACTCCTTCGACGAGATGGCGTGCCGCTCGGACCAGGTGGCCGCGCACCTGGCCCGCCACGGTGTGCGCCGTGGCGACCGGGTGCTGGTGATGCTGAACAACCAGGTCGAGCTGTGGGAGGCCATGCTCGCGGTGATGAAGCTCGGCGCGGTCGTCCTCCCGACGACCACTGCGCTGGGCCCGGCCGAGCTGACGGACCGCATCAGCCGGGGCGGCGCGAAACACGTGCTGGTCAACGCCGCCGACACCGGCAAGTTCGACTCCGTGCCCGGCGACTACGCCCGCTTCGCCGTCGGCGAGACGGCCGAGGTTCCGGGGGAATGGGTGGCCTACCGGGACGCCTACGCGCTGGTCGTACCGCCGGCCGAACACCCGGGGACGGCGCCGTCGGACCCCCAGCTGCTGTACTTCACCTCCGGCACCACCAGCCGGCCCAAGCTGGTCGAACACACCCAGGTGTCCTATCCCGTCGGGCACCTCGCGACGTCGTTCTGGGTCGGGGCCAAGCCGGGGGACGTGCACCTGAACATCTCCAGCCCCGGGTGGGCCAAACACGCGTGGTCGTGTTTCTTCGCCCCCTGGATCGCCGAGGCCACGATTTTCGTCTACAACTACTCCCGCTTCGACCCGGCCGCACTGCTCGACCGGATCCGCCGGGCCGGGGTGAACACCTTCTGCGCCCCGCCGACGGTGTGGCGGATGCTGATCAAAGCCGACCTGTCCGGCGGCCCCGGCGGGTTGCGCCAGTTGATGTCGGCAGGCGAGCCGCTCAATCCCGAGGTGATGGACCAGGTCGAGAAGGCGTGGGGGCTCACCATCCGCGACGGGTTCGGGCAGACCGAGCTCCCCTTGGCCATCGGCAACGTGCCCGGTATGCCGGTCAAACCCGGCTCCATGGGACTGCCGCTGCCCGGGGTGCCGATCGTGCTGGTCGACCCGCTCACCGGGCGCCCCGCCGACGAGGGCGAGATCTGCGTGGACCTCGCCCGCCGGCCGATGAGCCTGATGACCGGGTACTCGGGCGACCCGGAGCGCAATGCCGAGGCGATGGCCGGCGGCTACTACCACACCGGTGACGTCGCCTCCCGCGACGCCGACGGCTACATCTTCTACATCGGCCGCACCGACGACGTGTTCAAGGCCAGCGACTACAAGATCTCCCCGTTCGAGCTCGAGAACGTGCTGATCGAGCACCCGGCGGTGGCCGAGGCCGCGGTCGTCCCCGCCCCGGACGAGGTGCGCCTCGCGGTGCCGAAGGCCTACGTCGCCCTGGCCGCCGGGTACGAGCCGAACGAGAAGACGGCGTTCGAGATCCTCCGGCACGCCCGCGAAAACCTGGCGCCGTACCAGCGCGTCCGGCGCCTCGAGTTCGCCGAACTGCCCAAGACCATCTCCGGCAAGATCCGCCGGGTCGAGCTGCGCAGCCGGGAAGAACACGCGGCCAACGGCGAGATCGCCGTGACCGAGTACCGCGATGACCAGTATCCCGAGCTCCGCCGGTGAGGTCCGCGTCCGGCAGCCCCATGGCCACTTCCGAAGCGATACGAAGGAGCAGTCCGTGAACCAACACCAACCGGCCGGCGAAGACACGCTCCGACGTCTGGGGGCGCTCGACACCTGCGCGGTGTCCGATGCCCTCGACGCACTGGGTCTCCACGGCGCCGCGCTCGGCCTGCATTCGGTCACCGGACGGCACCGCCTGGCCGGTCGGGCGGTGACGATCGATCTCGTCGACGCGGGACAGGTCGAGAGCCCGCGGCACCTCGGAACCGCCGCGGTCGACGCCTCGGGCCCCGGAGATGTGCTTGTCGTCGCTCACCACGGCAGGACCACCGTGGCCGGCTGGGGCGGCGTGCTGAGTGCGGGCGCCCGGCAGGCCGGAATCGAGGGAGTGATCGTCGACGGCGCGGTCCGTGACGTCGACGAGGCTACCGATCTCGGACTCCCGGTGTTCGCACGGACCGGGGTCCCGCGCACGGCCAGGGCGCGGGTGGTCGAGCGGGCCTGGAACGTCGAGGTCGAGCTGGCGGGCGTGCCGGTGCACCCGGGCGACTACGTGCTCGCCGACGGGAGCGGGGTGGTCGTGGTCCCCGCCGCCGAGATCGAGGCCGTGCTCGCCAAGGCCGAGACCGTGGCGGCCAAGGAGCGCGCCATGGTCGCCAGGGTGCGCGAGGGCGTGCCGATGGTCGACGTGATGGGCGCCGACTACGAAAACCTGCTGAAGGGCTGATGGACATGAGTGAGACGCTTCCCGGGTCCGCCACGGACCCCGCGGTGCGGGAACTGGCGCTGCTGGACACCAGCCACGTCAGCGACGCACTGGACAAGCTCGGCATCAACGGGCAGATCGCCGGGCTGCTGCCGCTGCAGCGGACCTCGCGCCTGGCCGGGCGGGCGTTCACGGTCCGGTACGTCCCGATCAGCGGCACCGGCGGCACCGTCGGCGACTACATCGACGACCTCGCCCCGGGCACCGTCGTGGTGATCGACAACGCCGGGCGGCTCGACGCGACGGTGTGGGGAGACCTGCTGACGGCGACCGCCGCTCGCCGGGGCATCTCCGGCACGGTCATCGACGGGGTCTGCCGCGACTCCGACCGCGCCGTCGAGCTGGACTACCCCCTCTACGCCCGGTCGCGCTGGATGCGCACGGGCAAGGACCGGGTCCGGGTCGAGAGCTACGACGTGCCGGTCACCCTCGGCGGTGTGTGCATCGAGGCGGCCGACTACCTCGTCGGCGACGGGGACGGCGTCGTCTGCGTGCCGGCTGCCCGGGTGCACGAGGTGATCGACGTCGCCACCGGCATCCGCGAGGCCGAGGAGGCCATCCGCAAGGCGGTCGAGGCCGGTGCGTCACTGCGTGAGGCCCGGCAGGCCAACGGCTATCACGCCCTGCAGACCCGGACGGACCGATCATGAGGTGGCGCAACTCGATCGACGTCGAGGGCCTGCACCACGGTGGCGCCCCGATCCCGCAGGCCAGCCTCGTCGGGTCACTGCTGCTCTCCAGCGGGATCAACGGGATGGACCCCGCGGACGGCTCCATCCCGGAGGAGCCCGAGCGACAGGCCGCCCTCGTTTTCGACAACATCCGGCGAATCGTGGAGGCCGCGGGCGGCGACCTCGGTGACATCGTCAAGTGCACGTTCTTCGTGCGCGACCGCTCCCTGAAATCCCTGATCGACGAGCACTGGGTCAAGGCGTTCCCCGACCCGGCCGGCCGGCCGGCGCGGCACACGCTGGTCCAGGAACTGACCGTGCAGGCCCTGCAGTGCGAAATCGTCGCCAACATCGAGAGGCTCGCGAAGTGATCATCGATTCTCACGCCCACCTGGTCGCCCCCGACGGCCTCTACGCCTACCGGGCCAACCTGATCGCCAACGGCGGCTACCACTTCGGCAAGCCGAAGATCGCCGACGAGGCCCTGGCCGCCTGCGCGCAGGCCAACGTCGCCGCGCTCGACGAGGTCGGCACGGACGTGCAGTTGCTGTCACCGCGGCCGTACCAGCAGGGTCACTCGATGACGCCGGCGTCGCTCGTCGAACCGTGGATCGCGGCCTGGAACGACACCATCGCCCGCACGGTGGAGCTGCATCCGACCCGGTTCGCGGGTGTCGCCGGGGTGCCGATCCTGCCGGGCGAACCCGTCGAGCGAGGGTTCCGCGAGCTGGAGCGCGCGGTCAACGACCTCGGCTTCGTCGGTGTCATCGTCAACCCCGACCCGTACGAAGGCACCGGCCAAGCGCCGACGCTCAACGAGCCGTACTGGTACCCCCTCTACGAGAAGCTCATCGAGCTCGACGTGCCGATGCAGATCCACTCCGCGGGCTGCTACTCGGGCCGGGAGTCCTACAGCGAACACTTCATCACCGAGGAGTCCATCGCGATCCTGTCCCTGCTGCGCAGCGACGTGTTCGAACGCTACCCGGACCTGCAGATCGTGGTCTCGCACGGCGGCGGCTCGGTGCCCTACCAGATCGGACGCTGGCAGGCCGAGCGGCTGCTCCCGCTGCTGGGCGGCGGCCCGGAGTCCGAACGGTTCGAGACTTCGCTGAAGCGGTTCTGGTTCGACAGCGTGCTGCACAGCCCGCCATCGCTGGAGCTGCTGCTCCGGGTCGTCGGGCCGGAGCGGGTGCTGTTCGGCACCGAGCGCCCGGGCAGCGGCTCGGCGATGAACCCGGACACCGGCCACCACTTCGATGACATCAAACCGGTCATCGACAAGATCGGCTTCCTCTCGGACGCGGACCGGAAGGCGATCTACGAGGACAACGCCCGCGCCCTGTTCCCGCGGCTCGTGGCACGACTCGACAAGTCCTGATCGCAAGCCGACCCGTACCCCAGCGGGTGGAGGAAAGGAGCCCGGTCGATGGCAGACGACCCTACGGGACCGCCGGCGGACACCACGGAAATCCCCGGGACGATCGTCTTCGACGGACGACGCTCGCGGGAGGGCCTGCCGTTGAACAATCTCGCGATCACCCTGAACAAGAAGGCCGAGCGCGACGCGTTCGTCGCGGACCCCGAGGCGTTCATGGAGCGGTTCGGGCTGTCCGCCGAGCAGAAGGAGGCCGTCCGCAACCGGGACTTCCACCGCATGATCGAGCTCGGCGGGAACATCTTCTTCATCTACAAGATAGGCATGGTCGACGGCCTCAAGGTGCCGGACATCGTCGCGACGATGGCGGGCATGAGCACCGAGGAGTTCGTCGAAATGATGCGCAACGGTGGAAGGAACCCTCATGGCTGAGGTCATCGCCGGCTTCGGGGTCTCACACATCCCCGCACTGGGCGTCGCGATGGAAGGCGACGGGACAGGCCCCGCGGCAGCGGTCTTCGAAAAGTTCGCGCCCGTCCGCGAGTGGGTGCGATCGCTCGAACTCGACACGGTCATCGTGATCTACAACGACCACGCGTCGTCCTTTTCGCTCGAACTGCTCCCGACGTTCGCGATCGGCGCGGCCGAGGCATACGCGCCGGCGGACGAGGGCTACGGCGCCCGCAACGTACCGGTCGCCCAGGGCGACGCCGACCTGTCGTGGCACCTGATCGAGTCGGTGATCCCCGAAGGCTTCGATCTGGCCGTCGCCCAGAAGCTCGACGTCGACCACGGGCTGACCGTGCCGCTGACGGTGCTGTTCGGCTCGCCACCGGAGTGGCCGGTCAAGATCGTCCCCCTCGAGGTCAACGTGGTGCAGCAGCCCACACCGTCCGCGCAGCGCTGCCTCGACCTCGGCGCGGCGATCGGCCGGGCCATCGCGAGTTTCCCGGGCGGCACCCGGGTCGGGGTCGTCGGTACCGGAGGGATGTCGCACCAGCTGCAGGGCAGAAGGGCCGGACACATCAACAGCGAGTTCGACAGGACGTTCCTCACCGACATCGTGGACAACCCCCGGCGGCTGGCGAAGCTGTCGAACACCGACCTCATCCAGGAGGCGGGATCCGAGGGCGCCGAACTGGTGATGTGGCTGGTCATGCGCGGCGCACTCGGCGACAACGTGACCGAGGTGCACTCGGCCTACCACGTACCGGTCTCGAACACCGCGGCCGGCCTCATCGCCATCGATAGCCGCACGGCCACACGCTGATCCGTCCGAAGCCGACGGCAGGTGCGGCACGCACCGGTCACCGAAGTGCATGCCGCGCAAGGGCCTGCTTGCCGATCGAAATCAAAGGCGGGTCGCCGCCATCCCCGCGGAGACGGCTACATCCTGCCCGTGTTGGTCGCTCGTGCAGGATGGCGACGATCGGGCCAGTCGCCGACTCGTCGACGCCCGGCGGGAGTCCGTACTGCTGCCCGCATCCGCGGGGAAGGCACCCAGCTATACGAGGGCACCGAGGCGGAGCACCTGCAAACGCGGTCCGAGTTGGCGGAGCGGGGGCCGAAGTACCACCGTCTGCTGGCGGCGAGGCGTTTGGCGACTGACCGTGCAGTTCAAGTCGGGCGACACCGCGCAGGCGGTGGAGCGACCCGATTGGATGCGGGCGCAGTTCTTCGCCAATCGCCCAGACGACCGCCCGGCGGCGCGTAAACCTTCGGGCCGTCCTCCGCGGCGTCGAAGTGGGCCGACCGCATCAGATGCCTGTGCAACGAGGCCGGCCGTGTCCTTCTCAGCGGTGGCGCGGGCGAGGCAACAATGCGAAGGCGCTCTCCGCGATCGAGGTCAGGCGGGCGGGGCTGTGGCCGTATGCGCCTACGACATCGATCCCGCGGATGATGGTCAGCAGAAGCTGCGCAAGGTCGTCGGGATCCGCGTCGGGGTCGATGTCGCCGTTGCGCTGCGCCGCTCGCACACACTCGGCCACCGCTGTCACGACCGCGGAGAAGCAGTCGTTGGCCAGGCGTTGCACTTCGGGGTCGGAGGCGCCGATCTCCAGGGCCATTTTGGCGGCGAAGCAGGCCGCTGCCGCCCGGTCGGGGGCGGGGGGTACGTCGTCGGCGAGTGGCACCCCGTGGACGGCGCGGAGCAAGTACCCGTGCAGTCGTTCCAGGGCGCCCTCGTCCGGTCCGGCGAGCGCCTGCGGCGCAAACTGCCCCAGCCGGCCGAAGTACCCGGCCATCGCCTGCAGCAGCACGCCGTGCTTGCCGTCGAACGCGGCGTAGAGGCTGCCGCGGCCCAGGCCGGTGGCGGCGCTGAGGTCGTCGACGCTCGTGCCGTTGTAGCCCGAGGTGCGGAACTGCCGCTCGGCGGCATGCAGGACGTGGTCGCGGTCGAAGCTTCGTGGTCTTGCCATACCCCGAAGGTAGCGCCGACCTGCCGTAGTTGACAAATCAGTACAGAACTGGCTAGATTTCTGACAGTTCAGTACACAACCCCCCTGAGCTCGCCGGACAGGGCAGGAACCTCCTCCAACCACCCAGAACTCGAAGGGTCGACCGAACCATGACTGACAAGGAAAGGCAGGAGGCGATGGCTGTGGCGACTCCTCCGTACGCGAGCGACGCACTGGCCGAGGGAACCGTCGACGCGGTGGTGATCGGCGGGGGCGCCGCAGGGCTGAACGGTGCATTGATCCTCGCCCGCTCCCGCCGCTCGGTCGTCGTGATCGACAGCGGCTCCCCGCGCAACGCGCCCGCCGAGGCCGTGCACAGTTTCATCGTCTTGGACGGCATCCCGCCGTCGGAGATCCTTCGACAGGGCCGGGAACAGGTGCGCCAGTACGGCGGACGCGTCGTCCACGGCGAGGTGGTCTCGGCCGAGTCTGCCGCCCCGTCGGCGGACGGGGACCTGCGGTTCACCGTCACCCTGGCCGACGGCCGCAGCATCACCACTCGCCGCATCCTGGTCGCCACCGGCCTCACGGACGTGCTGCCGGAGGTGCCCGGGCTCGCCGAGCACTGGGGGCACAGTGTGGTGCACTGCCCGTACTGCCACGGCTGGGAGGTGCGCGATGAGCCCATCGGTGTCCTCGCCACCGGACCGGTCTCCATCGGCCACGCGTTGCTGTTCCGTCAGCTGACCGAGGACCTCGCCTACTTCACCCACGGCACCGACCTGGACGAGGACAGCCGCGCCCGCTTCGCCGCCCGCGGCATCCGCATCATCGACACTCCGGTCTCCGAGGTCGTCAACGACGCGGACGGTGCCCTCGCCGGGGTGCGCCTGGCCGACGGCCAGGTCGTGGCCCGCCGCGTCCTCGCGATCGCCGCGCCGATGCAGGCCCGCACCCAGGGCCTGGAAGGTCTGGGCCTGCCGGTGCAAGACGTGCCGAACAAGGGCCGCGGTTTCGCCTCCGGCACGGCCGGCACCACCGAGGTGCCGGGTGTGTGGGTGGCCGGCAACGCCACCGATCTGGTCGCCCAGGTCGGGGCCTCCGCAGCGGCCGGCGCACTGGCCGGCGCCGACATCAACAGGATGCTGGCCACCGCGGACACCGACGCCGCCCTCCAGGGGATCGCCGAGGTAAGCCCAAAAGTGGCCACAGGATGACCTTGAAGCCCTGAGATCCCAGCCCCTCACCCGCTCGCCCCACCTTCGTCGGTGAGGAAACCGATCTGTTTTCCCGTCTGGAAACCGATCAGTTTCCAGACGGTTTTCAACCATGCCCAGCAGGCAAGGGGAAAAATGAACACCACCATCGACCGCGGGGCACTCGCCTCCGGAAAGACAGACTCGGGCCTTCGCGGCTCACATGCCGTGTGCTGGTCGTGCTAGGCATGGCACAGCTCATGGTCATGCTCGATGCGACCGTCGTGAACATCGCGCTGCCCGAGGCGCAGCAAGACCTCGGCTTCAGCGACGGCAGCCGACAGTGGGTCATCACGGGTTTACGCCCTGGCGTTCGGCAGCCTGCTGCTGCTCGGCGGCCGACTCGGTGACCTGTTGGGCCGACGTACCCTCTTCGTGATCGGCTTGGCAGGTTTCGGGGCCGCATCCATTCTCGGCGGCTCGGCCTCCAGCTTCGAGATCCTCGTCGCGGCACGTGTGACCCAAGGCCTCTTCGCGGCACTGCTCGCGCCCGCGGCACTCTCCCTGCTCAGCGTGACCTTCACCGAACCGTCGGAAAGGGCGAAGGCCTTCGGTATCTTCAGTGCGTTGGGTGGTGCGGGCGGCGCGATCGGGCTGCTGCTCGGCGGCATGCTCACCGAATGGGCGTCGTGGCGCTGGGTGATGTACGTGAACGTCGCCTTCACGGCCCCCGCCCTGATCGGTGCATTGCTGCTGCTGGCCAAGCCTGTGATCACCAAGAAGCCCAAACTCGATATTCCGGGCATCGTCGTGGTGAGCGCCGCGCTGTTCGCCATCGTCTACGGGTTCGCGCACGTAGAGTCCACCAGTTGGACCGACCCGGTCGCCCTCGGCTCCATGATCGTCGGCGCGGTCCTGCTCGTGGTGTTCGTATGGCTGCAGTCCAAGGTCGCGCATCCGCTGCTGCCGCTGCGAATCGTGCTGGACCGGACCCGCGGTGGTTCGTTCGCGGCGGCGTTCGTCCTGGGCATGGAGATGTTCTCGATCTTCCTGTTCCTGACCTACTACTTTGCGGCCAGCCTCGGCTACTCGCCGATCAAGACCGGTCTGGCGTTCCTGCCGATGGTCGCGGGCGTCGTCGTTTCGTCGACCACGATGTCTTTGCTGGTGCTGCCCAAGGCCGGCCCGAAGATCGTCGTCAGCGCCGGCTTCCTGGTCGCCGCAACCGGTATGGCCCTGCTGACCCGGCTCAAGTTGGACAGCACCTACGCCGCCGACATCATGCCCGGCCTGATCCTGCTGGGTCTCGGCATCGGCGGGGTGATGACCACCGCGTTCCAGGGGGCGACCTCAGGCCTGCACCGCGATGACACGGGCGTCGCCTCGACGCTGATCAACACCGGTCAGCAAATCGGCGGCTCCATCAGTACGGCGCTACTGACCACCGTTGCCTCGTCGGCCACGACCGACTACCTGACTTCGCACAAGCCCAGCGCGCCGGCCGCGGCGCAGGCCGGGGTCGAGGGCTACACGGCCACCCTGTGGGGTTCCAGAAGCCGGCCCGTGCATCTGACCTGCGGCGACAGGCGGATTCGACGGCCAGGGCATGATCGGCAGCAATGGCGCCGCGTCTGCGGCAGACGTCAACTGTCAGCGGATCAAGCGACGCCGGTTGCTCGGAGGCTTGGTCAACGAGTACGAACGAGCTGCGTAAACCCACTGGTCAACGCCGGTGACCGACTTTTGGAACCCCACAGGTGGAAGGCCCACTACGTGCTCGATGAGATCCTGGGCAACGCCACCGATCGCCCCATCACCGAGCACGCGACGGACACGCATGGCGTGACCTTGGTCAACTTCGGACCCTTCGATCTGCTGCGCCTGGCCGGGTCGCTGAAGTTCGGGCACGCGACCGCGTCGCTGCCGGTCGGGAAGCTCTCGGCGTCCGGGCGGCAGAACGCCCTGGCGGCGGCACTCAAGGAGCACTTCGGGCTCGCCGTCGAGTTGCTGCGCCGCGGCGGCCGCCATGTCGACGACGAGGTGCTCGCGCACATCTCCCCGGCCCACAGCGAGAACGTGAACTTCGGCGCCATCGAGGTCGACATCGACGCCGAACTCGCCCAGCTCGGCCCGACCGGGTACCGACCGCTGCGCGCGGGCGACACCCTGTTCTGAACTTCTCGATCACGGCCAGCTTGGTGGGGGTTGTGGCAGTGGGTTGGCTCCGGAGGGACGCAATCCGTCGAAGATGATGGCCTGGTAGCGACGCCACAGGTCCGGGTGCGCGTTGGGGTGGCAGCCGGCAATGTGCACGGGTGCGCAGATCAGCAGGAAGACGTCGGTGCCGGTGATGTCGGCTCGGATGGCCCCCGCCGCACGGGCCCGGTCGACGAGTGCGCTGACGGCCACGTGCAGGTCATTGCGCAGTTCGGTCACTCGGGAGTCGTCGTCGGCTCGCAGGAAGGTGAGGTCCTGCTGCTTGATCCCGTCGGCGGCGACAGTCAGGAACTCCGACAGTGCGGCCTCCGGGTCGGCTGTCGCGAGCAACCGTCGGGCCACAGCGGTGAGCGCCGCGAAGTGGCCGCCGACGATCGCGGCGATCAGCTCCTCCTTCGAGGCGAAGTGGCTGAACACCGTCGCCTTCGCCACACCCGCCCGGTCTGCGATATCTGCGATCGAGGCGTCGATGCCGCGCGCGGCGAACTCCTCCTCGGCCGCAGCGAGGAGGAGTTCACGATTGCGGGCTGCGTCAGCGCGGAGTGGGCGAGCCGAGGAGGTCACAGATCACAGCCTAGCAACTTGATCGCCCGGTCATCTTCGTCTTAAGCTCGGCGAACTAACGTGACCGGTCGATCAAGTTAAGGGGGTTCGGCCGGTCATCCCCAAGCGGGAGGACACCTGATGAACCTGAACGGCGCGACAGCCCTGGTCACTGGGACGAACAGGGGCCTGGGCCACCATTTCGCGGTGGAGCTGCTCAAGCGGGGCGCGAAGGTGTACGCGTCCGCCCGCCGCCCCGAACTCGTCGACGTGCCCGGTGCCGAGGTGCTGCGGGTGGACATCACCGACCAGGAATCGGTCGCCGCGGCGGCGGAGGCTGCCTCCGATGTCGACCTGCTGATCAACAATGCTGCGTTCACCGGTGGCGGGAACTTCATCGGTGGAGATCTCGACTCGATCCGAGCGGTGATGGATTCCAGCTACTACGGCACGCTGGCCATGATCCGTGCGTTCGCCCCGGTCCTGGCGCGCAACGGCGGTGGCGCGATTCTCAACGTGTTGTCGACGGTGGCGTGGATGACCGTCGATGGCAATACCTCCTACGCGGCGGCGAAGTCCGCGCAGTGGGGGCTGACCAACGGGGTTCGTGTCGAGCTGGCCGGGCAGAACACGCTGGTTTGCGCGCTGGTTCCGGGGCTCATCGACACCGAGACGCTGCGCGACTACGCGCGCGGGTCCGGGATCGTGTTGCCCGAGCGGCGGCTCAACGATCCGGCGGATCTCGTCCGTCGAGCTCTGGACGGGATCGCCGCCGGGGAGATCGAGATCCTCGATGAGTCCGCTGTCGAGGCGAAGGCTCGTCTGGCTGGGCCGCCGGCCCAGTTCGATCTGAGCGCCGCCGGTGCCAACGCCGCCCGGTAGGCGTTCACGTTCGGCGTGGAGTGGGGTCTCCCGGTGGTCGACAAGCATATGCGCAGCTCGGGGAACGCGGCGACGGCACCGACGGTGCGGTCGGGGTCGGCGGGCTCCACGTGCGCGGCCCAGGTGCTGCTCACCGCATAGCCCGACACCTCGGCCACCAGCTCGCAGCAGAACGACAGCAGATTTCGCCCGCTCGCGATCATCGCGCCGTGATCACCACCCGTGACCAAGTCAACCGAATCAACCAAGTCAGGAGCTCTCCGTGATCCGCTTCTTCTCCCTCATCCCCCGCCTCCCCGACATCGACCGCCAGCGCTTCCACGACCACTGGCGCCACCCGCACGGCACCCTGGGCCGCCAGATCCCGGGCATGCTCACCTACGTCCAGGCGCACCAGTTCGACACCGACCGCCTCGGCCCCGGCCAGGACGAGTTCGACGGCGTGGCCATGCCCTCGTTCGACTCCGCGAAGGACGCCGCCGCACTGGTCGACGAGCCCTTGTTCGTCGACAACATCCGCCCCGACGAGCCGTTGTTCCAGGACCTGCCGAGGGTCGTCTTCTTCATCACCGAGGAGGAGGTGATCGTCTCGCGGCCCGCCATCGGCGCCGGCTCCGCGGCCGATCGGCAGTGGGACGTGCTGGAGCGGCCGACCAGCATCCATCTCCTGCAGTTCGTGCACCTCGACGGCAATCCCGGCTGGGCCGGCGCGGACGACGCCGAGCTCGGCCTGCGGATCGGCGCGCTGCGCCACGCGGTGAACCGGCCGAGCGCGGAGGTGCACAGCGACAGCGCACCGTTCCTCGGCGCCCGCCAGCTGTGGTGGCCTACCCTGACGGCGTTCCAGGACGGCGTGGACGCCGATCCGGCCGCCTTCGACGAGCTCCTCGCCCGGGCCGGTCACGCCGTCACCATGCTGGCGGTCTCGGAACGGTTCCTGCGCTGAGCCGGGGGCGTCCTCCCTGCGGAGGGGCCTGATCGCGGCCGCATCTCCTCCACAGGAAGGACGCGCGCCCGGCCCGCGGCCGGTTGGCGTGGCCCGACGCGGAGCCCGGACGACGAGAGGCCCGAACCGTGCACGACCAGGACGACCAGGACGGACCCCACGCTGCCCGACAACTGGGGTCACTGGGGCCCCGACGACGAGCTGAGCGCCTTCAACCTCGCCACCGACGAGGTACGGGCCCGAGCGGCGGCCGAGGTAGTGGTCGAGCCCCGGTCTGGAGCGCGGTGAGGGCGGCGAGCCGCTGGCGGGCGAGGGTGGCCTAGGTGGCGCGCGCGTCGGGTTCCACGGTGGCGAGCCTGCCAGCCGCCGGCCAATCTTCGGGCAGACCCGTGATGGTGCGTCTGCATCTATCCGGCGGTGTCGTCAAATGGGTCCTATGACGACACTTGACGGAGCCGATGGACCAAGCGGTCAGATCCTGCGGAAACCGGCGCCACGATCCAATGGGATCCGATCCGATTTGACGACAGGGTTTGGCGACAGCGGCCCTCTGTCCGGGCGAACTGTGCCACTGCCGGCGCGCCGGCGGCGATGGGGAGAGCGCTAACATGGCGGATCCGGTCTCCACACGGGTGTCCACCGACGAGCAGAGCACCCAGCGCCAGACCCACCTGCTCGCCACCGCCGGACTCACCGACGGCACCGGCGGTGGCGGCGGAGCAGCCGGTGTGCCGATGTTCTCCGACCCGGCCACCTCGTCGAAGATCCCTGCCCTGGAACGGCCCGGGTTCCGCGAGCTCGCCCGCTACACCCGCCCCGGTGACCAGATCACCGCCTCCGAGCTCTACCGACTCTGCCGCGACCTCACCGACATCCTCGCCGTCCGCGACTGGTGTCGCCGCCACGAGGTGGCGCTGCGGGTGCTGTCGGGACCGTTGTCGAGCATCGTCGACCTCGCGGCGACCGACGCGACCACCACGATGCTGGTCAACGTGCTCGTCTCGGTCGGACAGTTCCAACGCGACCTGCAGAACGAGCTCACCCGCGACGGCGTAGCCGCCGCGGGCGCCGCCGGCGCGCGCTCCGGTCGCCGCCCGCAGGTCAAGCAGCTCGGTGTCTTCGACGAGGTCCGCGCCGGGTTCCGCGCCGGAACCAGCGTCGCCGCGCTTGCCCGTACCCACCAGGTCAGCCGGGTCGCGATCCGCACCGCCGTCGCCGACCTCCTCCCAGGCCGACCCACCCCGGCCGGCAGCACCAGCGACACGACCGAGCTCACCGAACAGGTTCTCGTCCGTATCGAGGTCCCCGGCAAGATCGCCCACCGGCTACCCGCTCTCCGCGACCTGAGCGAGGCGGAGCGGCACGCGGTCACCCAGGGCCGGGCCGTCCGCCGCGGCCAGGGCTACAGCCTCCACATCACCGCCACCCCGCGAACCCACCAGGCTCTGCTGCGCGCCGTTGACGACCTCGTCGAGCAGACTCCCGCCGATCGCAAGGTGTACCGGATCTACCGAGACCGGCTCACCGCCGCCGGCGTACCGACCCGCAACTCTCCAGGGATGCCTGCAGTGCCTTCGCCACGTCGTCAGCGTGCGTGATGATCGCTTCGTGCGTCCCCGGCACGAGCACCGGCTCAACGCCGAGGCGGGCAGCCAGTTCCGCGCCCGGTGCGGCAAGGGCGCGATCCCGTTCGGCGAGCAGATACGTCATCGGCACGTCGAGGCCGGCGAGATCAACCACGTCGAGGGAGTCCAGCATGTAGCCGCCGGGCTGCGGCACCAGCAGCTCGTGGACCAAGCGCTGGAGGTTCTCCGGTTCGTCCTGCATGAGCGACTCGCGGAACGCGGCGAAGTCGACGCCGATCGCGTGGTCCGGCGCCGCCTCGATCGTCGCGCGGACGTACTCACCGACCGCGGGTCCCATGGCCTCGGCCATCGACTCGCCACCGCGCGGCACGAACGCGCTGACCATGGCGATGGCCCGCAGCCGCCGGCCCAGCTGTCGAGCGGCGCCGGCGATCGGGATGCCGCCCCAGCTGTGGCCGACCAGCACGACGTCGGTCAAGTCCCGCCGCTCGACCTGGTCGACCAGGTACGCCACGGCGTCCGCCAGCCGCAGTTCGCGCGGATCGTCACCGGCCGACAACCCGGGCATGGTCAGCGCGACGGCCCGGTCCCCCGCTCTCGCGACTCGCTGCGCCACGGGGTGCCAAGACCAGCCGCCGTGCCATGCGCCGGGCACGAAGACGTACTCCACGGTTGCTCCTCAGATCGTTGATGAAGTAGAGACCTAGTCACTGGAGTCATACTCCAGCGAGTATGCCGCTACGCTACCACCGTGCCCAGCAAGCCTTCGAGGACCATCGGCGGCCGTCGAGCGGAATACGCCGCGGCGACCCGGCAAGCGATTCACGACGCCGCCCGAGAACTGTTCGTCACCAAGGGATACTTCGCCACCACGGTCGACGACATCGCCACCGCAGCCCGGGTCGCGCCCGCCTCTGTGTACGCCGTGGCCGGCGGGAAGCAGGGGCTCCTCAATTCGATCATCGAAGCCCGCACGACCGCGCCGGACGTCGAAGAGACCTACGCCCGCATCACCGGCCACGATGACGCCACCGCACTGCTCCGATTCATGATCCACGCCACGCGCGTCCGCTTCGAAAACGCCCGAGACCTGATGCGCGTCGTCATCGACACCGCTCCCCACGAACCGGCCGCGGCCCAGGCACTGCGCTCCGCACACGCCAGCCTGCGCACCGGCCTCCACCTCACCGCGCAGCGCCTGGCCGACCTGAACGCACTGCGCGACGGGGTCGACGTCGAGTCGGCCACCGACACGCTGTGGTTCTACCTCAGCAATGGGGCCTACTTCACCTTGACCGACGACAACCACTGGTCACTCGACAAGGCCGAGGAGTGGCTGCTCGAGTCACTGCGAACGGCAGTCCTCCGCCCGCCGACCCAACAAGGTGAAAGCCCTGAAAGTTCCGTTGTCTTGCAGTGATGTATCGACACGATCTCAGCACAGGACGAGTAGCGCCGCCGAGCCCTACCTTCTCACCAGACCACTCGCCCAGCACCGCGCTCGGAGCGACGCTACCGAACCGGCAACGGCACCTTGGTGCCCTCGAGTTGGACGCCCCCGCCACCTCCACGGCGGCCGCGGTATCCCGACCATCCGGACGGTCGCTCCCGAGGGCAGCATCGGACGTCTGGCCGAGCGGGTCCTTGATCGCCGCGGCGAACTCGGCGTTGAACCTGTCCTTACGAGCCTTCGTGATCAGCTTGCTCAGGTAGCGCAGCTGCGCCTGGGTGATCGGCTGGGTCTTGGCCGCCGCGCTCCACTCGCGCTGGGCATCATAGGCCCGCTCGTTGGCTGCCGCGTGTCACATACTGCAGGACGCCGTGATGCAGAGCGCGGCAGCCACCCTTGCGTCGGCGTCGAGACATAGCACTCTCCACAGCCTGCACGCTCAGGCGACCCACTGAGGCCCGGGACCTGTTCATCCTGGCCAAGAACATCTCCTTCCGCGCGGCGTGGCAGGCCGTCATCAGCTGATGACCTACGAACTCTCGGACGTGGTGGCCGTGTTGGCGTCGCCGGTTTGACCAGTAACGTCAGAATCAGGAGGAGCGCGGCGTGTCGGCAGCAGTTGACGCCAGATAGACGGTGGCGGTCGCTTCGTTGCCCTGCAGGGGATTTGCGAAGGTGATGATGTCGGCTCGTGCCCGAGCGAAAGCCGATGACAGTGCCGTGAGGAACTCCTCGTCGGGCGGGTCGTTGGACCAGAGCCCGAACACGCCGCCGGAGTGCAGCCACCCGGCGAGGCGGCGCAGTCCCTCCGGTGCGTAGAACGACCCGTGGCTCGGGTGCAAGAGATGCCGCGGGGAGTGGTCGATGTCCACGAGGATGGCGTCGAACCGCCGTCCCGGCGCGACCGGATCGAGTCCGTCCGGTGAGCGCAACAGCTCGAAAAAGTTGCCGTGGACGAACGTGCACCGGCGATCCGAGGTCAACTCGGGTTCGGTCGGGATGAGCCCGTCGCGATGCCACTCGATCACCGCCTCGAGCGCATCCACCACGACCATCGAGTGCACCCGCGGGTCAGCCAGCACGGTTTGCGCCGTGTAACCGAGACCGAGGCCACCGACCACCACATCGAGGTCAGTCCCGGTCAGTTCCGCCAGTCCGCGGCGTGCCAGTTCCACCTCGGCGACGGTGAACAGGTCCGACATCAGGAACTCGTCACCAAGCTTGATCTCCAGTACGTCCCGATCCACCGTGACATCCCGGCGGCGGCGCAGGACCAGCTCACCCAGCGGGGTCGGACGCCAATCGAGTTCCTGGAAACGTCTGCTCATCACATGAACTTACTAGGCGAGGGGTGATCGGTTTCGCGAGTGCGGCTGCTGTCGTCGGGGATCAGCCGGCGCGCCGCGTCCGCGTCATCACAGACCTCCGTGCCGGCGACCGCACGGTAGCCCTTGGGCGCCGTGGCGAGTCGCACGAAGCCGATGAGTATCGACACCGACAACGACGAATACGCCGAGATGGTCATCAGTACTTGGTGCCCGGCACGCCGCGTGGCTGCTGTTCGCAGCTGCCGCGCTGTTGAGTCCCTCTGGAGCCAGGCGAAGGAGCTTCATCTGAGGTCCACCGGCAGCGCGTGCAGATGCATCCCGCCTTACAGCCACCGGTCTACGGGTCAGCCCCCTCAGCAATGACCTGGTCGTCCAATCCGCTGCGAGCCTGCTTCGGTGTCGGGCTGGGTCGGTCGGCTGTTCCGCGGTGACCGCCGTCACGGCCAGGACTCCGGCCGGCTCGGCGTTGTCGTCGTCCAGGGGCGGGCTGAACCGCATCGAGGACAACGGCGGCCGGGCCGAGGTGTCCCCGGCCCCGGACCGGCCACACACCCCCTCGGGTGCCCGGTTGTGGTGAGTGTTCAGGGGTGCGACGTCGGTGTTGTGGTGGGCGGTGGGCTCGCCTGCGGCGGGGGGATGTGCAGGGCGCGCATGGCGACGTCGATGGAGGCGTGGAGGTCGGCGCGGCTGGCGCCGGCGGCGGCGTGGACGGCGTGGCCTTCGCTGAGCGCCATGACGAAGCGGGCGAGTGCGTGCGGGTCGACGCCGTCCGGGAGGTCGCCGTCGGCCGCCGCGCGGGACAGACGTTCCCGCAGCGCGGTCTCGGTGGCGGCGCGGCCGGTGGCCAGTGCCTGGGAGATGGGGGCGTTTTCCGGCGCACAGGCCAGGCCACCCTGGATGGAGAGGCAGCCGGGTGGGTGGTTGGTGGCGGTGAGGCCGTCGGCGCTGCTGCGCAGGAATGCCTCGACGGACGCGTACGCGGTCGGCTGGTCGAGCGCGGCGCGGGCGGTGGCCACCTGTGCGTCGTGGTAACGGGTGAACGTGCGTCTGAACAACTCCTGCTTGCTGCCGAACGCGGCGTAGAGGCTGGGGCGGTTGATGCCCATCGCGGTGGTGAGCGCGCTCAGCGACGCACCCTCGTAGCCGCGCTGCCAGAAGACCTCGGCGGCGCGGTCGAGGACCGCTTCCGTGTCGAAGGCCCGTGGTCGTCCCGTGGTCGGCGAGTTCGTGCTCATGGACTCCATTCTACCGCTCGGTACAAAATATGATCCAGCTCACCGACCGATCGGTACAAAACCTTGATAGCGTGACTCCAACCGAACGGTACAGAAGCAAGTTCGGCGGTCGCACGGCTTAGGGAGAGACATGACTGTCACACTGATAACCGGTGCCAGCAAAGGCATCGGTTACGAGACCGCCCGGCAGCTGCTGGAACTGGGACACACGGTCTACGTCGGCGCGCGTGACACCGAACGCGGCGTGAAAGCCGCCGCCGAGCTCGGGGCGCGGTTCGTCCAGCTCGACGTGACCGATGACGCCTCAGTGCGCAGCGCCCTGGCCACGATCGACGCGGCAGAGGGCCGGCTCGACGTCCTGATCCACAACGCGGGCGTCCTCGAGACCGCGCTCGACGGCCCGGCGGCCCTGCGTTCCTTCGATACGAACGCCGTCAGCATCGTCCGGGTCACGGAGGCGGCCCTGCCGCTGCTGCGCAGGTCCTCGAACGCCAACGTCGTCACCATCTCCAGCAGCGCTGGGTCGTTCTGGGCGGTGAACAACCCTGAGCGGCCGGAGTTCAACCTCCCGCTCGCGCTGTACTCGGCATCGAAGACCGCGGCCACCATGCTGACGGTGCACTACGCCAAGTCGCAGCCGGGCATCAAGTTCAACGCCGTCGAACCGGGCACCACCGCCACCGATATGACCGCCGCTTTCGGCATCGGACGACCGGTCGAGCAGAGCGCCCGAGTCGTCGTGGGCCTGGCCGTCCTCGATGAGTCCGGGCCGTCCGGCACCTTCCAGGACGAAGCCGGACACCTGCCGTGGTGAGCCCGAGCACCGAGGCCCGGCCGTGCGAGGCGCCCCCCGGGAGCGGCGAGGAGAGGATGGGCCCGTCCTGGACCGGCGTCGTCTCACTGAGTCTGGGGATCTTCGCGATCGTCATGTCGGAGTTCCTGCCGGCGAGCCTGCTGCCGGTCATCGCCGGCGACCTGCGGGTGTCGGAGGGCACCGCGGGACAGACCGTCAGCAGCACTGCCTTCGCCGCGGTCCTGTCGGCGCTGCTCATCTCGGTGGTCCTGCCGCGGGCGGACCGGCGCCGCGTCATGATCGGCCTCACCCTGCTGGCTGCCGTCTCCAACCTGATCGTGGCCCTGGCCCCGAACGTCTACGTGCTGCTGGGCGCCCGGCTGCTGCTGGGCATGGCCATCGGTGGGTTCTGGGCCATGGCCACCGCGATGGCCGCGAAACTGGTGCCCGCGGACCACGTCGGCCGAGCCCTGACCATCATCAACTCCGGCGTCGCGGCAGCCACCGTCGCCGCCGTGCCGCTCGGCGCCTGGCTCGGCGGCGTGTGGGGCTGGCGTGGTGTCTTCCTCCTGGCTGCGGGCGTTGCCGTACTCGCCGTGATCGCGCAGGCGGCGACGCTGCCGAGCGTCGCGGCCGAAGCGGCCAGCGCGCTGGGTGCGTTCGCAGCGGTCCTGCGCTCCGGTGTCGTCCTGGCCGGTCTGTTCGCCCTCCTGCTGGCCTTCGGCGGCCACTTCACCGGATTCACGTACGTCCGGATCGCCGCGCAGGGCCTGTCCGGCATCGACAGCGCCGGCTTCGCCATGCTGCTGGTCGTCTTCGGTGTCGCCGGCCTGTTGGGCACGGTGCTCAGCGGCCCTGTCGCCGACCGGGCCCCGCGGGCGGGCATGTTGTTGTTCCCGGCCGTGCTGGGCGCCGGGATGCTCATGATGTACCTGACCGGAGGCTCGTTCGTCGGCCTGTTCGTCGCCGCCGCGGTGTGGGGATTCGGATTCGGCGGTGTGCCGACCACGGTCTTGAGCTGGGGCGCCAGGACCGAGCCGGTCCGGTTGGAGCAGATAGGCGGGCTCATCGTGATGGTGTGCAACATCGGGATAGCGCTCGGTGCGGTCGGTGGCGGCCTTCTGGTCGACGGAGTGTCGGCCGGGACACCGCTGGCGGTCGGTGGTGTCGCAGCCGTCGTCGGCGCCGCCGTGCTGGTGTCCCTGCGGCGGCAGCACTGACGCTCATACGTCGCCCCGGCCCGGACGGCCGAGGCAGCAAGCCGCGCCGGATCGGTCTCAAAGTGGGGAGTTTTCATGACTACTGTTGGCATTCTCGGTGCCGGCCAGGCGGGAAGCACGCTGGCCCGTGCCTCGATCGCGGCAGGCTACGACGTCGTCATAGCCAACTCGCGAGCCCCCGAAACACTGCAGGAGCTGGTCGCCCAGCTGGGCCCGCGGGCGCGCGCCGCCTACGCGGCGCAGGCCGCGGCGGCAGCCGATATCGCGGTCACGGCATTCCCGTACAGACCCGCAGACCGGCTGCCGGTCGAGGAACTCGCCGGGAAGGTCGTGCTCGACACCAACAACTACATGAGCTGGCGCGACGGGAACTATCCCGACGTCGACTCCGGCCTCAAGACGATTCACGAGTTGCGTCAGGAGCAGCTGCCCACCTCGAAGGTGGCGAAGGCGTTCACCCACATCCAGTTCCACGAGCGCTCCGAGATCCGCGTTCCCGGTGACCTGCTACCTGCCGTTTTCCGGCTGGCCAGGCCGGCCGGCGCAGCCGACCGCAAGGCGCTGGTCGTCTCGAGCGACTACCCGGAGGCCGTCGAGGTGGCGACCCGGTTCTACAACGATCTCGGGTTCGACGCGGTCGACAACAGCCCGCTGAGCGAGTCGTGGCGTAGCGCCCCCGGCACGCCGATGTGGCGTCACCACGTCGACGGACAGAGCCGAGCAGAGCTGGTCAAAAACCTGCAACGCGCACAGCGCGTCCTCTGATGAGCCGGACGTAGCCGCCGGCCGGCGCGATCCCGATTCGAAGACCCGCCCCTCCTTCGACGAGTGTCAGAAACGTGTTGCGACGGTCCGCGCATGCTCGCGTGTCGCGGCCGCCGACGGGACGGGCGCTTCCAATCATCACCCGCCCCACCAGATCCGCGGTCACAACGCTTCGCGGCACCCGCTCGGCCTCGACATCCTCGTCGACGCCGACACGTCGCGATCGACATGAACAGAGAGGACTCGGCTTATGGATGAGCCCGCAATGCCCCGGAAATCTTCACGGCTCCGACGCCTCGGCGTCATCGTTCGCGCCGCCGTACTGACTGCCGCCACCCTGATCGGCGGCACGACCAGCGTCTCCGCGAACATTCCGGCGCCAGTGTCGACGTCGGCCACTGTTTCCAGCGCCCCGGCCTGTGTGGCCCCGGAGCGTCCGCTCAGCCGTGACTACGACGCCGCCACCCGGAAGGACGCCGCGTTCAACGAGACATTCCGGCATTGTTTCACCACGATCAACGGCGTTCAGATGCACTACGTCATCGGCGGTCACGGACCGAACCCGATGGTGCTGCTGCACGGATGGCCGGAGAGCTGGTACGCCTACCGCGGCATCATGCCGCAACTGCTCCCAGGCCGTACCGTCATCGCGATCGACCAGCCGGGACTGGGCGACTCGACCGGTACGCCGCGCTCTATGACGACGAACGTCATGGCAGAGTACATTCACCTGCTGCTCAACCGTCTGGGTCTGACGCGCAACGTGCAGCTGGTCAGTCATGACATCGGTGTGGGTGTCGCCTACGCCGTGGCTGCCCAGTACCTGATGCGCTCCGGGTCTGGTGCAGGTCCTGTTGTCTGTCACCGAGCCCGGGCAGGCTCGAAGGGTTGATCGTAGCGTGACGCTTGGTGGCCGGCT